>JBJMVU010000235.1:0-7989 GCA_045810485.1 Massilia sp. | reverse complement strand
GACGCTCACGCCGATTCGGCCGAGAATTCCATCGGGAAGTCCGTTTCCTTCCAGATGCTTCCAGGTGACGCCACCATCTTCAGAACGATACAAACCGCTGCCAGGTCCGCCGCTGGAAAAAAACCACGGCTGCCGTCGAGCCTGCCAACCGGGCCCAGCCCAGCTACACCTTCCCGCTGACCGTCGTCACCGCACTGTTTTTCATGTGGGGCCTGCTGACGTCGCTGAACGACATCCTGATCCCGCACCTGAAATCGGTCTACAACCTGACGTACGTACAGGCGATGATGGTGAACCTGGCCTTCTTCAGCGGTTACTTCCTGCTGTCGATCCCGGCCGGCGCGCTGATCCGACGCATCGGTTACAAAGCCGGCGCCGTGGTCGGCCTGGCCGTGTGCGCCGTCGGCGCCGCGCTGTTCTACCCGGCCGCCACCAGCGTGTACGCGCTGTTCCTGTTCGCGCTGTTCGTGCTGGCCGGCGGCATCACCATCCTGCAGGTGGCGGCCAATCCCTACGTCACCGTACTGGGCCCGCCGGCCACGGCGTCGAGCCGCCTGAACCTGACCCAGGCCCTGAATTCCTTCGGCACCTTCGTCGGCCCACCGGTCGGCGGCTACCTGATCCTGTCGCATATCTCGGCCGTCGCCGATCCGAACCACATGACCGCCGCCGAGAAACTGGCGCAGGCGCAGGCCGTGCAGGGCCCCTACCTGGGCCTGGCCGCCACGCTGGCGATCCTGGCCATCCTGTTCGCCGTGATCCGCCTGCCGGTCATCCGTGACGAAGACACCGGCACGGCGCGCACCGGTTCGATCCTGAAGCAGAAGCGCCTGATGCTGGGCGTGCTGGCGATCTTCGTGTACGTCGGCGCCGAGGTCAGCATCGGCAGCTTCCTGATCAATTACCTGGGCGACCCGACCATCGCCGGCTTCACGCCCGAGATCGGCGCGAACTACGTCGCCTACTACTGGGGCGGCGCGATGGTCGGCCGTTTCATCGGTTCGGCCGTGATGCGCACCATCAGCCCGGGCAAGGTCCTCGCGTTCAACGCCGCCGTGTGCATCGCGCTGCTGGTGGCGACCACGTTCGGCCATGGCCACTTCGCGATGTGGGCCGTGCTGGCCGTCGGCCTGTTCAACTCGATCATGTTCCCGACCATCTTCAGCATGTCGGTGCACGAACTGGGCGCGCAGACCAGCCAGGGCTCCGGCCTGCTGGTGATGGCGATCGCCGGCGGCGCCGTCGTGCCGGTGATCCAGGCCCAGGCCGCGGACGTCATCGGCCTGCAGCCCTCGTTCCTGATCCCGGCCGTCTGCTACGCGTTCATCCTGTACTTTGGCGCGAAATACGCCCGCATGTACGTGGACGTCAAGGCCGTCTGATCCGATCCCGACTTGCTTGATCGCCGCCGCGGCCCGTCCGCGGCGGCCCTGTACCGCATACCTATAACGATCCGTATCCTAAGAGAGCCTCGTCCCATGCGTTTGAATCAACTGACCCTCGTTGCGGCCCTGGCCGCCGCCTTCCCGCTGTCCACCTTCGCCGCCGATGCACCCGCCGCCCCGGCCCAGAAGCCGTGGCTGGACCGTTCCCTGAGCGCCGACAAGCGCGCCGAACTCGCCGTCAAGGCCATGACCCGCGAAGAAAAACTGCGCTGGGTGTTCGGCTATTTCGGCACGGCGTTCCCGCCCAAGACCACCAAGCCGCACGACGGCGCGATCCCGTTCTCGGCCGGCTACGTGCCGGGTACGCCGCGTCTCGGCCTGCCGGACCTGCTGGAAACGGACGCCGGCCTCGGCGTCGCCACCCAGGCCACGCCGACCCCGCGCGAGCGCACGCAGCTGCCGTCGGGCCTCGCCACCGCGTCGACGTGGGATCCGCAGATGGCCTATGCCGGTGGCGCGATGATCGGCTCGGAAGCGCGCCTGTCCGGCTTCAACGTGATGCTGGCCGGCGGCGTGAACCTGATGCGCGATCCGCGCAACGGCCGCAACTTCGAATACGCCGGCGAAGACCCGCTGCTGGCCGGCACGATGGTCGGCCATGCCGTCAAGGGCATCGAGTCGAACCACGTGATCTCGACCGTCAAGCACTACGCGCTGAACGACCAGGAAACGGGCCGCAACGAGCACGACGTCCACATCGACAAGGCCGCGGCCCGCATGTCCGACCTGCTCGCGATGCAGCTCGCGCTGGAGCAGTCGGACGCCGGTTCCGTCATGTGCTCGTACAACCGCGTGTTCGGCACCTACGCGTGCGAGAACGATTACCTGCTGAACGAAGTGCTCAAGAAGGACTGGGGCTTCAAGGGCTACGTGATGTCCGACTGGGGCGCGACGCACAGCACCGTGCAGGCCGCGAACCATGGCCTGGACCGCCAGTCGGGCCAGGAATTCGACAAGTCGCCGTACTTCGGCGGCGCGCTGGAAGAAGCGGTCAAGAACGGCTACGTGTCGGAAGCGCGCCTCGATGACATGGCCACGCGCGTCGTGCGCGCCATGTTCGCCAAGGGCGTCGTCGACAATCCGGTCGCGCAGGGCGGCAACATCGACTTCGCGAAGAACGGCGCCGTCAGCCGCGCGACCGCGGAAGAGGGCATCGTCCTGCTGAAGAACGACAACAAGGTCCTGCCGCTGGCCAAGGACGTCAAGACGATCGCCATCATCGGCGGCCACGCCGACGTGGGCGTGCTGTCGGGCGGCGGTTCGTCGCAGGTGTACCCGGTCGGCGGCAATGCCGTGCCGGGCCTGGAGCCGAAGGTCTGGCCGGGGCCGGTCGTGTACCACCCGTCGTCGCCGCTGCGCGCCATCAAAGCGTTGGCGCCGAACGCGAAGGTCGTGTACGACGACGGCACCGACCCGGCGCGCGCCGCGCGCGTGGCCGCGCAGGCGGACGTCGCGCTCGTGTTCGCGACGCAGTGGATCGGCGAGGCGAACGACGCGGCGTCGCTGGCGCTGCCGGACAACCAGGACACGCTGATCGACAACGTGGCCGGCGCCAACCCGCGCACCGTCGTCGTGCTGGAGACGGGCGGCCCCGTCGCGATGCCGTGGGTCGCCAGGACCGCGGCCGTGCTGGAAGCGTGGTACCCGGGCACGAGCGGCGGCGAAGGGATCGCGCGCGTGCTGTTCGGCGCCGTGAATCCGTCCGGCCACCTGCCGGCCACGTTCCCGGCCTCCGAGCAGCAGTTGCCGCGTCCGAAGCTGGACGGCGATCCGAAACAGCCGGAGCAGCGCTTCACCGTCGACTACAAGGAAGGCGCGGCCGTCGGCTATAAATGGTTCGACCAGAAGGGCCTGACCCCGCTGTTCCCGTTCGGCCACGGCCTGTCGTACACGACGTTCTCGTATTCGGGCCTCGCGAGCCAGGTCAGGGACGGCCGCCTGCACGTGCGCTTCAAGGTCACGAACACGGGCAACGTCGCCGGCAAGGACGTGCCGCAGGTGTACGTGTCGCCGCTGGCCGCCAAGTGGGAAGCGCCGAAGCGCCTGGCCGGCTGGGACAAGGTCGCGCTGCAGCCGGGTGAATCGAAAGAGGTCGACGTGGTCGTCGAGCCGCGCATCCTCGCCCTGTTCGACGAGAAGAGCAAGACCTGGCGCATCGCCAAGGGCAAGTACAAGCTCGTGCTGGCCGAAGACGCCGCCGGCAAGAACGCGACCAGCGTGACGGTCGACCTGCCGGCATCGACGCTGGACGTGCGCGGCCGCCAGCGCTGAGCCTCGGTTTTTCTTCCTTCCCCCTGCCGCCCACCGCCAAGTGGGCGGCGCATGAGCAACCATAACGACGCTTCCAGAGAGGCGCGAGGAGACTACATCATGCAACGCAAGTTCGGTAACATCGCTTTGGCCGCCACCCTGCTGCTGGCAGGTGCGGCAGGCGGGGCACAAGCGGCGGACAACAACGGCTTCGTGGCCGTCAAGGACAGCCATTTCGAACGCAACGGCCAGCGCTACATGATCGCCGGCGCCAACTTCTGGTATGGCGGCTATCTTGGCGCGCCGACCGGCGTCGGCCAGCGGGCCCGCCTCGTCAAGGAGCTGGACCGCATGAAGGCGCTCGGCATCAACAACGTGCGCGTGCTGGCCGTGTCGGAAAAGACGGCGATGAAAAGCGCCGTCAGCCCCGCCACGACGAGCGCGCCCGGGCAGTACGACGAGCAGCTGCTGCAGGGCCTGGACTTCATGATGGCCGAACTGGCGAAGCGCGACATGACGGCCGTGCTCTACCTGAATAACTTCTGGCAGTGGTCCGGCGGGATGACCCAGTACCTGAACTGGTTCACCGGCTCGCCCGCGCACGATCCCAACGTGAGCAAGGACTACGAACGCTATATGGCGGAAAACGCGACGTTCTACACGAACGCCCGCGCCCAGGCCGAATACCGCAACGTGATCGCGAAGATCGTCCAGCGCACGAACACGGTGACGAAGAAACCGTACCGCGACGACCCGACGATCCTGTCGTGGCAGCTCGCGAACGAGCCGCGCCCCGGCAACAGCAAATCGACGCCGCAGGAAAAGGCGACGTACGTGAAGTGGGTCGCGGACACCGCCCGTTACATCCGTTCGCTCGACGCCCACCACATGGTCAGCTCGGGCAGCGAGGGTCTCGCCGGCTCCGCGCAGGATGCCGCTTTGTACCTGGACGCGCACCGCACGCCGGACATCGCCTACCTGACGTATCACCTGTGGCCGGCGAACTGGGGCTGGTTCGACCCGAAGAAGCCCGACGCCACGTGGAACGGCATGATGGAGAAGGCCAGCCACTACCTGAACGTGCACGTCGACTATGCGAAGAAGCTGGGCAAGCCGATCGTGCTGGAGGAGTTCGGCCTGAACCGCGACGGCGGCTCGTTCGACATCAAGGCCTCGACCAAGGTGCGCGACCGTTTCTACGACGAAGTCTTCACCACGCTGGAGAAGCGCGCGGCAGCGGGCGATCCGGTCGCCGGATGGAACTTCTGGGCATGGGGCGGCGCGGGGCGTGCGGCCAATGCGGATTACTGGTGGAAGCCGGGTAACGATTTCGTCGGCGATCCGCCACAGGAAGAGCAGGGCCTGTATTCCGTGTTCGACAGCGATGCCAGTTCGCTCAAGCTGATCGAGGAGCACGATAAAAAACTGAAGGCGATCGGAGCGAAGAAATGAGGCGTGCGGCGAGCCTGATCGTGGCCGCAGCCGTCGCATCGGCCCCGGTAGCCGCCTGGGCACAAAAATTCGACGGCCTCGCGGCCACGCCGCAGATGGGCTGGAACAGCTGGAATAAATTCGCCTGCGACATCGATGAAAAACTGATCCGCGAGACGGCCGACGCGATGGTGCAACTGGGCCTGAAGGATGCGGGCTACCAGTACATCAACATCGACGACTGCTGGCACGGCGCGCGCGACGAACACGGCGACATCCACCCCGACCCGCAGCGCTTCCCGTCCGGGATGAAGGCCCTGTCCGACTACGTGCATGCGCGCGGTCTCAAGCTGGGCATCTATTCGGACGTCGGCGCCAAGACCTGCGGCGGCCGTCCAGGCAGCCGCGGCCACGAATACCAGGATGCGAAGACGTACGCCGCATGGGGCATCGACTACCTGAAATACGACTGGTGCGAAAGCAAGGGGCTGAACGCCGTCGGCGCCTACACGACGATGCGCGACGCGATCCGCGCGGCCAACCGCCCCATCCTGTTCAGCATGTGCGAATGGGGCGACAACAAGCCGTGGGAATGGGCGGCCGACGTCGGCCACTCGTGGCGCACGACCGGTGACATCTACCCGTGCTGGGATTGCGAGAAGAGCGCCGGCTCGTGGTCGGCGTGGGGCGTGATGCGCATCCTCGACATGCAGGCGGGCCTGCGCAAGTACGCGGGACCGGGCCACTGGAACGACATGGACATGCTGGAGGTCGGCATGGGCATGACGGAAGACGAGGACCGCGCCCACTTCTCGATCTGGGCGATGCTGAATTCGCCGCTCATCCTCGGCAACGACCTGCGTTCGATGCCGGACGCGGTCAAGAAGATCATCGGCCGCCGCGAGGTCATCGCCCTCAACCAGGACCCGCTGGGCGTGCCGGCGCTGCGCTTCTGGAAGCAGGGCCCCGTCGAACTGTGGGCCAAGCCGCTCGCGAACGACGAGTGGGCGTTCATGGTGCTGAACCGCGGCGAATCGCCGCTGCCGCTGCGCTACGACTGGAAGCAGAACGCGATCGCCGACGATCTCTCCAGGCGCGAAGTCGACTTCAAGAAGGCCACCTGGCACTGGACGGATGCGTGGACCGGCAAGACGGGCGACACGAGCAAACGTCTCGATGCGACCGTGCCGTCGCATGGCGTTCTGCTGCTGCGCCTGAAGAAGGGGGCGTGATGCGTCGGCCGCTCGTTGCCGCGCTGCTGGCCGTGTGCGCGGCGTCGGCGGCCGCTGAACAGAGCATCACCGCCGCCGACGTGCACGTCGCCCGCATGGGTCGCACGGTGGCGGAACCCGATGGTGCGGTACGCTTCGGCTATCCGGGGGTGACGTTGTCCGTGACCGTCGACGGCACCCGGCTCGCCGTCGATGCCGCGGGCAGTGCCAACAGCCTCGTCGACGTCATCGTGGACGGCAAGCCGGCCGGCACGCTGCATCTGGCGCCGCAGGTGAAGCGCTACGATGTGTTCAGGGACGCCGCGCCCGGCCCGCACAAGGTGGAGCTCGTGCACCGCAGCGAGACGTGGCTGGGCGTGGCGTCCATCGCGCGCTTCACGGCCGACGGCCGTTTCCTTGCCGCCCCCGCGCTGCCGCAGCGGCGCATGCTCGTGCTGGGCGATTCCGTCACGTGCGGTGCCGATATGGAGCGGGGCGCCGGCGACAAGGACACGCCGGACTGGTGGAACCCGAGGCTCTCGTACGGCATGCTGGCCGCGCGTGCACTGGATGCGCAGGTGCAGCTGGTCTGCTACGGCGGTCGCGGTCTCGTACGCAGCTGGAACGACCGGACCGACGAGTTCCAGCTGCCCGCGTTCTACGATCTCGCGATTGCCGATGCGGCGCATCCCGTTCGATGGAATCAGGCTGCGTACGATGCGGACTTCATCGTCGTGGCGACCGGCACCAACGATTTCGCGCCCGGCATCCCGGAACGTACTGCTTATGTCGACGCCTACACGGCGTTCCTGCGCCGGCTGCTGCGCGACCATCCGCACGCGCGGATCGCGCTGACCGAGGGGGCCATGCTCGAAGGCGGAGAGAAGACGACGCTGATCGGCTATATCCGGGAAGCGATGGCACGTGTGGGCGAGGCGCGCGTGCACCTGCTGGCACCGATGGCGCGCCAGACGGGCGACGCCGTCAACGACCATCCGACCACGGCGCAGCATGCGGCCATGGCTGACGAACTGCTGCCGCAGTTGCGGCGCATCACGGGCTGGTAGGTCAAAAAAAATCCGACGGACCGGGCCAGGTACCCGGTGCATCGGAAAGAGAGCCGGACCACACCGGCTGGAGACGAACCGGCCGCGTCCTGAAACGGCGGCCGGGCCGAGACCAGATCGAGATTAGCGACGATGCGATGCAGGGTCAAACGCGTCCGCACATCGGCCTTCAAGTTTCGTGCTTATTACTAAACAGAAGACTAAAGGCTTGCTGGCGTCATGCGTGGGTACGTTTCATTTGCGGCCCCCGGCCTCAAATGCCCCTACCAGCATGAAAAAGCCCGTCAAACGATGGGCAGCGACGTCGTTTCCTTGATGCGCTGGAGGGCGAAGCTCGACTTGACGTCCAGCACGGCCGGGTGGCGCAGCAGGGTGCTCATCATGAAGCGCGAAAAGTGGTCCATGTCTTCCACGTGCACGCGCAGCAGGAAATCCATCTCCCCCGTCATCGCATAGCAGGCCACCACTTCCGGCCAGGTCGAGACGGCCTGGGCAAATTCGAAGCGCGGCGACGTGGCCGGCACGCGCGCGTTCGGCGCGCCTTCGCTGTGTTTTTCCAAGCGGACATTTACATAGGCCAGCAGG
>JBJMVU010000234.1:0-14940 GCA_045810485.1 Massilia sp. | reverse complement strand
GGCCGCCAGCGCCGCGCACACCAGCAGCAGCATGCCCCACAGCGCCAGCCGCCGGCGCGGCCAGCGGCCGGCCTGGGGCGGGTTGACGGTGGGTGCGGCTGCGGGCATGGCGGTCCTGGGATATTTACGTTGTGCGATTAAAACACATGACGCACCCCAAGGTTGATGCCGGTCGTGCCGGAACCGCTGTTGGTGGCATCGCCGACCGTGTACGCCGCGCCGTCACGGTTGACGATGTGGCCGTAGGCCGTATACAGGTCGGTGCGGCGGCTCAAACTGTACTCGTAGCCGATCGCGACCTGGCGGGCGTGCGCTTCGCTCCCGGCGTCGTCGCGGTGGGCGGCCACCGACGCGAGCACCCGGCCCGCCGCGCCGGCCTGCACGGCCACGCCCAGCAACGCATCGCGGCTGGGGTGACCCAGCACGTCGCGATTGCGCGCATAGGCCGCGTGGACCGTCACCTGGCCGAAGCGGTAGCGGCCCGCCAGCATGGTGTTGCGGCTGTGCGCGGCGCCGGTCGCGTCGCCCTGCTGGTGGTGCGCCAGCACGAGCGTCAGCGGGCCGGCGTCGTACGTGGCGGACGCGCCGATGCTGCGGTTCTTCGCCGCGGCGCCGGCCGCCTCGCCGAAGCCGTACAACACCTCGGCGGACAGGCCGTTCCACTTGGGCGCCTGGTAGACGACCGAGTTGTCGACCCGGGTGAAGGTCGGGAAGATGTTCTGCGCATTGCCCGCGAGGCCCGTGCAGAACGGGTCGACGATGTCGCGCACCGCCTTGTAGTATGGCGCGTACTGGCGCCCGAGGCTGATGGAGCCCGCCGCGCCACTCAGCCCGACGAGCGCCTGGCGGCCGAACAGCAGCCCGCCCTGGGCCGCCTTGCCGGTATCCATGTTGATGCCGTTTTCCAGCACGAAGAAGGCGCTCATGCCGTCGCCCAGGTCCTCTTTACCCTTGAAGCCCAGCCGCGAGCCGGACGCCACGCCGCTGCCGACGTTTTGGGTCGAGCCGTTCGGGCCGCCCCGCTCCAGCACGATGCCGGCGTCGGCCACGCCGTAGATTTTCACGAGGGATTGCGCCTGCGCGCAGGCGGCCGACAGGCCGAGGGCGCACGCGCCCGCGATATACCGATAGTTCAATCGAAGTCTCCGTTCTGGTTTTTATGCGGTCAGCCGACTTGCGCGACGACCGGTGCGACCTGCTGCGGCTTGTTTTCCAGCGCGCCTTCCCAGTTGGCGACGACGGCCGTGGCGACGGCGTTGCCGACGGCATTGGTGGCCGAGCGCCCCATATCGAGGAACTGGTCGATGCCCATCAACAGCAGCAGGCCGGCTTCGGGGATGTGGAACTGGTTCAGCGTGGCGGCGATGACGACCAGCGACGCGCGCGGCACGCCGGCCATGCCCTTGGAGGTCAGCATCAGCAACAGCAGCATGGTGATCTGCGTGCCCAGCGACAGGTCGATGCCGTACGCCTGCGTGATGAACAGCACGGCGAAGGTGCAGTACATCATCGAGCCGTCGAGGTTGAACGAATACCCCATCGGCAGCACGAAGCTGGAGATCTTGCGCTGCACGCCGAACTGGTCCAGCGCCAGCAGCAGCTTGGGATATGCGGCTTCCGAGCTGGCGGTGGAAAACGCGAGCAGGAACGGTTCGCGGATCAGGACCAGCAGGTGCAGCACGCGCTTGCCGATGAACAGCGAACCGCCCAGGATCAGCAGCGCCCACAGGCACAGGAGGCCGAGGTAGAAGCCGCCCATGAACCTGGCGAAGGTGAGCAGGATACCGAGGCCGTTGGTCGTGATGATGGACGCCATCGCCGCGAACACGGCCAGCGGCGCCAGGTTCATGATGACGCCGGTAATGCGCAGCATGACCTGCGCCAGCTGGTCGATCACGGCGGTGAGGCCGGCGGCCGCCTGGCCCAGCGCGCCCAGCGCGCTGCCGAAGAACAGCGCGAACACCAGCACCTGCAGGATCTCGTTGTTGGCCATGGCCTCGATCGGCGATTTCGGCACCAGGTGGGCGGCGAAGTCCTTCAGGGTGAACGCGGTCGTCTTCAGGCCCGTGGCCGCGTCGACCGGCGGCAGCGGCAGGTTAAGGTGCGCGCCCAGCTGCATCACGTTCGACAGCAACATGCCCAGGCTCAGCGAGACCAGCGAAGCGATCACGAACCACGCCATCGCCTTGATGCCGATGCGGCCCGCCGCGCGGCCGTCGCCCATGTGGGCGATGCCGACGGCCAGCGTCGAGAACACCAGCAACGAGATGATCATCTTGATCAGCCGGAGGAACACGTCGGTGACGATGGAAATGTGCGCGGCGATGTCGGCACTGATCTGCTTGTCGGCGACGGTCTCATGCAAGCCGTAGCCGACCGCGGCGCCCAGTACCATCGCGATCAGGATGTACAGGGTCAGGGGACGCTTCTTTTTCACTTTGATCTCCAAGAATCGCGGCGTGTCTTGGCGCCGCGTGTTGTCGTGACCCGGCGGGAACCGGGTGCGACCACAACAGCAAGCCGCATGCCAGTGAGATCTGCAGAATATTTACGTTGTAAGCTCTTGATCCCTAACGTGTTTTATTTAGGAAACGGAGATTTGCCAGCCCGGAGCGTCCAACTTTCCGGATGGCCGCGGCGGGCGCCGTATGAAAAACTGGAAGGCCCGGTCAGCCCTGGTTGCCGGGCGACGAATGGCCTTACAATGCCGCGATGATTCAACAGCGCGGGACGCGGCATGGAAACCAAATGGCTGGAAGATTTCATTTCACTGGTCGAGACCAAGAACTTCAGCCGCTCGGCCCAACTGCGGCACGTGACGCAGCCCGCGTTCTCGCGCCGGATCCGCTCGCTGGAAAACTGGCTCGGCACCGACCTGATCGACCGCACCACGTTCCCGACCCGCGTCACGCCGGCCGGCCTGGTGTTCTACGAACAGGCGCTGGAGATGCTCGGCCAGATCAACGGCGTGCGCGAGATGCTGCGCAATAACCGCGTCACGGCGACGAAGACGATCGACCTGGCCGTGCCGCACACGCTGTCGCTCACGTTCGTGCCGAAGTGGCTCGCCGCGCTGGAACGCGACTTCGGCTCGATCAACAGCCGCCTCATCGCCCTCAACGTCCACGACGCCGTGCTGCAGCTGGTCGAAGGCGGCTGCGACCTGCTGCTGTGCTACCACCATCCGCGCCAGCCGGTGCAGCTCGACCCGGGCCGCTACGACATGCTGCTGATGGGGCGCGAAGCGCTGTGCGTGTATGCCCGCTGCGGCGCGGACGGCCAGCCCGAATACCGCCTGCCCGGCCGCAAGGACGCGCCGCTGCCCTTCCTCTCCTACACGACGAACGCCTACCTGGGGCGGATGGTGGACCTGATCCTCGCGGACGCGAAACCCGGACTGCACGTCGACAAACGCTACGAGACCGACATGGCGGAAGGCCTGAAAATGATGGCGCTGGACGGCCACGGCGTCGCGTTCCTGCCCGAGTCGGCGGTCACGCGCGAGGTCGCGCAGAAGCAGCTGGCGCGCGCCAGCGAACCGGGCGCCTGGGAGATCGAGATGGAGATCCGGCTGTATCGCGAACGGCCGTCCGACGCGCGGCCCGGCAAACCGATCGTCGCGGCACTGTGGGAATTCCTGCTGGCGCAGCAGCCGCCGTCGGTCACGGCGCCTGCGCGGCGGGGCGGGACGCGGGAAGCGTGACTGCCGTCGACTTCAAATGTTCGATCAGCCATCTGCCGGCCGGCCCTGGCGGGCTCGACGCCCGGTGACAGGCGGAAATGGCGAACTCCGTTCCGGCGCTCGGCAGCTCATCCACATCCAGGACTCTCAATGTGCCATCGGCAATGTCCTGTTCGACCATGTGTAGGGGCATCCCTCCCCATCCCAGTCCATCCTTGAGAAAGGCGTGCTTGGTGGACAAATCTGCCAGTCGCCAGGCGTGCGGCGAGATGACGCCGTAGTCGCGCCCCGCCATCAGGTCGGACCTGTCCGTGAGCACGAGCTGAACGGCTTTGGCCAGCGCCTGTCTCGGTATCCTGCCATCGAATCGTGCCAATGGATGGCCCGGCGCAGCCACTGCGACCAGGGTAATCGTCCCCAGCCGCTCGCTGACCAGCGCAGGGAACGCCATCGGCAAGGTCGAGAGGATGCCCAGGCTGCACCGCCCATCCAGAACGGGTTGATACGCCGCGCCGAGCCCTTCGACGAACATGCGCAGCGGGGTGAGCGGAAATTCTCTCGCGAATGCCTTCGCGGCGCCACTGATGACCGCCGTGGGAAAAAAGACGTCGACGACAACCGCGAGTTCCGGCTCGATCCCGGAGGCCATCGATTTCGCGCGTGCCTTCAGCGTATCCACGCCGGACACGATATTGCGGGCGTCCGCGAGCAGCAGGCTTCCCGCCGGCGTGAGCCTGGGGAACCGTCCGGACCGGTCGAAGAGCACGACACCGATCTGGGCTTCCAGGCTGCCGACCCACCCGCTCACTGCCGACTGGACGCGGTTGAGCTTTCTTGCCGCGGCTGAAAAGCTTCCCTCATCCACGGCGGCAATGAAGGTCCTGAGCTGGTCCAGGGAGACGCCATCGAGCATGTGATTCTCCCATCTCAAAAATAGATAGATCGCATCTCAATATACCGTCTTCTCATGATGGGATCCAGTCCTCATCATGATCCAACGAAACGAACCAGCGAGGTCGCCGTCGACCGCGGCCTGGCGCAAATCCGACACGTCAACCCAAGGAGAAGACATGAGTTACGCAATTATCGGCTTCGGCAGCATCGGCCAGGCGCTTGCCCGGGCGTTTGCCCGCAACGGCATCGACGTGGCCGTTGCCACCACGCGCGATCCGGAAAGCTTTGCATCCCCCGCGGCCGCGATCGGCCCCGGGATCATGCCGACAACGGTGGCACAAGCCCTCGAGGCGGACATCGTCTTCCTGGCGGTCCGTTTCGAGTCGCACCGGGATGTCGCGAAGGCGCTGCCGACCTGGAAGGGAAAGACCATCGTCGATGTGACCAATGCCTACGGCGTCGCCCCCGAGGAACTGGGCGGACAGCCTTCTTCCAGGGTCGTCGCGCAGGCCTTTTCCGGTGGAAGACTGGTCAAGGGCTTCAACCACCTGGCCGCCGCCGTCCTCGAGCAGGATCCGGCCGTGCATGGCGGCAGGCGAGTCGTGTTCCTGGCGAGCGACGACGACGGCGCGGCAGCGGAGGTCGGCGCGCTTGCGGAACGTCTCGGTTTCGCGCCGGTCAAGCTTGGCGGGCTTGCGGAAGGTGGACTGCTCGTGCAGGCACGCGGGAAGAGCTGGGGTCACCTGATCTTCAAGGACCTGGTCAAGTTCGACTGATGCTTTTTGCGCATGACCGCATGCGCAAGCGGCATTGGCCAGGCTCCGGCAGCCCATCCTATGATGCGCTCAGCCTTGAATCACACACCGGAGACTTGCCATGAACGACTACATCCCGTCCTACCTGAACCCCGACGACCTCGGCCCGTGGGGCCAGTACCTGCAGCAGGTCGACCGCGTCACGCCGCACCTGGGCAGCCTGTCACGCTGGGTCGAGACGCTGAAGCGTCCGAAGCGCATCCTCACCGTGGACGTGCCGATCGAGCGCGACGACGGCACCATCGCGCATTACGAGGGCTACCGCGTCCAGCACAACCTGTCGCGCGGTCCGGGCAAGGGCGGCGTGCGCTTCCACCAGGACGTGACGCTGTCGGAAGTGATGGCCCTCTCCGCCTGGATGTCGGTAAAGAACGCGGCCGTCAACGTGCCATACGGCGGGGCCAAGGGCGGCGTCCGCGTCGACCCGGCCACCTTGTCGAAGGGCGAGCTGCAGCGCCTCACGCGCCGCTACACGAGCGAGATCAGCATGCTGATCGGCCCGACCAAGGACATCCCGGCGCCGGACGTGAACACCAACGAACAGGTCATGGCCTGGATGATGGATTCGTACGCGATGATCGAGGGGAACCTGTCGACCGGCGTCGTGACGGGCAAGCCGGTCTCGCTCGGCGGCTCGCTGGGACGCCGCGAAGCGACGGGCCGCGGCGTGTTCGTCGTCGGCCAGGAAGCCGCCAGACGGCGTGGCGTCGCAATCGAAGGCGCCAGGGTCGCGATCCAGGGCTTCGGCAACGTGGGCGGCACGGCCGCCACGATCTTCGTGGAAGCGGGCGCGAAAGTCGTCGCCGTGCAGGACCACACCGGCACCATCGTGCGCGACGGCGGCCTCGATGTCGCGCAACTGCACAAGCACGTGGCCGAAGCGGGCGGCGTGAAGGGCTTCCCCGGCGCCGACGCGACGCTCGACCGCGACGCGTTCTGGGACATCGACTCCGACATCCTGATCCCGGCCGCGCTGGAACGCCAGATCACGGCGGAGGTCGCGGCGCGGCTGCGCACGAAGATCATCCTGGAAGGCGCGAACGGCCCGACCACGCCGGAAGCCGACGACATCCTGGCCGACAAGGACGTCCTCGTCGTGCCGGACGTGCTGGCCAACGCGGGCGGCGTCACCGTGTCGTACTTCGAATGGGTCCAGGATTTTTCCAGCTTCTTCTGGACCGAGGACGAGATCAACGCCCGCCTCACCCGCATCATGCAGAGCGCGTTCGGGGCCGTGTGGGACGTCGCCCAGGAGAAGAAGGTAAGCCTGCGCACCGCGACGTTCATCGTGGCCTGCACGCGCATCCTGCAGGCGCGTGAAGTGCGCGGCCTGTATCCGTAACCGCGTAGGGTGGGCAGACTGTGCCCACGCGGACGTTTGCATAAAGCATGCGTTACTCGCCGGGCCCACGCGGACGTAAGCGGCATGCCGGCGTTACGCGTGGGCGAAGGTCGCCCACCCTACGGGCCACCTGGCACGCCTGCCGGCGTTACGCGTGGGCGAAGGTCGCCCACCCTACGGGCCACCTGGCGCGCCTGCCGGCACGACGCCACGCGACTTCAAAAAAATCCATTTTTTACCGCACATTGCGCGCAGATAAGCATGCGTTGCGGCAAATTCTCACATGGTTGAGCGAGCGCAAACATGTCCTCGGACACCATTTCTTGTGCGCTGCAGCACAGGTAAGATGGGTGGATGAAAACGACCCACACCCCTCCCCCGACGCCCGGCGCGGACGACGCGCTGTTCGACCACATCGAACGCCGCCTGCTGGCGCTCACCACCGCCCCGCTGCACGCGCACACACAGCTCGAGCGCCGCTGCGTGGACGAATTCGCCGACGGCTTCCTCGGCCACATCGGCCTGTCTCCCATCCCGCTCGCGCGGCGCTGGCGCAATGCGCCGTAAGGCGAGCCCGCAGCGAATCATGGTCGCTACTGGTCCAGCAATCCCGCCAATTTCGTGAGATCGACGGGCTTCACGAGATGCTGGTCGAATCCCGCTGCCATGGTTTTGAGCCTGTCATGCTCCTGACCGTATCCTGTCAGCGCGATGAAGAGGGCATGCGCGGACTCCTGTTCGACTCGCAGGCGGCGGGCCAGTTCGTTACCGTCCATTTCAGGTAGACCGATATCGAGGATGCATACGTCAGGTTTTTCCATCCTGGCTCGGGCGATGGCGAGGAGCGAAGAATGTTCGATGAACACCCGATGTCCCATGGTTTCGAGATACAAAGCCAGCATTTGTGCCGCGTCTTCGTTGTCGTCGACGACCAGGATACGCAGTGCCCGTTTCGATCGCGGGACTTCCCTGACATCACCACTCCCATTTATCGCCGTGCCCGCAGCCACATGGTGGCGCGGCAGTCGCACGGTGAACCGGCTTCCTTTACCTTTGCCCTCGCTGGAGCAGCTGATCGTTCCGCCGTGAAGCTCAGTCAAACTCTTGACCAGGGCGAGGCCGATCCCCAGCCCCCCCTGGGTACGGTCCGATGTCCTTTCCGCCTGGGTGAAGAGCTCGAAGACATGCGGCTGCAGCTCTGCCGGCATACCGATGCCGTTGTCTTCGATCGAGAGCGCCAGCACGTTTGCGTCGACCACAAGCCGCAAGCGAATCTCACCGCCTTGCGGTGTATATTTCGCCGCGTTGTTGAGCAGGTTGGTGACGATTTGCACCAGGCGCTTCTGGTCGCCCATCACACACGCTTTCTCCGCCGCGAGGTCGAAGTGCAGGCGGTGACGCTGCGCTTCGATGAATGGCCTGACCTGCTCGACTGCGCTATACACGACCGATTTCAGGTCGAGCGGACTTTTGCTGATCGTGACCAGGCCCCGCGTCACCCTGGAAACGTCCAGTAAGTCATCGACCAGGGCTGTCATGTGCTTTACCTGGCGACCGATAATCTGGGAAGTCCTCTTGGTCAGCTTTTCGTCCAGGGCATGCGTTTGCAGAACTTCCGCGGCTGCGGCGATGGGAGCCAGTGGATTTCTCAACTCATGGGCAAGCATCGCCAGGAACTCATCTTTACGGCGGTTAGCATCGAGCAACCCGTCTTCCGTTTGCCTACGCGCCGTCACATCGCGCGTCGTTCCCGCGATGGCTTCCACCTGGCCGTCGAGACCGAGCACCGGCACGAAAATGTATTCATAGAAACGGCGGCCGTTCGTGCCTTCGAATGGAACCTCGCCGCGAATGGACTGCTTGCTGGAGATGACTTGATCGATCTCGCGGTCATGCATGTCCGCGTGCCATGGCTCATAGCCGAGCTCCAGGCAAGTCTTTCCGATCGCGTCGTCCCAGGTGCGGCCCCACATCGCGAGCAATACCTTGTTGGCGTAGACAAACCGGTGGTCCAGTCCGAACACATAAGCCAGGTCCGGCGTATTTTCCAGGAAGGTTTCGTAGAGCCGGCGGCGACGCTCGGATTCGGCGACGAGCTTGTCCAGTTCTACCGCGCTCCTGGCCCTCTCGCTGGCAATCCTGGTCCGTTCAGCGACTTCCTTGATAAACGCCAGTTCTTCGGCCGACCAGTTCTTGACCTGTGCGTAGTTGACGAAAATGACCGCAACCAGCCGGTTTTTTTCAATCACCGGCACATTGACGAATGAAGCCGCGCTGCGTCCCCGCAAGGCACTCGCCGCATCCGCAGTGCGGCTGTCCTTGTCGACGTCATCGATGGCGATAAATTTCCCGGCCTTCAAATCATCGATGAAGGACCCGTAATCGCGCAGGTTCAGCGTGCCGGCCAACGTCTCGACGCCAGGGGCGTTCCAGTCGCGGACAACATGCAATGTCTCGGCAACCGGGTCGATGGTTCCGTATCCCACCCGGCTCACGCCCAGTGTCCGACCCAGGATTTCGGAAGCCTGGTAGATGATCTCTTCCGCTGTGCTCAGGTCGCGGAAGACATCGGTCAGGTTGAACAATGCGGAGCGTCGGGCCTCTTCCCGCATCCGGGCACTGATATCACGAAAATACACGGACAATCCGTCCGGGGCGGGATAGACATTGACGTCATACCAGCGGTCGTGATCGGGATAGTAGGAGGCGAACGTCAGGGCCGTGCGCTCTTGCGCCGCTTCTCGATACATGCGTTCGAAGTCGCTGCCTACGGTGCCGGGATACACATCCCATATACTTTTCCCGAGCAAATCCTTGGCTTCGCATTGCAGCGTCTTGACGGTCTGGCGGTTAACATAGGAAAACTCCCAGTTACCATTCAGGCTGAAAAACGCGTCGGTAATACTGTCCAGGATCGTTTCTGCGTCACTCAACTGGACCGGGCTGTTACTCATCTGACCTTGCTTTCGGAATTTTCGAGGAATTTGAGTCAAGTGTAATGCTTTTCAGCCTCACCCCGGTTTCCGGAAACGACGAAGCCGCGCGCCGTTCGCACGGCGGGCGGCTTCGATCAGGTCGGTAAGATCAGCCCAGGCTTTCCAGGCGGATGCGCACCACCTTGCCCACGGTCGTCGCCAGGCTCTCGATCCTGGCGATCGCGGCGTTGACGTATTTTTCGCGCGTCTGGTGGGTGATGATGACGATGTCCGTGCGCGCCTTCTCGCCCGGTTCCTTCTGCAGCACGGCGTCGATCGAGATGCCGGCGTCGGCCAGGATGCGGGTCAGGTCGGCCATCACGCCCAGCTGGTCCTGCACGGTCACGCGCAGGTAGTAGCTGGTGCGGATTTCTTCCATCGGCAGGATCGGCACGTCGGCCAGTTCCGTCGGCTGGAACGCCAGGTGCGGCACGCGCGAATACGGGTCGGCGGTCGCCAGGCGGGTCACGTCGATCAGGTCGGCGATGACGGCGGACGCGGTCGGCTCGGCGCCGGCGCCCTTGCCGTAGTACAGCGTGGCGCCGACGGCGTCCGCCTGCACGAGCACGGCGTTCATCGCGCCTTCGACGTTGGCGATCAGGCGCGCGCCCGGCACCAGCGTCGGGTGCACGCGCAGTTCGATGCCTTCCTTGCCGTCGACCGTCGTGCGGCGGGTGATGCCCAGCAGCTTGATGCGGTAGCCCAGTTGCTCGGCGTAGCGCAGGTCCACGGCCTGCAGCTGGCTGATGCCCTCGATGTGGGCGCTGCCGAACTGCATCGGGATGCCGAACGCGATGGCGGACATGATGGTCAGCTTGTGCGCCGCGTCCACGCCTTCGATGTCGAAGGTCGGATCCGCTTCCGCATAGCCCAGTTCCTGCGCCTGTTTCAGCACCGTGGCGAAGTCCAGGCCCTTGTCGCGCATCTCGGACAGGATGAAGTTCGTCGTACCGTTGATGATGCCGGCCACGGATTCGATGCGGTTGGCCGACAGGCCTTCGCGCAGCGCCTTGATGATCGGGATGCCGCCGGCGACGGCCGCTTCGAACGCCACCATCACGCCCTTGGCCTGGGCCGCCTCGAAGATCTCGTTGCCGTGCAGCGCCAGCAGCGCCTTGTTGGCGGTGACGACGTGCTTGCCGTTGGCAATGGCCTTCAGCACCAGTTCGCGCGTCAGGCCGTAGCCGCCGATCAGTTCGACGACGATGTCGATGTCAGGATTGTCCACGACGGCGAACGGGTCGGCCACGACCTCGACTTCGGCGCCCACGATACGCTTGGCGCGCTCGAGGTTGCGGACGGCGACCATGGCCACTTCGATGCCACGGCCCGCGCGGCGGCGAATTTCTTCCTGGTTGCGTTGAAGAACGTGGTAGGTGCCGGCACCGACGGTGCCGAGGCCGAGCAAGCCTGCTTTGATGGGTTTCATATGAATTTACTGTCTGCTGTCTGTCGTTCTCAGCGCGCGTGGCGGCGCCGGTAGCCGTCGAGGAAGCGGGCGATACGGCCGCACGCATCCGTCAGGTCGTCGGAATTGGGGAGGAAGACCAGGCGGAAATGGTCCGGCGTCTTCCAGTTGAAGCCGGTGCCTTGCACCAGCAGGACTTTTTCCTCGGACAACAGCTCACAGATAAATTGCTGGTCATCGGCGATCGGGTAGATCTTCGGGTCGAGGCGTGGGAACATGTACAGCGCCGCTTTTGGCTTGACGCAGGTAACGCCCGGGATATCGGTCAGGAGTTGGTGAGCCAGGTCGCGCTGGCGTGCGAGACGGCCACCGGGCGCGACGAGTTCCGCGATGCTCTGGTGGCCGCCGAGGGCCGTCTGGATCGCGAACTGGCCGGGCGCGTTGGCGCACAGGCGCATCGAGGCCAGCATGTTCAGGCCTTCGATATAGTCTTTCGCGTGGCGTTTTTCGCCGGACAAGACCATCCAGCCGGCGCGGTAGCCGCACGAACGGTAGTTCTTCGACAGGCCGTTCAGCGTGACGAACAGGACGTCGTCGGCCAGCGAGGCGAGCGACACGTGTTCCTCGCCGTCGTACAGCGTCTTGTCGTAGATTTCGTCGGCGTAGACGATCAGCTGGTGCTGGCGCGCCAGTTCGACGATTTCCAGCAGCACGTCGCGCGAATACAGCGCGCCGGTCGGGTTGTTCGGGTTGATGACGACGATCGCGCGCGTGTTCGGCGTGATCTTCTTGCGCATGTCGTCGATGTCGGGCAGCCAGCCGGCCTGCTCGTCGCAGATATAGTGCACCGGGTTGCCGCCGGCCAGGCTGACGGCGGCCGTCCACAGCGGGTAGTCCGGCGCCGGCACGAGCACTTCGTCGCCGCTGTTCAAGAGGCCCTGCATGCCCATCACGATCAGTTCGGAGGCGCCGTTGCCCAGGTAGATGTCGTCGATGCCGACGCCGCGGATGTTCTTTTCCTGGGTGTAGTGCATGACCGCTTTGCGCGGTGCAAACATGCCCTTGGAATCCGTGTAGCCGGCCGAGCCCTGCATGTTGCGGATCATGTCCTGCACGATCTCGTCCGGCGGATCGAAACCGAACACCGCCAGGTTGCCGATGTTCAGCTTGATGATCTTGTGGCCGTCTTCCTCCATCTGGCGCGCGATCTGCAGCGCCGGGCCACGAATCTCGTAGCAGACGTCGTCGAGCTTGTTAGATTTCAGAATCGGTCGCAAAATATCACCTTGAAAATGTATCTGGACACATCAGCACCATCTCGGGGGCCTCGGGAAACCGTAGCGAGCGGCAGCAGTTTTGTCCGAGAAGCGCAGCCGTACTCGAGTACGGCGAGCATCGGAGGACAAAAATGCAACGCGCAGTAGGTTTATCGACGCCCCGGTTGTTGCAATGCGAAAAATTCCATTCTGCCCAAACGGCGGGGATTAAGCAACCGCCCATTGCTGGGACGCAGTGGAAACCAGTTACAATACGCGCCCTGTGCGTGTCATTCCCCGGCTTGCCATCATGAAGCTCCATTCCAGCAGCACCGAAAAATACCAGACTGTCACCGGCTACGACCGGTCCGGCGTCGAGATCAACGCCCAGCGCTTCGACTACAGCGTGCTCGTGATGCCCGAAGTGACGCCGCGCCCGTGGCCCGTGACGCGCTTCGAAGACCTGAAAGCCGAGCATTTCGAGGCGATCGCCGCGGACAAGCCCGACGTCGTCATCCTCGGCACCGGCGAGCGCCAGCGCTTCGTGCACCCGCGTCTCGTCACGAGCCTGGCCAGCCAGCGCATCGGCGTCGAGAGCATGGACAGCCACGCCGCCTGCCGCACCTACAACATCCTGATGGGCGAGGGCCGCAAGGTGACGCTGGCGCTGATCATCGATCACAACAACGAGGGCGCCACGGCCCCATGAACGACCTGCACCGGAACAAGACCCTCACCTGGACCCTGCTGATCGCCTTTGCCGCCGTCCTCCTGTACGTACTGGGCGCGCGCACGCTCGTGCCGCCGGACGAAGGCCGCTACGCCGAGATGGCGCGCGAGATGTTCGCCAGCGGCGACTGGATCACGACCCGCCTGAACGGCATCAAGTACTTCGAAAAGCCCCCGCTGCAGACGTGGATGAACGCCCTGTCGTTCACCCTGTTCGGCCTGGGCGACTGGCAGGCGCGCCTGTGGACGGGCCTGTGCGGCCTGCTCGGCGTCGTGCTGACCGGCGTGGCGGGCACGCGCGTGTTCGGCGCCCGCATCGGCTTCTACGCCGCGCTGGTGCTGGGTTCCTCGTTCTACTGGATCGCGTGCAGCCAGATCGATTCGCTCGACATGGGCCTGTCCGGCATGATGACCCTGGCCCTGTGCGCCCTGCTCATCGCCCAGCGCGACGACGCCGGCGAGTCCGAGCGCCGCAACTGGATGCTCGCGTGCTGGGCCGGCATGGCGCTGTCGGTACTGGCCAAGGGCCTGATCGGCCTCGTGCTGCCGGGCGGCGTGCTGGTGTTCTACACGATCTTCTCGCGCGACTGGGCCATCTGGAAGCGCCTGCACATCGTGAAAGGACTGATCCTGTTCTTCCTGATCGCCACGCCGTGGTTCGTGCTGGTGGGGCTGAAGAACCCGGAGCAGCCGCACTTCTTCTTCGTCCACGAACACTTCGACCGCTTCTTCAAGAAGGAACACCACCGCGAGGCGGCGTGGTACATCTTCTTCGTCCTGCTGGCCGCCGGCAGCGTGCCGTGGGTCGGCGTGCTGGTGCAAAGCCTGGTGGGCGCCGCCCGCCGCGGCGGTGAAACCACGACGTTCCGCCCGTGCCTGATGCTGCTCGTGTGGGTGGCGTTCATCACGCTGTTCTTCACCAAGTCGAATTCCAAGCTGCCCGGCTACATCCTGCCCGTGTTCCCCGGCGTCGCGCTGCTGGTGGCGTGCTACCTGGACGCCGGCACGCGCCGCGGCCGCATGGCGACGGCCGGCCTGACGGCGCTGCTGGGCGTGGGCCTGCTCGTCACCGTCCCGTTCATGCACAAGCTGGCCAACCGGCCCGGCGAAGACCTGCTGTACGCGGCGTACCAGCCGTGGGTGCTGGCCGCGGGCCTCGTGCTGCTGATCGGCGGCTGCCTCGCCCTGCTGTACGCGCGCCAGATGCTGCGCGACCTGTTCGTCGTCGTGCTGGCCGTCGCCGGATTCGCCGGCACGGAGCTGATGCTCGTCGGCTTCGAGCCGATCGGCAAGGTGCGCGCGGGCGTCGACCTGCTGCCGGCGCTGCGGGCCGCCGGCGCCGCGAATCCGGCCATGAACGTCTATTCGGTCGGCATCTACGAGCAGTCGCTGACCTTTTATCTCGGCCGTCCCGTCACCCTCGTCGACTACCGCGACGAGTTCGACTTCGGCCTCCAGCAGCAACCGGAACTCGCCATCCCGACGATTCCCGCATTCGTCGCCCGCTGGCGCGCGGACGCGGCCGCGGGCGTGCGCGACGTGGCGATCACCCGTCCGGAGATCGCCGCCGACCTGCAGCGCCAGGGCGTCCCCCTGCGCATCGTGGCGGCGGACGCACGCCGTACCGTCATCGCGAATTTTTGATAGCCCCACATGAACCTCACCACCTTTGCCTTCATCATTTCCGGCGTGATCCTGAACGCCTGTGCCCAGCTGTTGCTGAAAGCCGGCACGAACGCCCTCGGCGGCGCCATCCACCTCACCATGAGCAACTGGTTCCAGACCTTCATCAAGGTCGTGACCCAGGCGCCGATCCTGGGCGGCCTGGCCTGCTACGGC
>JBJMVU010000233.1:0-11557 GCA_045810485.1 Massilia sp. | reverse complement strand
GGATGCGGCCATCATGGGCGTCGATCCGCGATAGGTCGGCAAGCCCGTCAACACGCCTTCGAAGCCCTCGAGCGCGGCGCCCACCTCGACGCCGCCGGCGCCGAGCTGGAGCTCGTGGATGGTCAACGCATGGTGCGAGGTCCTGCTCTTGGACACGGTGATCGCGCGGCGCAGCTTGCCGCCGGACTCGAAGTAACGCAGCAGCATCGTCGAATCGCTCAGGTAGCTGAGGTCGATGTCGCGAACGGCCTCGCCGACGCCATGCTCGCCGAGGATCAGCGCCGTCGTGACGCCCTGCTGGTTGAGGTAAGCGAGCAACTCGTGCATCTGCAGCAGCAGGAACTGCTCTCCCGGCATTGCCTGCAGATAGGCATTGAGGCTGTCGACGGCGATGAAGGCGGCGCCGTCGATTTCCACGGCGTCGCGCAGCATCTGGGCGAACTGTCCTGGCGCCAGCTCGGCCGGGTCGATATGGCGTACCGTCAGCAGGCCGGCGTCCAGGTGCGGCCGCAAGTCCAGCCCGAGGGTGGCGGCGCGCGCGAAGAACGTCCCCATGCCTTCGTCGAACAGATAATACGACGCCTTCTCGCCCCGTTCCAGCGCCGCCAGCATGCAGCGGACCACGACGGTCGTCTTGCCGACGCCCGACGGTCCGACGAACAGCGTATTGGTGCCGGCGACGAGGCCGCCGCCGAGCAGCAAGTCGAGTCCGTGGGATCCCGTGGAGCGCGTCACCGGCGTGAACGCCGCCACGTGGTCCGCCGCGACGAGCCGGGGGAAGATCCGGATGCCGCCGGTGTCGAGGATGTAGTCGTGGTAGCCGCCCCGGAACTTGATGCCGCGCATCTTCACGATATTGACGCGGCGGCGCTCCTTGCCGAACTCCTTGGCGATCTGTTCCAGGCTGATGACGCCGTGCGCGATGCTGTGCAGGTGCTGGTCCGACTGGTTGGTCTTGTCGTCCAGCATCAGCACGGTACACGCGCGCGACGAAAAAAATTGTTTGAGTGCAAGGATCTGGCGCCGGTAGCGCAGCGGATTCTGGGCCAGCAGGCGCATTTCCGACAGGCTATCGAACACGACACGCGCCGGATTGATGCGGTTGACCTCTTCCATCACACCCCGCGCCGTCTCGCCCAGCTCGATCTCGGCCGGATGCAGCACCGACTGCTGCGCCTCCGGATCGAGCGCCTCGTCGCTGGCCAGCTCGAAGATCGACAGCCGGTCGAGCGACCAGCCATGGCTCTCCGCGACGGCCTCGAGCTCATCGGCGGTTTCCGACAGGGTGATGTACAGCCCGGCCTCGCCCCTGGCCGCGCCGTCGAGCAGGAATTGCATGCCGAGGGTCGTCTTGCCCGTGCCGGGCGTGCCCTCGACCAGGTACACCCGCTCCGCAGTCAGGCCACCGCCGAGGATGTCGTCCAGCCCGGGCACCCCGGTAGAGATACGGCGCGCGGGTTCGCGCGAAGTGCGGCGGGAGGCAAACGGTTCGGCCATGCAAATACGTCCTGAAAGAATGAACGGAGTGCCCTCTCGAAGAACGCGACGGCAGGACGATTATAGGACGAATCAGCCGCTCGACAGCGCGCGGTCCACGAGCTCGATCCAGTGCGTCACCGGCGTCGCCGTTCCCGACTGCAAGTGCGCGATGCAGCCCACGTTGGCCGAGACGTACTCCCGGGCCCCCGTCGCCTCCAGGTTGGCGAGCTTGCGGTCGCGCAACTGGCGCGCAATCTCGGGATGCAGCACGGAATATGTGCCCGCCGAGCCGCAGCACAGATGACTTTCCGCGCACAACACGACGTCGACGCCGGCCGCGCGCAGCACGCCCTCGACCTTGCCGCGGATCTGCTGGCCGTGCTGCAAGGTGCACGGCGGGTGGAACGCGACGCGCTCGTGGATGCGTCCCGATAACAGGCTGGCGATCCCGCCCTCGAAATCGCACATCACTTCCGACAGGTCCTTTGTCAGCGCGGAGATGCGCGCCGCCCTCGAAGCATACGCCGCGTCGTGCGCGAGCAGGTGGCCGTAATCCTTGACCGTCACGCCGCAGCCGGACGCCGTCATCACGATGGCTTCGATACTGCCCTGCTCCACGTACGGCCACCATGCGTCGACGTTGCGCCGCATGTCGGCCAGGCCGCCGTCCTGGTCGTTCAGGTGGAAGCGCACGGCGCCGCAGCAGCCGGCCCCGGGGGCTTCGACCAGCTGGATGCCGAGCGCGTCGAGCACGCGCGCCGTCGCCGCGTTGACGTTCGGCGCCATCGCCGGCTGCACGCAGCCCGCCAGCACGAGCATCTTGCGCGCGTGGTCGCGCGCGGGCCAACGGCCGGGCGCGCGCGCCGGCTGCAGCTTGTCCCGCAGCGCGGGCGACAGCAGCGGCCGCACCATCTGCCCCGCCCTGAACGCGGGCTTGAACAGATTCGACCGCGGCAGGAATTCCTTCAGCGTCGTGCGTTTCACCTTGTCCGCGAACGGACGCGGCACGCGCTGCTCGACGACCTTGCGGCCGATATCGACGAGGCGCCCGTACTTCACGCCGGACGGGCACGTGGTTTCGCAGTTGCGGCACGTGAGGCAGCGGTCGAGGTGCAGCTGCGTCTTGCGCGTGGGCGTCGCGCCCTCCAGCACCTGCTTGATCAGGTAGATGCGGCCGCGCGGGCCATCCAGCTCGTCGCCCAGCAGCTGGTAGGTCGGGCACGTGGCGGTGCAGAAGCCGCAGTGCACGCAGGCGCGCAGGATCGCGTCGGCCTCGATGCCCTCGGGCGTGCCCTTGATGAAATCGGCGAGATTCGTTTGCATGGTCGTTAAAACATCCGGCCCGGGTTGAAGACGCCGGCCGGGTCGAACCCGGCTTTCAGGCGTTCGTGGATGCGGGCAAGGGCCGGCGCCAGCGGCTGGAACACGCCGACGCTTTTATCGCCGCCGCGGAACAAGGTCGCGTGGCCGCCGGCCGCACGCACCGTCGCGCGGATGCGTTCGCTTGTTACCGCATCGCCCGGCGCGCGCAGCCAGCGCTGCGCCCCGCCCCACTCGATCAGTTGCTGGCTGCCCAGCACGATGGCGCCGACGGTCGACGGCACGGACAGCCGCCACAGCGGCATGTCGCCGTCAAAGAACGCATGCTGCTGCTCGCGCAGGCTCGCCCAGAAACTTGCGCAATCGGGCATCACCTCTCCGCCCAGCGTGCGGATCGCATTGTCGACGGCCGCATTCGCGCCGGACAGCCGCAGCGCCAGCACGCCGTCGTGCCAGCAGCTCGCGGAGATCGGCAGCGGCTGGCCGGCCCATTCGTTCAGGTTGCGGATCGCATCGATCTCGTTCACGCCCTCGAACACGAGCGTCGCCTCGCGCGGCGCGCGCGGCAGCACCTTCACCGACACGTCCAGCAGCAGCCCCAGGGTGCCGAGCGACCCGGCCAGCAGGCGCGACACGTCGTAGCCGGCCACGTTCTTCATCACCTGGCCGCCGAAGCGCAGCACGTCGCCCTTCCCGTCCAGGAGCGTGCAGCCGAGGACGAAGTCGCGCACGGCGCCGCTGCTGGCGCGGCGCGGTCCCGACAGGCCACTGGCGATCGCACCGCCCAGCGTCGCTTGCGCGCCGAAATGCGGCGGCTCGAACGCCAGCATCTGCCCGCGCGCCGCGAGCGCCGCTTCGATATCGGCCAGCGGCGTGCCGCAGCGCGCCGTGATCACGAGTTCCGTCGGCTCGTAGTCGATGATGCCCGAGTATGCGCGGGTGTCGATGACGTCGCCATCGAGCCGCTGGCCATACCAGTCCTTGGTGCCGCCGCCGCGGATGCGCAGCGGACGTCCGCTGCGCATACGTTCCTGAAAAGATTCGACGATGTTCTGCATGATCAAAAGCGCGGCAGGTGAGAAAACGGCAGCACGCCGCCGGTGACGCGCATGCGGCCCAGTTCCGCGCAGCGGTTCAACGTCGGAATGGCCTTGTTGGGATTCAGGAGCATGCCCGGATCGAATGCGCGCTTCACCGTGAAGAACGCATCGAGTTCCCGCGGCCCGAATTGCACGCACATCGAATCGATCTTCTCGACGCCGACGCCGTGTTCGCCGGTGATCGTGCCGCCCACTTCCACGCACAGAGCGAGGATGGCGGCGCCAAAGGCTTCCGCGCGATCCAGCTCGCCCGGCTGGTTCGCGTCGAACAGGATCAGCGGATGCATATTGCCGTCGCCCGCGTGAAAGACGTTCGCGCAGCGCAGGCCGAACGTCGTCTCCATCTCCTCGATGCGCGCCAGCACGTGCGCGAGCTGCTTGCGCGGGATCGTCCCGTCCATGCAGTAGTAGTCGGGCGAGATGCGGCCGGCGGCCGGGAACGCGTTCTTGCGGCCGGACCAGAAGCGCAGGCGTTCGGCCTCGCTCTGCGACACCGTGATCGCGCTGGCGCCGGCCTCGCGCAACACCTCCGTCATGCGCGCGATTTCTTCCGCCACTTCGAGCGCCGTGCCGTCCGCCTCGCACAGCAGGATGGCGGCCGCGTCGAGGTCGTAGCCCGCCTTCACGAACGGCTCGACCATGCGCGACGACGTCCGGTCCATCATCTCCAGCCCGGCCGGGATGATGCCGGCCGCGATCACGCTGGCGACCGCGTTGCCGCCCGTCGCCACGTCGTCGAACGATGCCATGATCACCTGCGCCTGCGCCGGTTTCGGCACCAGTTTGACGGTGACTTCGGTGACGATGCCCAGCATGCCTTCCGAGCCGATGAACACGGCGAGCAGGTCGAGGCCGGGCGCATCCAGCGACTCGCCACCGAGCTCGATGACGTCGCCTTCGATCGTACAGACGCGCACGCGCAGGACGTTGTGCACGGTGAGGCCGTATTTGAGGCAGTGCACGCCGCCCGAGTTCTCGGCCACGTTGCCACCGATGGTGCAGGCGATCTGCGACGACGGGTCGGGCGCGTAATACAGGTTGAACGGCGCGGCCGCTTCAGAGATGGCGAGGTTGCGCACGCCCGGCTGCACGACGGCCGTGCGCGCATACGGTTCCACGCGCAGGATGCGGTTGAGCCGCGCCGTCGAGATCACGACGCCGTCCGCCAGCGGCTGCGCGCCGCCCGACAGGCCGGTGCCCGCGCCGCGTGGCACGATGGGCACGTCCAGGTCGCGGCAGACTTGCAGGATCGCGAGCACCTGCGCCTCGTCGTCCGGCAACGTGACGACCATCGGCAGCTGGCGGTAGGCGGCCAGGCCATCGCATTCGTAAGGACGGGTGTCCTCGGGATCGGCGAGGACGGCGCGCGCGGGGAGCACGGCACGCAGCGCGGCGGCGACTTGCCGCCTGCGCTCGGGGTCGACTGGAATCGAGGGAATCATGGAACGATTGTAAGCACAATCCCGAGGATTTGGCGTATGCTCCCGCTATCTTTTTTCGTGGGCAGGATACAAGCATGGGCAATCGACTTTCGAAGATCGCGACCCGCACGGGCGACGACGGCAGCACCGGCCTCGGCGACGGCAGCCGCACCGGTAAAGACAGCGCGCGCATCGCGGCGCTGGGCGACGTCGACGAACTGAACTCCTTCGTCGGCCTGCTGCTGTGCGAAGCCATGCCGGACGACCTGCGCGAAGAACTCGTCACGGTCCAGCACGACCTGTTCGACCTGGGCGGCGAGCTGTGCATCCCCG
Source organism: Massilia sp. (assembly GCA_045810485.1). Classification (GTDB taxonomy): domain Bacteria; phylum Pseudomonadota; class Gammaproteobacteria; order Burkholderiales; family Burkholderiaceae_D; genus Telluria. The sequence goes on along the minus strand of JBJMVU010000233.1, from coordinate 5,904 downwards.
GCTACCAGCTGATCAAGGACGAGCAGGTGGCGCGCCTGGACGCGTTGCTGGAAAAGTACAACGCCGATCTGCCGGTCCTGAAGGAATTCATCCTGCCGGCCGGCTCGCGCGCCGCGTCGCTCGCGCACGTGTGCCGCACCGTGTGCCGCCGCGCCGAGCGCGCCATCGTCGCGCTGTCGAAAACCGACACGATCAACGCGCAGCCGCGCCAGTACGTGAACCGCCTGTCGGACCTGATGTTCGTGCTGGCGCGCGTGCTGAACCGGCATGCGGGCGGCAGCGACGTGCTGTGGCAGCACGAACGCAAGCGCACCTGACGGGGTGCGGATGACCGCAAGCTTCGACGTCCGCTTCCACGCCGGCCGCGCCAACTGGCCGGCCAATCCGTTCCACTTCCAGGGCAAGGGCGAGGTCGTCGTCGAGCAGGACTTCGTGGTCGTGCGCGGCAGCACCCACCGCTCGTTCCGCTTCCCGGCGCGCGCCGAACACCGGCTGCGCAAGGCGGACATCGTCAACGCGCACACGGAGGGCGAGGACGTCTATTTCCACGTGCTGGGCGTGCGCGAGAACCTGCTCGTCGGCTTCAGTGCGCCGGACGCCGCGACGGCGCAACGGCTCGTCGCGCTGCTGCCGGCGCGCCAGACCGAGGCCTTCGCCGTCGCCCACGCGGAGCGCAACGACTTCCACGACCGGATCGATTACTGGAGTCCGTCCACGCCCGTGATCTGGACGCTGCTGGTGCTGAACATCGGCATCTACTTCCTCATGTGGCTCGTGCGCCGCAACCTGCCCGGCGGCGCGATGGGATCGATGCTGGGCTGGGGCTGGAACTCCAACTACGACGCCTACCTGCGCTCGATCCAGCTCGTCGACTGGGGTTCGAACACGGGCCGCCTCACCCTGCACGGGCAACCGTGGCGGCTGTTCACGTCGCTGTTCCTGCACGGGAGCCTGCTGCACCTGGCGTTCAACATGATCGCGCTGTGGCAGGTGGGCCAGCTGGTCGAGCGCCTGTTCGGCAGCCTGCGCTTCGTCGCGCTGTACCTCGTCGCCGGCCTGTGCGCCAGCATCGCCAGCGTGACGTGGAGCGTGCTGTGGCATTCGCCCGCGAACAGCGTGGGCGCGTCCGGCGCCATCTTCGGCATCGTCGGCGGCCTGTTCGCGTTCATGCGGCGCGAGCACAGCGGCGTGCCGCCCACCGTCGTCAACGACCTGCGCGGCTCGCTGCTGCCGTTTTTGGTGTTCAACCTGGCGGCCGGCCTCCTGTATCCTCACACGGACAACGCGGCCCACATCGGCGGCCTCGTTTGCGGCTGGCTCGCAGGCCATGTGCTGGCGCGCTCCCTGCACGTGCCTGTGGAGAAAACCACGTGAGCGACGACTTCATCGGCATCTACGACGGCGCACTGACACCCGGCCAGTGTGCGCACATCCTCGAGCGCTTCGAGGCCAGCGACAAGCACCAGCGCGGCCGCACGGGCATGGGCGTGGACGTCGCGAAGAAAGACAGCTGGGACATCACCATCAGCCAGCACAAGGAATGGCACGACGTGTGCAACCTGATGGCGACGGCCGTGCGGCGCCACCTGGTCGAGTACATGGACCGCTACCGCGCCCTGCTGCTGGGCGCCCTGGCGCCGACGGTGGCGCATCCCGTGACGGGTCAGCCGGTGGCGCTCTCCCTGGACAACTTCGACGAATGCGGCCGCCCGCACCTCGACGCGCTGATAGAAGCCATGTACCGCCCCGGCGCGCTCAACCTGCAAAAATACCTGCGCGGCAGCGGCGGCTATCACCACTGGCATTCCGAGATCTATCCGCAGTACGCCAGCTGCGACACCTTGCACCGCGTGCTGCTGTTCCAGTTCTACCTGAACGATGTGGCGGACGGCGGCGAGACCGAATTCCTGTACCAGGGCCGCAAGATCGAGGCGCGCCAGGGCCGGCTGATCATCGCCCCGGCCGGTTTTACCCACACGCACAAGGGCCATGTCGCGGCCAGCGGCGACAAGTACGTGGCCACGTCGTGGATCCTGTACCGCCGCGCCGAAGATCTCTTCAAGTAGGACGGCTGGCGAGCGCGTCCTTCAGGGCCTCGAGATCGATCGGCTTGACGAGGTGCCGGTCGAAGCCCGCTTCCGCCGCGAGCCGGCGGTCGCTGTCCTGGCCGTAGCCGGTGATGGCGACAAGGAGCGCGTGTTGCATCGCGGGTTGCGCGCGCAGGCGCCGCGCCAGTTCGTAGCCATCCATGCCGGGCAGGCCGATGTCGAGCAGGCATACCTGCGGCGCCTCCGTGCGCGCCCGCTCCAGCGCGCCGAGCGGGTCGTGCTCGACGATCACGCGGTGCCCGGACGCTTCCAGCAGCAGGCCGAGCGTCTCGGCCGCGTCGACGTTGTCGTCCACCACCATGATCGACATGCTGTGTTCCCGCGCCGCCGCGAGCGCATCGTCATGCGGATCGGCCGGCGCGGCCCCGTCCGCGAGGAGCGGCAGGGTCACGGTAAAACGGCTGCCCTGGCCGGGTCCCGCGCTCTCGCACGTGACGGTGCCGCCGTGGAGCTCGACGAGGCTGCGCACGAGCGCCAGGCCCAGTCCCAGCCCGCCGGACGCGCGGTCGGACGTGCGCTCGGCCTGGGCGAACAGGTCGAACGCGCGCGCCACCAGTTCCGGCGCCATGCCGATGCCGTTGTCGACGACGGCCACGGCCACCTCGCCGTCCCGCACCTTTGCCGCGAGCCGCAGCCGGCCGCCCTCCTGCGTGTACTTGGCGGCGTTGTTGAGCAGGTTGGCGAGGATTTGCACGAGGCGCTTGGCGTCGCCCATCACCGGCATCGACCGCGCCGGGACGTCCACGTCCAGCTGCTGCTGCCGCGCGCGCGCAAGCGGCATCACCTGCTCCACCGCGTCGGCCACGATGTCGCGCATGTCCAGCGCCGCCTCGTCCAGCTCGACCTGCCCGCGGGTGACGCGCGACACGTCCAGCAGGTCGTCGACCAGCTCCGTCATGTGGGCGACCTGGCGGCCGATGATCTCGCTCGTCTTGCGCACGAGGCCTTCGTCCAGCCGCGCGCGCTGCAGCAGCGCGGCCGCCGCGCCGATGGGCGCCAGCGGGTTCCTGAGCTCGTGCGCCAGCATCGCGAGGAATTCGTCCTTGCGGCGGTCCGACTCCCTCAGTTTTTCCTCGGCCAGCTTGCGCTCCGTGATGTCGCTGGCGGCGCCGATCCATTCCTCGATCTCGCCGAGCGCGTCGAGCATGGGCACGGCGCGCGAATACGTCCAGCCCACGCTGCCGTCCAGGCGCAGCACGCGGTGCTCCAGCTCGAACGTGGACTTGGCGTGGATCGCCCCCGTGATCGCCCGGTGTACCCGCGCCTGGTCGTCGGCAGGAATATAGTCGTCGAGCCAGTAGCCGCGCTCGCCCGTCGAGTCCTTCAGGATGCCGCGGCCGTCGAGCTGGCGCATCTGGCTCCAGTCGGGGCTCATGCGGTACACGACGTCCGCCGTCGCATTGGTCAGCGCCCGGTAGCGCGTCTCGCTCTCGCGCATGGCCGCTTCCGACCGCACCTGGTCCGTCACGTCGTTGGTCGTATGCGAGATGCACAGGATGGCGCCGTCGGCGCCGAAAATCGGCGTGCTGACGGCGCTCCAGTAGCGTTCCTCGAAACCGGGCTCGCCGTTCGGCAGGACGACGGGGATCGGATACCGCTGGGCCGGCAGCCGGTCCGGCCGGCCCGTCGCCACGGTGCGGGCGAGGGAGCGCCGCAAGACCGTTTCGCCCGTGTCGGCCGGATCGTCGGGGTTGCGCGGGAAGGCTTCGAACAGGCTGATACCGACGAGCTCCTCGCGCGTGCGCCCGGACGCCTTCAGGAACGCGTCGTTGACGGCGAGGATGGTCGCCTCGGGCGTGGGCGACAGCAGGTAATGCCCGGTCGGGGAGTGAGTGAAGACGGCTTCGAACAGGGCGGGGGAAAGCATGGCCTGTGCTTTCGGGAGTCGATGACCCGGCATTATAGGCCGCCCGGCAAGAACACGGCGGCCGATTCGTCCATGCAAAAATGCCACCGCCGGCCGGGCCGGGATGGCGTTTTCGAAAGACGCCGGCGCGCGGCGTCAGGTGTTGTTGACCACCAGCCGCGGCTCGCCGATGCCGAAGCGTTCGCGGATCGACGCCGCGATGCCGTGCGCATCCAGGCCGACGGACGCCAGCAGCAGCGCCGGGTCGCCATGGTCGATGAAGCGGTCGGGCAGGCCAAGGATCAGCAGCGGCTTGACGATGCCCGCCTCCGCCAGCGCCTCGGCCACGGCCGAACCGGCGCCGCCCATCGTGCAGCCCTCTTCCACCGTCACGAGATAGTCGTGGTCCTGCGCGAGCTGTTTGACGAGCGCGACGTCGAGCGGCTTCACGAAGCGCATGTCGGCGACGGTCGCGTTCAGGCCCTCGGCGGCGCCGAGGCTCGGCGCCACCATCGAGCCGAACGCCAGGATCGCGACGCCCTTGCCTTCGCGCTTGACGACGCCCTTGCCGATCTCGATGACGTCCAGCGCCGGCTCGATGGCCGCGCCGACGCCCGCGCCGCGCGGGTAGCGCACGGCGGCCGGACCTTCGAAGCGGTAGGCCGTCGTCAGCATCTTGCGGCACTCGTTTTCGTCCGACGGCGCCATCACGACCATGTTCGGGATGCAGCGCAGGTAGGCGATGTCGTAGTTGCCCGCGTGCGTGGCACCGTCCGCGCCGACGAGGCCCGCGCGGTCCAGCGCGAACGTCACGTCCAGGTTCTGCAACGCCACGTCGTGGATCAGCTGGTCGTAGGCGCGCTGCAGGAACGTCGAGTAGATCGCGACGACGGGCTTCATGCCTTCCGTCGCCAGGCCGCCCGCGAACGTCACGGCATGCTGCTCGGCGATGCCGACGTCGAAGTAGCGATCCGGGTATTCCTGGTTGAAGCGCACCATGCCCGAGCCTTCGCGCATCGCCGGCGTGATGCCGACCAGCCGTTTATCCACGTGCGCCATGTCGCACAGCCAGTTGCCGAACACCTCGGTGTACGTGATCTTCGTGGCCTTGGCGGGCTTGATGCCTTCGCTCGGGTTGAACTTGCCGGTGCCGTGGTACAGGATCGGCTCGGCCTCGGCCAGCTTGTAGCCCTGGCCTTTTTTCGTCACCACGTGCAGGAACTGGGGGCCCTTGAGCTTCTTGATGTTTTCCAGCGTCGGAATCAGCGAATCGAGGTCATGGCCGTCGATCGGGCCGATGTAATTGAACCCGAATTCCTCGAACAGGGTGGCCGGGACCACCATGCCCTTGGCGTGTTCCTCGAAGCGCTTGGCCAGTTCCAGCACGGGCGGGGGCAGCACGGACTTGCCGACGTTTTTCGCGGCCGCGTAGAACTGCCCCGACATCAGGCGCGCCAGGTAGCGGTTCAGGGCGCCCACCGGCGGCGAGATCGACATGTCGTTGTCGTTCAGGATGACCAGCAGGTTGATGTCTTCCTGCACGCCGGCGTTATTGAGCGCCTCGTAGGCCATCCCGCCCGTCATGGAACCGTCGCCGATGACGGCAATGGCGTGACGCTGCTCGCCCTTGATTTTGGCCGCCTGCGCCATGCCCAGCGCCGCCGAAATCGAGGTCGACGAGTGGGCCGTGCCGAAGGTGTCGTACTCGCTCTCGTCGCGCTTGGGGAAGCCCGACAGACCGGCGAACTGGCGCAGGGTGTGCATGCGCTCGCGGCGGCCGGTGAGGATCTTGTGCGAATAGGTCTGGTGGCCCACGTCCCACACGATGCGGTCGTGCGGCGTGTTGAACACGTAGTGCAGCGCCACGGTGAGTTCGACGACGCCGAGGCCCGCACCGAAATGGCCGCCGCTGATCGAGGCCGCGTCGATGGTCTCCAAGCGCAATTCATC
>JBJMVU010000232.1:0-9395 GCA_045810485.1 Massilia sp. | reverse complement strand
GTTCGACCTGCTGGCCTATCTGGCGAAATGCCACGAGCGTGTCGTCAGCAGGGACGAGCTGGTCGATACGATCTGGGCGGGCCGGATCGTCTCGGAATCGACGCTGGCCAGCCACATCAATGCGGTCCGCAAGGCAGTCGGCGACAGCGGCCAGCAGCAGCGCGTCATCCGGACCGTTGCCCGCAAAGGGTTTCGCTTCGCCGCCGATCTGCAGGAGCGCACCGCGCCTGAAGGGATTGACGCCGCCGTCGCCGAGCCGTTGCAGGCGCCCGCACCCGCGCCCGCCCTGCCCGCCAAGCCGTCGATTGCCGTGCTGCCGTTCGTCAACCTGAGCGGCGACCCCGAGCAGGACTATCTGGTCGATGGCGTGATCGAGGACATCATCGCGGCCTTGTCCCGGCACCGCTGGCTGTTCGTCGTCGCCCGCAATTCCAGCTTCACCTACAAGGGCCGGACGGTGGACGTCAAGCAGGTCGGCCGCGAACTGGGGGTGCGCTACGTGCTGGAAGGCAGCTGGCGCAAGGCGAAGGACCGCGTGCGCATCACGGGTCAGCTGATCGACGCCACGACCGGCGCGCATCACTGGGCCGGTCGGGTCGAAGGGGTGCTCGGGGATATCTTCGAGCTGCAGGACCAGATCACGGAAAGCGTGATCGGCGCGGTCGCCCCGGAACTCGAGCGGGCGGAAATCGAACGGGCCAGGCACAAACCGACCGGAAGCCTGGACGCCTACGACTATTACCTTCGCGGCGTCGCCGAACTGCACCGGGCGAACAAGGACGCCAGCGCCGCGGCGCTCCAGTTCCTGTACAAGGCGATTGCGACCGATCCGGAATTCGCATCCGCCCACGCCATGGCTGCGTGGTGCTATTCCTGGCGCAAGGCGAATCGGTGGATGGACGATCCTGCCCAGGAAGCGGCCGAAGGAATCCGCCTGGCGCGCCGTGCCGTGGACCTGGGCAAGGGCGACGCCGTCGCGCTGACCCGAAGCGGCCATGCCATCGGTTACCTCGCCGGCGATCTCCCGGGAGGCATCGCGTTGCTGGACCGGGCCCTGTTCCTCAACCCGAACCTCGCCGCGGCGCGCTATCTCGGCGGCTTCCTCAGGCTGTGGCTGGGCGAGACCGGGGCCGCCATCGAACATCTGGCAGGGGCCGTGCGTCTGAGTCCGCTCGATCCGGAGCTGTACCGGATGCAGGCCGGCATGGCGGTCGCGCATCTGTTCGAAAAGCGCTTCGACACGGCCTCGTCATGGGCCGAGAAAGCCTCCCGCGATTTTCCCGACTTCCTGCTGGCGGCAGTCATCCTCGCGGCCAGCCATGCGCTCGCCGGCCGTCCCGCCGAGGCACGGCGCGCGATGGAACACATACGGCGCATCGACCCGACATTGCGTTTGACCACCATTACCCACTGGCTGCCCATTCGCCGGCCCGAGCATCTCACGACGCTGGTCACCGGTCTCGCCGAGGCGGGGCTTCCGCCCTAGCGGGGCCGGCGACTGTCTCAAAAGCGATGCTATGTCCGTTTCCGCACTGAACGGTCTTGCCGCTGGTCGTAGGCTTCAGGGTAAGGAACACCCCCCGATGACCGCAGAGACCCACCATGACCACGCCGACGGATGACGCCCCGACATTACCCAAGCCCGCTCCCCTGTCGCTCGCCGCGTGGAAGCACTTCGTCAACGTCGCCAAACCGTATTGGCTGGGCAATGAAAAAGGCAGGGCCTGGAGCCTGCTGCTGTTGTTGATCGTGCTGATGCTGGTCGACACCAAGCTCGCCGTCATGCTGAACAACCAAACCGGCGAGCTGACGTCGGCGCTGGCCGGCAAGGACGCCGACCGCTTCTGGACGTCCGTGCGCGCCTGCCTGTTCATCCTCGCGTTCGCCGTGCCGACCTACGCCTTTTATTACTACATGCGCGACGTGTTCGCGAACCAGTGGCGGCGCTGGCTCACCGGCCGCTTCCTCGACGGCTACCTGAAAGGCCGCAAGTACTACGAACTGAACGCCGGCAACGAGATCGACAATCCCGACCAGCGCATCAGCGAAGACATCAACACGTTCACGGGCCGGTCGATCAACTTCCTGCTGATCTTCCTCGGCTCGATCATGCAGCTGGTCGCGTTCAGCACCGTGCTGTGGTCGATCTCGCACCTGCTCGTGGCGGTGCTCGTGGCGTACGCGGTGCTGGGCAACATCGTCGCCCTGTACTTCTTCGGCAGCCCGCTGATCCAGCTGAATTTCTGGCAGTTGCGGCGCGAGGCCGACTTCCGTTTCAGCCTGATGCGCCTGCGCGAAAACGCCGAATCGATCGCGTTCTACCGCGGCGAGACGCAGGAGCGCACGCACATCGACCGCACCTTCGACAAGGTCATCCGCAACTACGCCCGGCTGATCCGCAAGCAGCGCTCGCTCAACCTGTTCCAGCGCACGTTCAGCCAGCTCACCGTGGTGCTGCCCTATGTGCTGCTGGCCGGCGGCGTCCTGTCGGGCGAGCTGGAAGTGGGCAGCGCGACGCGCGCCGCCGGCGCCTTCACCGCCGTGCTCGGCGCGGTGGGCGTCATCGTCGACAATTTCGAGAGCCTCAGCCGTTTCGTCGCGGGCATCGGCCGCCTGCAGGCGCTGTCCAACCTCGTGCTGCCCGATGCGCAGTCGGCCACCGTCGAAGAGAAGCATCCACGCATCGCGATGCGTCCCGGCGCGCACTTCGCGCTGGAAGCGCTGACCTTGCACCCGCCGCAATCCGACCGCGTACTCATCAAGGAGCTGAGCCTCGTGCTGAAGCCGGGCGACGCGCTGCTGATCACGGGCGCCAGCGGCTGCGGCAAGAGCTCGCTGCTGCGCGCGATCGCGGGGCTGTGGTACACGGGCAGCGGCACGATCCAGCATCCGCCGCTGGAAGACGTGTTCTTCCTGCCCCAGCAGCCCTATCTGCAGGCGAGCACGCTGCGCAGCCAGCTCATCTATCCCAGCGTGCATTCGGACCTGAGCGACGAGCAATTGCTCGACATCCTGGAGCAGGTGCACCTGCCCGCACTGGCCGAACGCATGGGCGGGCTGGAGGCCGTGCACGACTGGAGCAAGGTGCTGTCGGTCGGCGAGCAGCAGCGCCTGGCCTTCGGCCGCGTGCTGGTGCACGGGCCGCGGATCATCATCCTGGACGAGGCGACGAGCGCGCTCGACAGCGCCAACGAAGCGGCCCTGTACGCGCGCCTGCGCGCGAGCGGCGCGACCCTGGTCAGCATCGCCCACCGCGAAGCCGTGCTGCGCCATCATACGCACGTGCTGAGCCTGGTGGGCGACGGGACTTGGGAAGTGGTCGAAGCGAGCGGGTTCGAGTTCGACAAGCCGGTGGCCGACACCGGGCCGGCGTCGGTGCGGCAGGCGGTTGTGGCGACCTTTGTCGGTTGACCCGTTGCGCCGCTGCCAAATCGGCAATCGTGCACGCGACGGACGGGTTCACTCATCCTGAGCTGCCAGGGTAGCGCCGGCTTCAACGCTCCGTGTTGGCTGCCTTGGCCATCCTTCAACGATCGCTCGTGACGAGCTCGCCCAGCCGTAGGCGCTGCAGTGCGAACTCGGCCCCTTGCGACGCTGCCTTTTCATGTCATTGCCGGGCTAGTGCGGCGTCCGCCTCAACGCCAATACCCTTCTCGTAACGTGTGCGCCGGCCGCTAGTGACCGTACGAAATGTCGTGTTGTCATATTGCAGCCAGCGGCGGCCCGAGCTACCCGTTCTGTACTTTGCTGTTTGCGTACACCCACGTGTATTCAGCGCCAAACAGGAAAATCTGCGCAGAATAGTAGAACCACGCGACGAGAATCACAAAAGAGCCGGCTGCGCCAAAGCCCGAGGCCACGCTCGATTTCGCAAGGTACAACCCGATCAATGATTTGCCCACGTTGAAGAGCAACGCTGTGACTGCGGACCCCATCCAGACATCGTGCCAGGATATCTTCGCGGTCGGCATGATCTTGTAGATCATCGCAAACAGAACCGTGAAGAGGGCGAACGACGCGGTGAAATTCAATACACTTGCCAAAACGCTTTCCGCTGCAGCCCCTCCGCCCAACCATTCGCCCGTCGCTGAGAGCGCGGCGCTGACGACGAGTGAAATCATCAGCATGAAAGCAAATCCGAGAACCAGCCCGAAGGATAAAACGCGGCTGCGGAGCCACCCCCAAACGCCCGACGGTTTCTCTTTCGCTGGCACCCGCCAAATGCGGTCCAGATCAGTTTGCAGCTCGGCGAAAGTGGCAGTGGCGCCCAGCAGCAATAGAAAACCGCCAACGATCGTGGCGACCACCCCGGTGGACCGTTCACGCGCAGCGTTCAGCAACCCCTGCACAGCCGTCGCGCCTTCCTTACCCATAATGCTTTGAAGCTGCGCAATAATTGCTCCTTGTGCAGCGTCCTGTCCAAATACCATCCCGGCAATCGCGATGATCAGGACCAGTAGCGGTGCCAAGGAAAACAGCGTGTAATACGAAAGCGCCGCCCCCATGCTCGGCGCGTAATCATCCATCCATGCGTTTGCCGCCGCCAGGAATATCTGCCACTGCCTGCCTATCCAGCTCGTCGAGGTTTGCTCGAACTTTGGACGCGGGGGCGTGCTTGTGGATGGTTCCGCGTCCTTCGCGTCAGGTTTGCAGTCCTCTGGACGTGTCGGAGCATATTCTGTTTCTTTCTGGACCGCGGCGGATGCATCGACGCTGGCATTGTTCATGGCCGAGGCAAAAGACGCGACCAGGGATACAAGAAAACTTCCCACCTTCAGCATATCGCCAGTGTTGACACCGCGTTCTGGTGCCCTGTTAGACACAGGTTTTTTTTTGCGCCTCAGGAGAGCATAGCCCGCCGCCGCGATTCCCAGTACAGCGGCGCCGCGCACGTACGGAGAGGAAAGCACGCCTGAATCCTCTGATTTCAACAGGTTGAATTGCTCATCCGTTCCCGGCTCGGCGGCAGCTACGCGGGTTTCGGCTTCATGCATCTCGTGAGCGGTAGTGGTCATATTGTCCTCCTGTGGTCGGCATTCGTGCCGGGCCGCCTTGGCGTGACGGCAAAATGACTGGTTTTCTTCGATGTCTTCGCTGGCTTACTTGTTTCGTTGGCTTTTTTGGTCCAGTACCGAACCTCATGTGCTTGATGCTTGAAAGCTTTACCGTAAGCCTTCCGTTAGTAAGGTTCGGTACGGTGACTCACCGTCTGCAGAAGCAAAACAAAGCGTTGAAAGTCGACATCCACCGCCACCCACCGTATCCCGCCGCCCATACTAGAATATCCGTCCAACAACGCACTCGAAGGACGCCCATGGCCCTGCTGAACTTTTCCCAACCGGCGCTCGACGACGCCACCCTCGCCGCCGTGACCGACACGATGAAGACCGGCTGGATCGCCAGCGGTCCGCGCGTCCTCGAATTCGAACGCGCGCTGTCCGCCACGTTCGGCGGCCGCCCCACGCGCACGCTGACGTCGGCCACGGGCGCGATGGAACTGGCGCTGCTGGCGTGCGACATTGGGCTGGGCGACGAGGTGATCACGTCCACGCAAAGCTTCTTCTCGACGATGAACATGATCGTCAAGGTCGGCGCCCGTCCCGTGTTCGTCGACTGCGACCTCGTCACGCGCGCCATCGACCTGGCCCAGGTCGAAGCCGCCATCACGCCGCGCACGAAGGCGATCGTCCCCACGCACTTCCCGGGCGCCCTGGGCGACATGGATGCGCTGTACGCGCTGGCGCGGCGCCACGGCCTGCGCGTGATCGAGGATGCGGCGCTGGTGCAGGGTTCGACGTGGAACGGGCAGCCCATCGGCAGCTTCGGCGACATCGCCACGTTCTCCTTCCACCCGAATAAAAACATGACGACGATCGAGGGCGGCGCCATCGTCGTGCCGGACGACGACACGGCGAAGCGCATCGAGGTGCTGCGCTTCCACGGCATCGAGCGGCTGGCCGACGACACGCGCGACGTGGCCATCGCCAGCGGCAAGTACAATATGTCGGACGTGTCGGCCGCGATCGGCCTCGCGCAACTGGCGCAGCTGCCCGGCTTCCTGGCGCAGCGCCAGCGCCTGGCCGACCGTTATGTCGAGGTCTTCCCCGCCATCGACGGCGCCGTGCTGCCGCCGCGCGGCGTGCCGGGCCAGAGCTGGAACATGTTCTGCGTGCTGCTGCCGTACGAAGCGCTCGGCACGACGCGGCAAGCGTTCCGCGCCGCGCTGCGCGAACGCGACATCGCGACCGGGCTGTCGTACGAACCGTCGCACCTGACCACGCTCGGGCGCAACCTTGGCTGGCGCGACGGCCAGTTCCCGAACGCGGAGCGCATCGGCCGCGAGACCGTCACGCTCCCCCTGCACTGCGGGATGACGGATGCCGACGTGGACCGCGTATGCGCGGCCATTGCCGACATATTGACCTGATCAGGCGGCTTTCACCTCTGGCCGCTCGGCCTTGCGCGGAAAGCGCAGGTGGTAGCGCAGGCCCTGCCCCGGGCCGCTCTCCACGCGCAGCGCGCCTTGCAGCACGTTCGTCGCGAGGTTGTACAGGATGTGGCCTCCGAGGCCGCTGCCGCCGCTGCCGCGCTTCGTCGTGAAGAACGGGTCGAACAGCTTGGCCAGCGTCTCCGCATCCATGCCCGCGCCATCGTCGCCGTAGTCGAAGACGACGTGGTCGCCGTCGAGCGCCGCGTGGATCGTGATGTGGCCGGGCTGGTCGCGCTCGAAGCCGTGCATCAGGGAGTTGACGACCATGTTCGTGACGATCTGCGAGACGGCGCCCGGAAAACTCTCCAGCAGCAGGTCCTTCGGGCAGTCGATGGCGACTTCCAGCGGCCGGCCCTTCAGCTTCGGCTGCAGCGACAGCAGCACCTCGTGCAGGTACGTGCCCAGGTTGAAGGTGCGGATGTCGTCCGAGGACTGGTCGACCGCCACCTGCTTGAAACTGCGCACGAGGGCCGCGGCGCGCTGCGTGTTGGTCGTCATGATGCGCAGCGACTGGTCGACGATGTCGAAGAACGCGCCCAGGCTGTCTTCCGTCATCTCGCCCGCCGCCAGCTCCTCGCGCGTCAGCTTGAGTTCTTGCACGAGGTGGCTCGTGGCCGTCACGCAGATGCCCAGCGGCGTGTTGATCTCGTGGGCGACGCCCGCGACCATCTGGCCCAGCGACGCGAGTTTTTCCTTGCGCACCAGTTCCGACTGCGCTTCCTGCAGCTGGTGCAAGGCCTGTTCGAGCGCGGCGTTCTGCTGTTCCAGGTGCTCCTTGGCCTTGCGAATGGCGCGGTCGGCCTGCATGCGCGCGATCGCCACCGCCACGTGGCTGGAGATGAAGGCCATCAGGTCCAGGTCGGCCTTCGTGTAGACGACGGTCGGATCGTAGCTCTGCACGACCAGCACGCCGTAGGCCTTGTCGTTGACGAGCATCGGCGCGCCGATCCAGCTCGCGATGTCCACGTTCCCCAGCGGGTGCTTCACCTTGCCGGCCGCGTGCAGGCGCGCGAAGCTGCCGGCGTCGTGGAGTTGCGCCTGCTTCGTCCGCAGCACGTACGACACCATGCCCATCCCGAACGGGAAGCGCTGCTGCGGCGGCACGTCGTCCTTTTCGTCGGCAAAGTACGGGATGCTGATCTCGCCCGTGTCCGGGTGCGTGAGCGCGATGAGGAAGTTCTTGGCCATCATCAGCTCGCCGATGATGCCGTGCAGGCTGGATGCCAGCACGTCGGTCTCGAGGGCGGAGGCCGACAGGTCCGCGATCTGGTACAGCGCGTGCTGCACCTGCTCCGCGCGGCGCCGTTCGGCCACCTCGCGCGCCAGCGCGCGGGTGCGCTCCTGCACGGCGCGCTCGAGGCGGTCCATGCTCTGCAGGCCCTGCAGCGCGTTCGAGACGTGGTTGGCGATCAGCGCGAACAGCGCCTGGTCTTCCGCGCTGAAGGTGTGCTCGGGGAGGTAGCTCTGGATGACGATGGCGCCCAGCACCTCGTGCTGCTGGTCGAGCAGCGGGCAGCCCATCCAGTGCTCGGCGATGCTGCCCGTGCCCCAGACGGCGCCGTTCTCTTTCTCGCGCATCTCGGCGCCCGTCATCGCGAGGGGCTTCTTGTTGAGCATGACCCAGGCCGTCGGCGATTCGTCGGGCGACGCGAGCGTCACGCGCTTGTCGGGGCTCGGGCCCTCGTCTTCCGTGTCGACGAAATAGACGAACCGGACCGTGTCGTCTGCGCGCTCGGCCAGCGTGACGTAGAAGTTCTCCGCATACATGATGCGGCCCAGCGCGCGGTGCACGGCGCCGATGAACTCGGTGACGTCGGTACAACTGGCGGACAGCTGCCCGATGTCGAGCAGCATGGCCTGGACCGCTTCCAGGCGGGCGAGACGGTCTTCCATCGATTCCCCTTGTCGAACGAAAAGTTACGTTCGGGAAATCTTATCAGCTCAGGCCGTCTCTGCGGGGTTTGTGTCGCGTAAAAACACAGCCGGTGCCAATTCATACGTCATTCCCGCGAAGGCGGGAATAGTGCCCCCGGCACTATTCCCTCCATTCTGACGCGCCGGAGTTCGTCAACCAGGCAGACTGTGGTACTTCCGACATACCGAATTCTGTTAGTCAGTATAGGTTCCCGCTTGCGGGGAACGACGCTGTCGAGACAGATCTTAGCGCGGCGCGCGGAAATCGTTCTCGATCCAGGTGCCGGCCGACGACGGCGACAACTTGAAATCGGGACGCACGCGCACCTGCGCCACGCGCTCGCCCATCTGGTCGAACGCGCTCAGCAGCGCATACGGATTGTCTTCGTCCGGGACGATGTCCAGCGTCACCTTCAACTCACCCTCGGCGGTCGAGACGACGGTGCTTTTATGCAATTGCGCGTGCAACTGCTGCTCGTGGCGGCGGATCACTTCGGACGCGGTCTTGACAAGCGTGTGGAAGGCCGGGGTGTCGAGCGGCTTCGGGTTTCTCTTGTCGCGGCCCATGGTCCAGGGGCCGACGAGGGCCGGCTCGGATTCGCCGTCCTTGTACATGGCCACGGCCCAGCCGTCGTCGTCTTCGTTCTTGATGACGCGCGCGGTCCAGCCGTTGCCCTGCCACAGACGGGGCTCCTGCACCGGAGCATCATCGTCGTGGTCTGGGAGTTCGTCGTTCATTCTTGCTTTCTCGGTCGTGCGGGCATACGCCCAGAAGCAAGATCATAGGCGTTCACGGCGCACTGGACAAGCGCCGCTTCCCTACGACTAGATGATGCGCAGGTCGGGGCCGCGTGGCGGCACGATGGGCGGGCCGGGCGGCGTGTTGCGCGGGTCGATCGCCGGCGAGGGGATCTGGCTTTTGAACGGGTTGATGATGATCGGCGGAATCGCCGGCGGCGCTGAAGGCGGGTTCTTGTGGCCGGCCGCGCGC
>JBJMVU010000231.1:0-15008 GCA_045810485.1 Massilia sp. | reverse complement strand
GTTGTTTTTCGGCTGGCACGCAAACGGCAGCAGGAACACGTTGTCGTGCTTCAGCGCCGCCTTGTAGCGGTGGATGCAATCGATATCGGTCGTGAACACGCAGTCGAACAGCATGGCGGTGCTCAGGAATGTCTCGAAGTGGACCGGGTCTTCCTTGTTCCAGAAGACCGTCGGCACGCCGTGCTGGCGGCACCATGCGACGATACCCTGCAGTTCCTGGCTGTTGTGGCCGACCTTGCTGCCCCACAGTTCATCCTTGCCGCGCCACGCCGACTCGATGAACAGCAACTCCGGCTTGAACGACTCCAGTTCGGTCTGCCAATTGGCCGGCGTCAACTGGAACAGGTCGCACTCGGACCGGTACGAACCGAACGTGAACTCGTCCATGATGCAGGCTACTTTCAGATGGCGCAGGTCGCGCGGCAACACCTGGGATGCCTCCGCGGGCTGCCTCGGCTGCTTGAGCTCGGCAACGACGGCCATGGCCTCGACCGGTGCAACCGGTGCTGCTTTTTCGACTTTGTCCTGCGGCGGCGGTGCCGTTCTGGCGACCGCGGGCGCCTGCGCGGCCGGGGCGATTACCGGCTGCAGTTTCTGCAGGCGCTGCGCCTTCTGCTTGCGGCGCTTGACCACTTCCTTGCGCCATGCAAGCAGGGCCGACGGTATGCCGATGAAACCACGGACCGACTTGAAACCGTTGATCAGAATATAACCGAGCTGGAACGACAGGCTGGCACGGGTCTTGATGACCTGCTGCTCGGCCTGCATCTTTTGTTGGCGAACCCGTTCCAGCTGGTGATTGGTTTCCTTCAGCGTCGTCTTGTGATTGGTCAGTTCGAGCTTCAGCTGCTCCAACTGCCGCTTGTGCTCGTAGGCTTGCGCCTGGCTACTCTGCACGCGTGCTTTCAGCTGCGGGATCTCTTCGTTGTTGATCCGGCGGTATTTCAGGTTGACGTCGTTGAGCTGGCGGCCCAGGTCCGTGGCGCTCTCCTTGGCGACCCGGTAGTCCTGTGCCGTATTGTTCAGCTCAGTCTTGACCTGTTTCAGGTCCGTCTGCGCGGTACGGTACTGCAGCTGGGCGCGGATCAACTGGGCGCGCGCTTCCTCTTCCTTCCGCTCGATCTGGCGCCGCACCTCGGCTTCAGCCGCGATCTTTGCGTTCAAGTCCTCGACGCGCTCGGCCGCAGCCTGGTATTTTACGCTCAGGTCGCTGACGTTTTCCGTGGCAATGTGATAGCTTGTCGTCACTTGGTCGAGCTGGTTCTTCAGTTGGTACAGTTCTACCTGAGCCTGCCCCCATAACTGCTCAGCGCCGCGCGCCGCCTGCTCTTCCTCGGTCACGCGTTGCTTCAGCGCCGCCATTTCCGTCATGGCCTGACGATATTTTTCATTCGCAGCGTCGAGAGCCTTTCTCTCCGCCTGGTATCTTGCATTCGCAGCGTCGAGAGCCTCGCTTTCCGCCTCGTATTTTGCATTCGCGGCGTCGTGAGCCTCTCTCTCCGCCTCGTATTTTGCATTCGCGGCGTCGAGCGCTTCCTTTTCGGCCTGGTATTTCGCATTCGCGGCGTCGAGCGCTTCCTTCTCGGCCTGGTATTTCGCATTCGCGGCGTCGAGAGTTTCCTTCTGGGCCTGGTATTGTGCGTTTGCAGCTTCCAGAGCTTCCTTCTCAGCCTGGTAGCGCGCTGTCATTTTGCCGAGCTCATCCTTCAGCTGCTGCATCTCAGCCTGGGCCTCGCCCCACAGTTTCTCGGCGCTGCGTGCCGCCCGCTCTTCCTCGACCACGCGCTGCTTGAGCGTCGCGATCTGGTTCACCGACTCGCGATACTTGTTGTTCGCAGCGAGCAGCGCATCCTTCTCGACTTGCAACTGGACCTCGATACGCACCAGTTGTTTTTCCACCTGGTGCGCACCGTTGCTGGCCGTCTGCCAGTCCTGGCGCAGCTTGTTAATTTCCTCCACCAGCGCACCGCGCTCCGCCAGCAGGCGGGCCTGGGTCTCGACGAGCTGGGCATGGGTTTTCGCGGCCGATTCAGAGGCCATCTTTACCAGGGAATCGTCATGTTCGACCTTGCGGCGGACCTCCTGCACCTGCTCGGTCACGACGCGATACTTGCGATTGGCCTCGTGCAGGCTGTCACGCGTAGTGGCCAGCTGGTCGTTCGCTGTCGTCAGCTTGTCCGTGAGCTCGCGCACCGCCGCGGCCTGCCGCTCGCTGTCGGACTCGGCACGGTTGCGCCCGGCAGTCGCCTCGGCAGCCTGGGCACGTGCGACCTCGAGGGCGGCTTCGATACGAATGAGTTGCTTTTCGGCGTCGTGCGCGGCCACACGATGTGACTCGGAAAGCCCGCTCAGGCGCTGTATCTCCTGCTGCAGGCTGACGCGTTCAGTTTCCAGCCGGTTGCGCGTTTCCGCGAGTTGGCCTTGCGCATCGTTGGCAACCTGCTCCGCTCTCGTCCGGGCCGCTTCCTGTTGCGTCAGCTGGACTTTCAGGTTGGCGATCTGCTCGTTCGCCCCACGGTATTTCAAGTTCGCGCTGTCCAACATCTCGCGCGTCTTGTCGATCTGTTGTTGCAACTGATAAATATCTTGCGCACCCTTCAATTGAAGGCGCGACAGGCGCTGGTCGACCGTGGTCTGTTCACTGGGCAGGAACAGATGGGTCGGGGTGGCATTGAACGTATCCCAATAACCATAATTTTTTGCAACCATCCACTGGTGCACCTGGCGGAAGCTGACCTGGTCGGCACATTCCACATACCCAATCGGCCGATCGCGCCCGATCAGGCTGGACGCGCCTTCCAGCACATCCAGTTCCATCCCTTCGACGTCGATTTTGACGGCCTTAACCTGCGCCGGGAAATCGATGCTGTCGAGCGGTGCGATCTCGAGCGGCCCCTCGCCGCCGGTAATGCTCTGCGCTCCGAGGTTGTCAGGAATATTCTTGGTAAACTGGCCGCGACCAGCGCGCTTCCCCAACCCGAGTTCGCGCACGTCCACCTTGCCGTTCAACGCGTTCAACGCCAGGCTTGCGCGGAGAGCCTCAGCCAGCTTCGCATTCGGTTCGAAAGCGACCACTCGGCATCCGACGACGGCCGCGAGGTACATCGTATGGTTGCCGATGTTCGCGCCCGCATCCACGACCAGATCGTCGGCCGAAAGGCGGGTGCGCATGTCCTCAAGCATCGGCAGCTCGTACGGCACGTGCTCGGTCGCGAGCTTGCGCTGGATATAGTCGACGTCGGCGTTCGGTAGCACCATACGGTACGAAACGCCGTCGGCCGACAGCTCGAAAACATTGTCTGGCATTTGGGAAGGGACGCTTGGTTGGGTGGACGATTTCATTGGTCGGATTGCGCGGGCAAGCCGTCGACGGCTCGGGGCTGCCCAATGTCAGATACCTATGTCAGGCAGGGACAGCCAACGTACGGGTGTCCCTGCCTGACTACTCAGCGGGCGTGGAGAATGCCTACGGCATCGATCACGTGCGAATGGTCGCGCAGCTGTTGCGCCAGCTCGACGAACGCACGGTGCTTGACCAGCACGGCAATGACGTCGGCGCTTGCGATGGCTTCGGACGGGGCGACGAGCGGAAACGCGGACAGAGACGCCGGCAACTGCTCGACATTCGGCTCGCTCAACATGAGCTGCGCGCGCGAACCGGCGGCAATCTTCTCGGCGATATGCAGGGCCGGGCTTTCACGCAGGTCGTCGATATCCGGTTTGAACGCCAGGCCGAGAACGGCCACTTTGATCTCCTGTTCCGGCTTGCCGGCGGCGACAAGTGCGGCGACTTCGGCGCGGATGCGCTTGCACACCCACTCCGGCTTGCTGTCGTTCACTTCGCGTGCGGAGCGGATCAGGCGTGCCTGTTCAGGCGTCTTGTCGACGATGAACCACGGGTCGACGGCGATGCAATGGCCACCGACGCCGCAGCCCGGTTGCAGGATGTTGACGCGCGGGTGGTGATTTGCCAAGCGGATCAGTTCCCAGACATCGATACCGATCTTATCGCTTATCAGCGACAACTCGTTCGCGAACGCGATGTTCACGTCACGAAAGGCGTTCTCGGTCAGTTTCGCCATTTCGGCGGTACGCGCATTGCTGAACAAAAGCTGCCCCTGTACGAACACGCGATAGATGTCGGCCGCGCGCTGCGAGCAGGCGGGCGTCATGCCGCCGATGATACGATCGTTCTCGATCAGTTCGGTGACGACGCGGCCCGGCAGGACGCGCTCAGGGCAATAGGCGACGTGAATGTCGATTTCATCGCCATTGGCACCTGGGGCCGGGAAACGCAGGTCCGGACGGGCCGCCGCCAGCCATTCGATCATCGCCTCAGTGGCGCCAACTGGCGAGGTCGATTCGAGGATCACGGTGTTTCCCTTGCTGAGCACCGGTGCAATCGATTCGGCGGCCGACTTGACGTAGGTCAGGTCCGGCGCATGGTTGTCCTTGAACGGCGTCGGCACGGCGATCAGGAAAGCCTCGGCCGGTTCCGATTTCGTGGTGGCGCGCAAATACCCTTCGGTCACGGCGGCATGCACGATGATGTCGAGATCTGGCTCGACAATGTGGATACGGCCCTGATTGATGATATCGACCGCTTCCTGATTGATGTCGACGCCGATGACCTGCACCTTGCGGGAGGCAAACATGGCGGCAGTCGGCAACCCGATGTAGCCCAGGCCAATAACGGATACCGATTTCACTTTATGCTGCAGCATGGGGGCCCTTATATGTTTTAATGATATTGACGATGCGCTGGCACGCGATGCCGTCGCCGTAGGGGTTGTGAGCAAAACTCATGCGATCGTATTCCTGCTGGTCGGTCAGCAGGGTAGCGACGGCCTGCTTGATCGATTCCGGGTCCGTACCCACCAGGCGGACGGTACCGGCGGCAACAGCCTCCGGGCGTTCCGTCGTGTCGCGCATCACCAGCACCGGCTTGCCGAGCGACGGTGCCTCTTCCTGGATGCCGCCGGAGTCGGTCAGGATGATGTGCGAACGCGTCATCAGATAGACGAACGGCAGGTAGTCCTGCGGCTCGATCAGATGAACGTTGGTGAGACCCTTGAGGATGCGTCCCACGGGTTCGCGCACGTTCGGGTTCAAGTGAACCGGATAGACGAAATCGGTATCCGGAAAATCCTGCGCGAGGTCGCGAATCGACGCGCAGATGCGCTCGAAGCCGCCGCCGAAATTCTCCCGGCGGTGGCCGGTGATCAGCACCATGCGCGCGCTGTCGCGCAGGTACGGGAAGCGGGCGCGCAGCGAGTGTTCGAGCGCGGCATCGTGTTCGAGTTTTTCCTTCACCCAGAGCAGCGCGTCGATCACGGTGTTACCGGTCACGTGGACGGATTGCTGGTCTGTATTTTCGCGCAACAGGTTCTCGCGCGACTGCTGGGTCGGCGCGAAATGCAGCGCCGCCAGCGCACCGGTAAGCTTGCGATTGGCCTCCTCCGGCCAGGGCGACAACAAATTGCCAGTACGCAAGCCCGCTTCCACGTGGCCGACCGCAATACGCTGATAGAACGACGCCAGCGTGGTGCTGAACGTGGTCGACGTATCGCCATGCACCAGCACCAGGTCCGGACGGAACTCGGTCAGCACCGGCTCGATGCGCGTCATGATCTCGGTCGTGATACCGGACAGCGTCTGGCCCGGCTTCATGATGTCAAGATCGTAGTCCGGCGTGATTTCGAACAGTTCGAGAACCTGGTCCAGCATCTGCCGGTGCTGCGCGGTAACGCACACGCGGGCATCCAGGTCAGCCTGCTGTGCCAGCAGTTTTACGAGGGGGGCCATTTTGATGGCCTCGGGACGGGTCCCGAACACAGTCAATATTTTCATAATCCGAGTGCGACTTTCGCCGAAATGGCAATTTGATAAATCACTTGCGTTACTTCCTTCCAGATCTGGCGCGACTTCACATCAACTTTTGGCAATACCATGATTTCGTCACCGGCCTTCAGTGCCGACAAATTGTTACTGTCGTCGAAACTCCCATCCGGATGGGCGATGATAATACGCGATGAGTCGGCATGTTGGGTCAAACCGCCGGTTACGCGCACATAATCTTCCAGGCCCCACTTCGGATCGTAGGCCACGGCATTCGGGAACAGCACTTCCCCGCTGACCAGCACCAGGCTGCCTTTCGCGGGAATCCGCAGGGTGTCGCCGTTTTCCAGCACCAGGTCGTTCCGGTTGGCGGCGCGCGAAATCACCACCTGCCCGCGCGGCGTGATCTTGCGCGCACGATCGACCCACTGCAGCATCAGGCCGGCTTCCTCCTTGCGCAATTGCGCTTCCTCCGCGGTGCCGCTGCGGGCGGTGAGCACGGCCTGTTGCAGGTTCGACAGCGACGTGTCGAGCAACTCCTTCTGCCGCTCCTGCACGCTGTGGCGGAACAGCTGGATGTTCTGCATATCCGATTGCGCCGAGGGCTTGATCTGCGACAGAAGCATTCCCATCGATGCGCCGTAGGGCAGCACGTATTCCCGCATGCTCTGGTGCTCGCCATCGACGCGGACGGTGATCGTTCCCGGCTTGGTGTCGGACGTGAATTCCACCTCATCGCCGTCGAAAATACGCACGTCCATCGCTGTGGAGAGCGAATAATAATCGATATTGCGCACCGTCCCCGAGTTACGTACGACGCGAACATTCGTCGCCTGCGATGTCGGTTTGGCAAGCGCCATCACATCGGCCAGCGTGATCGACTTGTCGACAAACTCGAACCGCTTGGCGTTCTCGGCAAAACCCTCCACCTTGACGGTATGGTGGCGCGGCTCGACGAAGACCACGTCTCCGTCGCCAAGCTGGATCATCGGCATCACGCCGTTCAGCAGGAAATCGTAGAGGTTGACCGAGGTACGGACCTGCTGGCCGCGCTTGACTACCACGTTCAGGAAGCTGCCGCGCTCGGTATCGATGCCGCCGGCGCTGTCGAGATAATGCAGGAGGCTGTCCATGCTGGTACCGTTGTACAGCCCGGGACGCCGGACATTGCCGCCGACAAAAACGCGTACGGGCTGCGCCTTGGCCAGGCTCGCATACACCGCCACGTTGGCACGGAAGACCTTGCGCACCGATGCCTCGACGACCTGCTGCAGCTCGCGGTTACGCACACCCAGCACCTGCACCGGCCCCACCTGCGGAACAAAGACATTCCCCTTAGGGTCTACCGTGAAGACGCCCTCGAAATTGAAGCCGCCCCAGAATCGCATCATCAGCTGGTCGCCAACCGCGATGAGGTAGTCCGGGTTGAACTGCATCGCGCCCTGTTGCAGGAAGCTGCCGCTGAACAGCTTGGCGCCGAATACGTCGCTCTTCGTGTTCACGGAATAGTCGAATCTTTCTGGAGCCGGGGCGCCGGCCTCGACTGTATTCATCGCCTCCAACTGGGTGCCCGCCCCATATTGGTTCATGGCCGCGGCCGGTGACAGCGACATCGAGCCCTCGGCACCGGCAGGTGCCTTGATCTCGACTGCCCCTTCCTTCGACTTGGGTTGGGAATTCCCGGTACGCTGCGCGGCAACGGCGTTCGACATCGCCGCTACAAGCACCAGGCTCATAACAAAAGAAAATCGCATACATTAATCCTTATGGTCACGGATGATAGCCGCCAGCAAGGTAAGGATGCCGGCCACGAGCATCGTGACGAGAACGAAAGTGACAATGTTGTACAAACGGCGCGGCTGGAGCGACTCTTCCGGGAGCGTTGGCGCCTGGAGCACGGAAACCTTCTTCAGCGTGCGCGTGACTTCGACGCGGCCTTTCTCGAGACCAGCCAGCGCGGTCTTGTACACATCCTCGGCAAAACCCGCCTCCATCTGCAGGCGCTGGTATTCTTCGACGGTGCTGTTGAGCGACTTGCCACTCTTGCCCGTCAGGTGGCTCTGCTGCTCGGCGATCTGTTTGTCGATGGCGGCGATCTGGACGTTCAGATCTACGACGCCCGGCGCCTCCGGCGTCAGGTAGGCCAGCAGCGCGGCGCGGCGGGTATCCAGCTCGACGCGCGTGGCACGCAGCTTGTTAATACTGCCGACGTCGGTTTCGGCCGTGTTTTCCGGCGATACCATGTCGTGCTTGTTCTGGAAATTCAGCACGGCCAGGCGCGCCTGCTGGTAACGCGCCGCCATTGACGCCACCTGCTTCTCCAGGAACGTGACCTGCGATTCGGCCAAGTGATGGCCGACCTCGTTCATGTAGTTTTCACCTTCGGACAGGAGCGTCCGGGTAATGGCCTGGGCCGTCTTCGGGTCGGAAGCCTGGGCCTTGATCACCAGCACGCCGGAGTAGTCGTCGAACTCGACGCTGATACGCGACAGGTAGTAACGATAGAACTGTTCCTGGGTCGCGGACGGCGACAACCGCGACAGCGGATCCTGCTGCGGGTCGCTGAAGTGCGACTTCAGGCGCATCTTCGCGTCCAGCTTTTTCATCATGTCGGTCGACAGCAGATAGCTGCGCAGCAGAAGCTGTTCGGGACGGTTGTTGCCGCCGCCGCCGCCGCCCAGCAGCGACCCGAGATCAACACTCTTTTCCGCGCCGAGCTGAGTGTGTTCGATCAGCACGTCGGCTTCCGACACGTAACGGTCGGATGCGATGACGCCCCAATACCCGGTTGCGCCGACACACAGTGCTGCGGCGACGCGCCATATGTTCTTTTGATTCGTCACGAATCGGGTGACGGCAGCCAGGCTCGCCTTCGGGCTCTTGACGCGTACCGTTTCTTTAGTGCCATCCCTCATGCGCTTATGCTTTCCTTGTAATTTGCCAATGCGTCTTCAATGTCGTCGAACCAGTATGCGGATCCCTCATGCAGCCAGATGCCGGCCTGGCAAAACTGGCGCAGTGTTTCCTCGCTGTGCGACACCATGATCAAACCTGCATGGTCGGCAACACGCTTGAAAGCCGCCGCCGCCTTGTTGGTGAACGAGATATCGCCGGCCGCCGTGACTTCGTCCGAAATATAGACGTCGAAATCGAACGCCATCGACATGGCGAACTGCAGTCGCGAGCGCATGCCCGACGAATAAGTCTTGACCGGATGGTCGAAATAATGGCCGATCCCGGCGAAATCCTGGATATAGTCCAGGCGGTCCTGCATGTCATGGTCGTGGCCATGGATGCGGCAGACGAACTTCGCATTCTGCCGTCCCGTCAGCGAACCCTGCAGGCCGCCGCCATAACCCATCGGCCACGATACGCGGCAATTCCGCTCGATCCTGCCCTTCGTGGGAGTATCGATGCCGCCGATCAGGCGCAGCAGGGTCGATTTACCCGCGCCGTTACGCCCAACCAGACCGACATTGACTTTCGGCGCGATCGTGAAATTCAGGGACGTCAGAATCCAGCGCCCGGCGCCATGACTCGTCATGTAGCGCTTGTGTACGTCTTCGACAATAATCATTCCGCAACCAACTGACGTGAAAAACGTAAATGCAGGGAGAGTCCGAAAAACACCGTCACCAGTGCAAATCCATATACGTAGGCCAGGCTCGCTTCCGATACCGGGTGATAGTGAGCGAAATATGCGCCACGGAGAATTTCTAAACCGTGAAGAAATGGGTTCACTAACAGGTAATCCCGGTAAGGCTGAGGAATCGTGCTAGCAGGAATCATCACGCCAGAAATGAAATACAGTGGCGTGACGAGGATGTTGACCACTTTGCCCATTTCGGCCACGAGTTTCGTCGCCGCCGACAAGATCAGCCCCAGCCCCAGTCCACACAACCACAAGGCGAATACCGTTGCCATAACAAGCAGCGGATCGTCGGGCAGCACGTCGTAATGGAACAGGCTGGCACCGGCGAGGATCAGGACGGCACTCAACAGGTTCAGAAAGCCTTCCAGTGCCGCACGCACCAGCACGGTGTCGATCGGCTTGACCTGGCGATACGTGAACAATGCGCCGTTTGCATGAATTGCCTCCATGCTTCTCAAGAAGGTATTTCGGGCGAAATAAAACCCCAACAAGCCGGTCACGACGAACATCGCACCGTCGACGCCCCCTACCATTTTGTGGTAAACGAAACCGAACAGGGTCATGATGAAAATCAGATAAGCAAGCGGCTCGAACAACAGCCACACCCAGGCGGCGCGCCCGGCAGCCAGCCTGGTCACCGCCTCCCGCAGGAACAGCGCCTTCCACGTTGCCAAGGCGATTTGTACGGATGAGCGAATCGGCTGCGTCATGTTATCAATACGAACTCAAGTAAAAATCCACTGGCTTTGATCAGCAAAAACGCCGGTACCAGATGCGTGTTTCAAAAGGCCACCGCTTCCCAAAGATCGGTCAGTGCGATTGCAGGCGCTATCAATGCTGACGAACACTTTGTTTTAATTGTTCGCCCCCCTCATGAATACACGTGCAGGGAGGTGACCGGGACAAGTGCGCAGTGGGTAAACGCTGCAGTTCAGCGAACTGTCCTACAGAGATCGTTCCTGTTAAGGAAACTCGGCCATGAAGTCACCGAAGGCGCACCCGGCATTGCCAAAAGGTTCAGTTTCGCTACCACCAGCGTGATAGTTGGTTACCGCAATCACCTTGCGGTCACGAAGCGTGATGTACGTCACCAAGAATTTTACTTCAGAGCTACCTTTAGTTCTACCTGTTGAAGAAGTTTTTTGTCCGCCTGGCGATGCAGTGACAGCGATGCGTTCGTATTTACATGAAACAATTCATAGCAGCTTGTTAAGAGAAATTCGCAGAAGAATTAACATCATACAAAAGGTGATTAGCGAACGCGAAATAATAATTTCAAATATCGTCACTTATATTTACGTTCTGCATTTCAAAAATTCACATTTATGTTTACAAACTCGCAAGCACGATTAAATTTTTTTAAAAGGAAATATATTCGCAGGAAATGTAATTTTTTGTTTCTGTTGCGTAAATGAAACAACAAGCATGCATTCTTTTCACTTCCTGCTGGACAATGAAGCCCGTCTACACTACGCATCGACCTGTTACACGTTTGCGGTATCCGCCTGAAGTGCAAACGCGTAGTCAACCGATGGCACGGGACGAGTTCCCGCCGCCAGCGGACGTGGAGGGCGAACGAAATTTCAGCCGAAATTATTTCGCTGCGGCCATGACTGATTCATGGCAAATACACGGAAGCATCTTCATCTCGTGCGAAGATATGGCACCGGTCCTATTCGCGTCGATAGGCAAGCAATTAATGTTGCTGGCAAAACAAAATGGGCGGCATCGCATCACCGCCATCTGGCCAGCATTCGGGAGGTTTAGTCGAACAGGTCGGCCGCCTGCAAAAGCACGCCGGCTGCATCCTTGGCGGCGAGCTGCGGTTCGAAATCGATAGGCCATTGGATACCGATCGCCGGATCATTCCACAGCAACGAACGCTCATGCGCCGGATACCAGTAATCGGTCGTCTTGTAGAGAAACTCGGCTGTTTCGCTCAATACGACGAAGCCATGCGCGAAACCGGGCGGGACCCACAGTTGCTTGTGGTTCTCGGCGCTCAGCACTTCACCGACCCAGCGACCGAACGTCGGGGAGGATTTGCGCAGGTCAACGGCCACATCGAACACGCTGCCCTGCACTACGCGCACCAGTTTCCCCTGCGCATTTTGAATCTGGTAATGGAGTCCGCGCAGAACACCCTTCACGGACTTGCTGTGGTTGTCCTGCACGAACGAAACGTCCGAGCCTGTCGCCTCGCGGAAGTCGCGCGCATTGTAGCTCTCGAAGAAAAAGCCGCGCGCGTCGCCGAAGACTTTCGGCGCCAGCACCAGCACATCGGGAATGGCGGTCGGGGTAACGGTAAATGGCATGGACGGATTATTTCAACAGGTTCAAAAGATAGTTGCCGTAGCCGTTCTTGGCCAGCGGCGCGGCGAGTTTCTGCAGCGCGGCGGCGTCGATCCAGCCCTGGCGATAGGCGATTTCTTCCGGACATGACACCTGCAGGCCCTGGCGCTTCTGCAAGGTGGCGATGAAGCTCGCGGCCTCGAGCAGGCTGTCGTGCGTGCCGGTGTCGAGCCAGGCGAAGCCGCGGCCCATGATCTCGACGTTCAGCTTGCCGCGCTCGAGGTAGCTGCGGTTGACGTCCGTGATCTCCAGTTCGCCCCGCGTCGACGGCTTGATGTCGGCCGCGACGCTGCACACGTCGTTGTCATAGAAATACAGGCCCGTCACGGCGTACGACGACTTCGGCGCCTTCGGCTTTTCCTCGATGCTCAGGGCGCGCTGCTGCGCGTCGAATTCGACGACGCCATAGCGCTCCGGATCATGCACGTGGTAGGCGAACACGGTGGCGCTGTCGGTGCGCTCGTTGGCGCTTTGCAGCTGCTTGACGAGATCGTGGCCGTAGAAGATGTTGTCGCCGAGGACCAGTGCGCTCGGCGCATTGCCCACGAAATCCTTGCCGATGATGAACGCCTGGGCCAGGCCGTCCGGCGAAGGCTGGACGGCATACTGGATGTTCATGCCCCAGCGGCTGCCGTCGCCCAGCAGTTCGGCGAAGCGCGGCGTGTCCTGCGGGGTGCTGATGAGGAGCACGTCGCGGATGCCGCTCAGCATCAGCGTGCTGAGCGGGTAATACACCATCGGCTTGTCGTAGACGGGCATCAGCTGCTTGCTGACGGCCTGCGTCACCGGATACAGCCGCGTGCCGGAGCCGCCGGCCAGGATGATGCCTTTACGCTTGGTTTGGGACATGGCTGCCTCTCACAGGATTTGCCGGAGCACGTGACGCACGCCTTCCTGCCACGGCGGCAGGCGCAGGTCGAACGTCGTGCGGAAACGGGTCGTGTCGAGCCGTGAATTGAGCGGCCGCCTGGCCGGGGTCGGATACTGTTCGGTGGCCAGCGGCGCGACGGCGTCGACGGTCGCCTTCAGCGTCTTGCCGGCCGCCAGCGCCTCGCCGATGACGAATTGCGCATAGCCGTGCCAGCTCGTCTCGCCGCCCGCCGCCACGTGATACGTACCGTAGGGGAAGCCGGTGCCGCGCGCGCGCATATGCTCGCGCACGAGATGGGCGCTGAGGTCGGCCAGCAGCGCGGCCGGTGTCGGTGCGCCGAACTGGTCCGCGACGACGGTCAGCTTCTCGCGCTCGCCCGCCAGGCGCAGCATCGTCTTGGCAAAATTGCCGCCGTGCGCACCCACGACCCAGCTCGTGCGCAGGATCAGGTGGCGCGGATTCGCGGCCGCCAGGCCCTGCTCGCCTTCCAGCTTGGTGCGGCCGTAGACACTCTGCGGCGCCGGCACGTCGTTTTCCGTGTAGGCGCCCTGCTTCGTGCCGTCGAACACATAATCGGTCGAGTAATGCAGCACGAGCGCGCCCAACGCCGCGCCCTCTTCGCCCAGGATGGCCGGGGCGACGGCGTTGACGGCGTGGGCCGTCGCTTCGTCGGACTCGGCCTTGTCGACGGCCGTGTAGGCCGCCGGATTGACGATCACGTCGGGCGCGACGCGGCGCACGAGGTCGCGCAGCGCGTCGGCATCGGCCAGGTTGCAGTCCTGCGCGCCGACGGCGACGACTTCGCCGAGCGGCGCCAGCGCGCGCTGCAGCTCGAAGCCGAGCTGGCCGTTCTTGCCGGTGAGGAGAATCTTCATCAGGCACCGTATTGTTGGCCGACCCACGCGCGGTAGCTGCCGCTCGTCACGTGCTGGACCCACTCCTGGTTGTCGAGGTACCACTGCACCGTCTTGCGGATACCGGTCTCGAACGTCTCGGCCGGCTTCCAGCCCAGCTCGCGCTCGAGCTTGGTCGCGTCGATCGCGTAGCGGCGGTCATGGCCGGGACGGTCCGTGACGAACGTGATCTGCGTCGCGTACGACTGGCCGTCCGCGCGCGGGCTCAGTTCGTCGAGGATCGCGCACAGCGTTTTCACGACCTCGAGGTTGGCTTTCTCGTTCCAGCCGCCGACGTTGTAGACCTCGCCCAGCTGGCCCCCTTCGAGCACGCGGCGGATGGCCGAGCAGTGGTCCTTCACGTACAGCCAGTCGCGGATCTGCTGGCCGTCGCCGTAGATCGGCAGCGGCTTGCCGGCCAGCGCATTGTGGATGCACAGCGGGATCAGCTTTTCCGGGAAGTGGTAAGGACCATAGTTGTTCGAGCAATTGGTGGTCAGCACCGGCAAGCCATACGTGTGATGGTAGGCGCGCACGAGGTGGTCGCTGGCCGCCTTGCTGGCGGAATACGGGCTGTTCGGTTCGTAGCGGTTCGTCTCGCGGAACGCGGGGTCGTCCTTGCCGAGGGAGCCATAGACTTCGTCGGTCGACACGTGCAGGAAGCGGAACGCGGCCTTGCAGTCGTCCGGCAGCGCGCCCCAGTAGTCGCGCACGGCTTCGAGCAGGTGGAAGGTGCCGACGATGTTCGTCTGGATGAATTCGCCCGGGCCGTGGATGCTGCGGTCCACGTGGCTCTCGGCCGCGAAGTTCACGACGGCGCGCGGCTGGTGTTCCCGCAGCAGGCGCCGCACGAGGTCCACGTCGCCGATGTCGCCGTGCACGAAGACATGCTTCGGATCGTCGCCCAGGCCCGCCAGGTTCTCGAGGTTGCCGGCATACGTCAGCTTGTCGAGGTTGATGACCGGCTCGTCGTTCAGGGCGCACCAGTCCAGTACAAAATTACTGCCGATAAAGCCTGCGCCGCCTGTTGTCAAAATCATTTATACGTTCTCCGGTTGCCGGGTAATCCATGCGCTCCCAATCCAGTCGTCGTTACGTTACTCCCGACAGGTACACGCTTCGACTGCATGCGCTCGGTTGCGCCGAGCCGCCCAACAGCAAATGCCTAAAGGGAATAATTGCAAGGCAAAAACAAACTTTAGAAGAATGGGCAGATGCAATGTAAATAGTGTCACATTATAACCGAGGCGAATTCGCTCCAGAAATCCTTTGTTATCTTGTTGACATCTGCGCCGTGTCCCATCACCGAAGATCGTGTTGCCGGTATCGTAAGGTGCGGCACCCCCGCCACAATCGTCCCCGCACAAGCACGATATCGTCCGTCTGGCCGAGCAGGTCGTCG
>JBJMVU010000230.1:0-29060 GCA_045810485.1 Massilia sp. | reverse complement strand
GCCCCGGGCCGTTGAACGCCTTCTCCGCGCCGGCTTTCTCAAGCGTCTCGGCCCATTTGTAGAGCTGATTGCGACGTACGCCGAGCTCCAGCGCAAGGGCGGTTGCGTTATCGGTTTCCTTGAGCCGTGCAACGGCTTCCTGCTTGAAAGCCTTCGTAAAGCGCTTTTGCCCGGTAAGGTCAGGTTTCGTCTTATCCATGGGAGCGTATTGTCCTCTATTTGGGATGTCCACTAAACCTGGTACACCTCAGAGCACTTTTTGGCGCACTGGACCCGAAGCATTTTCCAAACTTCGGGGTCAGACCCCGAATCTGGGAAATTGATCGGAAATGTGCTCTGACCCCGAATCCCGACCCGAATCCGCAGGCCGGAAGCTAAAAAAAGGGCGCCACGCGGGCGCCCTGAAGTGATATCGAGAGTAAGTAAGTCGAGGCCGTGCTGATGGCCACCACGCCACCGCACGAGCCACCATCGTAACGCGCCGCCGCATGCCGCGCCCATCATTTATTCGCCATTTGTTATCAGATTTTGATATAGGCGACGCCCACCCGCCGGCCCCCGGTGCCCATTCCCGGCGCGTCCGCCCGCCCGGTGTACAATCCCCTGTTCCAGGAACACCTGCACGGCTGCCACCCGCGCCATTGCCGGGATCCGGATACCGATCGTGCATCGACTACGAGCTGACATGGCCACCAACGGGACATCACCACGCCGCCACGCGGACCGCGACCGCAGCGCCCGCCGCGCGCGGGCCGGCTGTCGCGCGCTCCCGTCGACGCCATCCCCGACGGCGCCGCCGCCCGGCCACAAGCCGCGCCGCGCGACGCCCGCAAGCCGCACGCATGCCGCCCCGACCCACGGGAGCGCTGCGCAAGGCAAACGCACTGCCCTGCCCGACCCTGCCGCATCCCCGCCGGGATGACGCCGCATACGTCGCCGGCAACCACCTCAACTTCCAAGATCCAGAACAACATGCAGACCCACTCGACAGAAGCAGACAACGGCCTCCCCCTCGACATGATCATCTTCGGCGGCATGGGCGACCTTGCCATGCGCAAGCTGCTGCCGGCCCTGTACATGGCCTTCCTGCACGGCAATCTGCCGCCGACGACGCGCATCCTGTCCACCGGCCGCCAGGACTTCCACCGCGACGCCTATCTCGCCCACATCGAAGCGAACTCGCGCTCGTTCATCGCCGCGAGCAACTTCAACGAGAAGACCTGGGACGGCTTCCTCAAACTGCTCGAGTACGTGCGCCTGGACGTGCAGGCCGCGCCGGACTTCGCGGCCCTCGCGCAGGCCTCGCGCGCCGGCGCCCAGCGCGTGTTCTACCTGTCGACCGCGCCGTCGCTGTTCACGACCATCTGCGACAAGCTCGCCGCAAGCAACCTCGTCGACGCCAACGCCCGTGTCGTGCTGGAAAAGCCGCTGGGCACGGACCTCGCGTCCGCGATCGCCATCAACGAGGACGTCGGCCGCCACTTCGCCGAATCCCAGATCTACCGCATCGACCACTACCTCGGCAAGGAAACCGTGCAGAACCTGATGGTGCTGCGCTTCGGTAACTCGATCCTGGAACCGCTGTGGCGCGCACCGAACATCTCGAGCGTGCAGATCACGGTGGCCGAGGAAGTGGGCGTCGGCAGCCGCGCCGGCTTCTACGACGGCGCCGGCGCGATGCGCGACATGGTCCAGAACCACCTGCTGCAGCTGCTGTGCATCGTCGCGATGGAGCCGCCGACCTCGCTGTCGCCGGACGCCGTGCGCGACGAAAAGCTGAAGGTGCTGCGTTCGCTGCGCCGCCTGTCGCTGGCCGACATCGCGCGCGACACGATCCGGGGCCAGTACATCCGCGGCGTCTCGGGCAACCAGGAAGTGCCGGGCTACCACGAAGAAAAGAACGTCCCGCCCGAGAGCAAGACGGAAACCTTCGTCGCCCTGCGCGCCTTCATCGACACGTGGCGCTGGTCCAAGGTGCCGTTCTACCTGCGCACCGGCAAGCGCATGGCGCGCCGCTCGTCGAAGATCGTCGTCGAATTCGCCAACCCGCCGTTCCCGCTGTTCCCGCAGACCGCCGGCGCCGTCGCCAACCGCCTCGTCATCGAACTGCAGCCGGAAGAAGCGATCAAGCTGCAGCTCATGGCCAAGCAGCCCGGCAGCGGCATGGAGATGCAGCAGGTCGCCCTGAACCTCGACCTGCAGTCCGCGTTCCAGCAGCGCCGCGCCGAAGCGTACGAGCGCCTGCTGATCGACGTCGTGCGCGGCCGCCTCACCCACTTCATGCGCCGCGACGAGCTGGAAGCGGCGTGGCAATGGGCCGACCCGATCATCGAAGGCTGGCAGACGCTGGACGAGAAGCCGCATCCGTACGCGGCCGGCTCGTGGGGCCCGGCGGAGTCGTTCGCGCTGCTCGCGCGCGACGGCCACAGCTGGGTCGAGTAAGCCCCCGGCACGGTGGCGGCCGTGCGCCGCCACCTGATCTATTCGTGCACAATAGCCCGCTGGCATCGTGCACGCTTCCAGTTTAATCGTCCGCAAATCCGGGCAAGATTCCAGTCGCGCGCGATTGGAGCCCGGGACGAGGTGGCGTAGAGTGCCATGTCTTCCACTCTGACCTCGGACGAATCGCCATGCAGGCAAGCAACTGGAACACCGCGATGGTCGCGCTCGGCGCGCAGGCCCTCAAGGACATGGACCGCGGCCGCAAGGCGCGCGGCGACATGCTGGACCGCGCGGGCTACGGCCCGCAGCAGACCCCGTCGACGGTGCTGCACACGGAACCCGGCCTCAACGTGCGCCGCTACGGCGCCCCGGCCGACATCGCCGCGACGAACGGAGGCCCGGCCGTGCTGATCGTGCCGGCCCCCATCAAGCGCCCTTACATCTGGGACCTGGCGCCCGAGGTCAGCGTCGTGCGGCGCTTCCTGGAGCACGGCTACCGGGTCTACCTGGCGGAATGGGTCGCGCTGCCCGACACGCACGACCACTTCGGCCTCGACGACTACGGCGACCACCTGCTGGCCGCCTGCCGCCGCGCCATCGCGGTCGACGGCGGACCGGACCAGGTCGTCGTGGCCGGCCACTCGCTGGGCGGCATCCTGGCCGCCATCCACAGCGGCCTGCACCCGGATGCCGTGCGCGCGACGATCCTGCTGGAATCGCCGCTGCACTTCACGCCGGCCTCGAGCTGCTTCGCGCGCCTGATCGACGCGACGCCGCACGCACGCCCGATCGCGGAGACCTTCCGCCAGGTGCCCGGCGTCTTCCTCAACATGATGAGCGCGGCGGCCGAGCCGCAGGCGTTCCAGTGGGAGCGCTGGACCGACCGGATGCTGTCCATGACCGATCCGCAGGCCCTCGTCACGCACATGCGCGTGGAACGCTGGACGCACGACGAATTCCCGCTGCCGGGCCGGCTGTTCACCGACATCGTGGAATCGCTGTACCGCCACGACGCCTTCATGCAGGGCAAGCTCACGCTCGGCGACCGCACGATCGGCCCGCGCGACCTCACGTCGCCGCTGCTGTCCGTCGTCGACCCGCGCAGCAAGCTGATTCCGCCGGACGCGCTGGTCCCGTTCCACGAAGCGACGTCGAGTCCGCGCAAGCAACTGCTGCACTACGAGGGCGACGTCGGCGTCAACCTGCAGCACGTGGGCGTGCTGGTGGGGCGCAGCGCGCATGCGCGCATCTGGCCGCGGATCTTCGACTGGCTGGACGGGAGCGACGTCCCCGCCGCCTGAACGTCGTCACCAGCGCTTGGTCAGCGACAGCGACACGAAACGTCCGACGGCCGACGCGTTCTGCGAATCCCAGGAACTGGTGCCGTTCAGCACCACCGGCGGCGCGCGGTCGAACAGGTTCTGCGCGCTCAGCGCCAGCACGGCGCCGCCGAAGCCGTAGCCCACGCCCTCGTCGACGGCATAGGTCAGCGTAGCGTCGAACGTGGTCATGCTCGGCGCCTCGGTGTTCGGCACGATGGCCGTGTTGGTGTAGCCACCGATGTAGTTGGCGAACACGTTCGCCGCCACGGCGCCGAGTTTCCAGCCCGCCGACGCCCGCATGCGCAGGCTGACCGGATTGCCGAAGGTGTCCAGCACGTCCGTGAACGGCAGGCCCGGCGCGCTGGAGCGCTCCAGTTTCAGGATCTTGGCGACGTTCAGGCCGACCATCCAGTCGCCGGAACCGGTCTTGACGACGTACCGGCTGTCGAGGTCGATGCCGTGCTGCCTGAGCGAGCCGAGGTTGCTGCGCCGCCCGTCGATGACGACGCCGATATTGGCCGGGTTCTCCGGCGGACTTTGCAGGTTCGGGCTGGCGAAGTAGGAATTGACGAGGGCCGCGGACGGATTGCGGACGATGTACTGCGCGTACAGCGCCTCGTTGGCCAGCGCGCTGTTGGCCTGGATCGTGTCGATGCGGTCCGTGTAGTCGATCTTGTAGTAGCTGGCCGCGATGGTCATGCCGCGCACCGGCTTGATGTCGGCGCCGAACGACCAGGTGCGCGCCTTCTCGGGCTTCAGGTCCGGATTCCCGCCGTTGACGTAGATGCCGTGGCGCACGCCGCCCGGCGCGGTCGGGTCGCTGATGTCCTGCACGAAGATGTTGGTGAGCGACAGGTTCGTCAAGGAGCCGAGATTGTCGACCAGCGACGGCGCGCGGAACGACGTGCCGTAGGTCGTATTGAAGCTGACCTTGTCGTTCACCGCCCAGGTCAGGCCGACCTTGGGATTGGTGGTGCTCCCGAAATCGGAATAGCGCTCGTAGCGGCCGGCCACCGACAGCTCCAGGCGTTTCACGAATGGCGTGGCGGTGTTCCCGCCGACCAGCGGCACGTACAGTTCGGAATACAGCGACTTCACGCTGCGGCTGTTCCGGAGTTCCGAATGCCGCGCCGCCGTCGTCGGCGTCGTCACGTTCTGCCACAGACCCTGGTCGAAGCTGACGTGGCGCAGCTCGCTGCCCACCGCGAGACGGGCATTGCCGGCGCTCAGGCGCGCGATGGGCCCGTCGACCTTGAACATCAGCGTGCTGTCCTTGTTGGTCGCGGTCTGGTCGCGGTGGGCGGCGAAGTCGGCGAAGCCCGGGTTGGCGCCGGCGAGCGCGCTGAATGGATTGACGGTGCCGGCGGCGATGGCGCGGCCGACGTTGCCAGTGTTGATCAGGCCGTTACGATGGACCCAGGCGTCGTTCTTCCCGTATGAGTAGGAACTGTTGATCTCCCAGCCGTTGTCGACATCCAGGGTCAGGCCGATCGCGTTCTGGCTGTTGTTCTCGCGCCCGCCGATACTGAGGTCCTGGTCGTCGAACAGGAAGCGGTAGGCCACCGTCTCGCTCGCGCCGGCCGGGGCGCCGGCCGGGCGCACGTAATAGGGGCTGGTGGCCGGCACGTTCAGGTTGGCGCCCAGCGGGGCGGTGCGCTGGCTGTAGTCGCGCTGCGAGTACAGGCCCTCGTAGAACACTTCCAGCCGGTCGCTGAACTTGTGATAGGCGTTGGCGTACAGCGTGTCGCGCTTCTGGCTCGGCAGGAAATCGCCGACGGTGCCGGCATCGTAGCGGTTGCCGCCGCCAAGGACCAGCTGCGACGGATTCAGGCCGGTACCGTCCTGGCCGGCGGGGATCGCATAGATGTTCCGGCCGATCAGCACGTTGCCCGGCGCGGCCTGGGTGGAACGCTGGTCGGCGCCGCCGTAGGGACGCAGGTCGTTCGAGAAGAACGGCCGCGCGTTCGCGGCGAGGCTGCCGCGGTCGTTGTGCTCGTAGGCGACGAAGACGCTGCCGGCGTCCCATGTCTTGCCCAGCGTCTGGCTGAAGATCTTCTGGTTCATGCCGTCCGCGCCGCCATAGCGCAGCATCGTCTCGACCGCATCCACGTTGCTGCGCGTGATGATGTTCACGACACCGGCCACGGCGTCCGAGCCATAGATCGCCGACGCGCCGTCCAGCACCACTTCCATGCGCTGGATCGCGGCCGCCGGGATCTGGTTCGGATCCGCCAGCGCCTTGATCACGCCGCTCGACGCGACGCGCCGCCCGTTCACCAGCAGCAGCGTGGCCTCGTTGCCGATGCCGCGCAGGTTGATGCCCGACGTGCGCGTGGTGTTGGCCGCCGCGTCCTGCGCGCCACCGAGCCGGCTCTCGTCCGCGCCCAGGTTGATCACCTGGGGCAGCAGGCGGGCGATCTCGCTGCTGTCCTTGGCGCCGCTCGCGGCGATGGCGTCGCGGTTCATCGCCAGCGACGGCGACCCGACCGCGCCCACGCCGCGGATGCTGGTGCCGGTGACGACGATCTGCTGCACCTTTTCCGGCGCGGCGGCCGACGTGTCCTGGGCCGACGCCGCGGGCGCAATGCCCGCCGCGAGGCAGAAGGTCGCGAACGCGACGGCGGTCATGCGGAACTGACGGGTCTTGCGGTTCAAGCGGGTCATGGCGTCTCCGTTTAGTTATGTTCTATATTCGTTATACTATAAAACCATTTCAGCTTGAAAGTAAACGTCGGCGTGCGAAATTTCTGCGCGGCGCACATGGAAGCGCCGGCGACGCCGGAGGTCGGAAATGAAAGCGGGGAACGCCGGCGAAAGCGGCGGGGATGCGGGTGCGGGGCCGTCAGCGCGATGCCGACGGCCCCGTTGCGGACGCGGCGCTCAGGGCGCCGCGCAGTGCGGCAGGGACTGGCCCGGCAGCGCGAACGGCTGCATGCCGGCGGACTTCAGCGTGGCCTGCAGGGTGCAGGCCGTGTACGGGCGCAGGAAAGGCGGCGGCGCGTAAGGGATGAAGCGCGATTCGCCGAGACCGGTCGCGCGCGCCAGCGCCGTCATGCCCGGCGCCGACGTATCCGGCCAGCGCCCGCTCCTGATACGCTTGACCAGCGCGCGCACGCCGGCCACCGTCTCCGCCGGCGTGAAGCCGCAGTGCCCCGCGCTGTGCGTGTACGTCTGGCGGAGAAGTTCGCCCTTCCCCGCCCGCTCGACGGCGTCCTGGTAAGCCTGCTGCGCCGCCGTGGGCGAGATCACATCGCCGATGCCGGTCATGGTCAGCACCGGCATCGCGATGTCGCCGTCGAACGTCCCGGTCGCGACATAGGCGAGCGCCTTCGGATCGGCCGTCAGGCGCGGCGCCTTCGCGAGCGTGGCCAGGTCGGCGTCGAGCGACAGGCCGGCGTCGCGGTACAGCCCGCGCACGAGGCCATCGCCATCGACCGCCGCCAGCACCGCGCCGTAATCGACGCCGGCGTTCGCGCTGATGTTCCCGCCGGCGAGCTTCTCGATCTGGTTGCGGCTGCCCAGCGCCTGGCGCAGCAGGCCGCGCACCAGGCTGTCCGCGAGCCCGCGCGCCCGCGCCTGCGCGTCGCCCGGCGCCGCTTCCGGGTTGGCGGGAATCGACCATTCGGGCAGCTGGGCCACGCGCGCCGCCAGGGCGATGCGCGCCCGGCCGGCGGGCGTCTTCTCGGCCTCCGCGAACATCGCCGTCCACGCCGGCAGCGCGGTCGTCTGCCAGTCGTCCGGGATGCCCGTCACCGGCAGGCTGGAACCGGGCGCCAGCAGCGCCCTGGCGACGAACAGGCCGTCCAGCTTGCCCTGCCACTGGCCCACCGTGCCCGACAGGCCGGCGCACTGGGCGATCGCGCCGCGCCAGCGCAGCGGATACGCCTGCACCGACACGGCCGCCGTGTGGCCGCCCTGCGACTGGCCGAACTCGATCGGCAGCGCCGCCTTGCCGTACCTGGCTTCGAACACGTCGAGCGTCTCGACCGCGTTGGCGGCGGCGCGGTGGATGGCCCAGCCGCTGATCGCCCGCGTGGTGCCGGCCAGCGCATAGCCCTCGGCCAGCAGCGCGTCGGCGTCCGGCCCGGGCGGCCGGCTGGCGTAATCGAGGCCGATCAGCACCGCGCCGTTCCAGTGCCGCGGCATGTCGATGCGGTAAGGCGTGCCGTCCTTCAGCTTGCCTTCGGCGCTGGTGTGCGGCGTGGCGGCGTGGGCGGCGCAGGCCAGCGCCACGCAGGCCGTCGACAGGATGCGCTTCATACGGTCGCCTCCCTTGCCGCATGCGCCGCCTGGCGGGCGTTGCTGCGGTCCGCATAGTTTTTCAGGAACAGCATCAGGCAGGTGGAGAACGCCGCGACGCCCGCCAGCGTCCACCAGCCGGCGGTGAAGCCGTCCGACCAGTCGCGCAGCCAGCCCAGCGCCTGCGGGCCGAGGTAGCCGAAGATCCCGCCGCCGAGCGCCGTGATGCCCATCAGCGGGCCGACGTCGCGGCCCCGCATCAGTTCCGCCACCGTCGGGTACAACTGGTTGGTCGTGGCCAGGCCGCAGGAGATCAGGACGGCGGCGGCGACCTGGAACACCAGCAGATCGTGCGACATCATCGCCAGCGACGCCGGGATGCTCAGGGCCATCATGCCGGCCAGGACGAGCCAGCGGTCGAAGCGGTCGGCCAGCCAGCCGCACAGCGGATTGACGACGATCGCGCAGATGTAGGCGATGCTGATCACCTGCGCCGAGCCCGCCGGGTCCATGCCGAACTGCGCCTTGAGGGCCGCCGGCAGGAAGAACGTGGCGGCGAACCCGCCCATGTTCGACAGGCCGAGCAGCGGAATGGTCCAGACGATCGGGATGCGGAAGGCCGAGAACGCGCCCGGACGGTCGCCCTGGGCGGCGCGGCCGGCCAGCACGACCTCGGGCCGCTGGCGATAAAAGCCCGCGAACACCAGCAGGCCAAGCAGCGCCATGCCGCCGAAGGCCATGATCGCGTGGCGCCAGCCGAGGCTCACGGCGATGCCGGCGCAGAACGGCGCGCCGAGCACGGTCGCGAGCGAGGACATGGCGCCGAGCACGCCCATCGCCCTGCCCTTCAGGTGCGCCGGCGCGGTCAGGGCGATCGCCGTCATCACGCACACGAACGCGAGGCGGTAGCCGAAGATCCACACGGCGCGCGCCGTGATCGCCTGGCCGAAGTTCTCGGCCAGCGACAGGCCGATCAACCCCAGCACGAGGATGGCGAGACCCGCGCACATCACGCGCTTTTCGCCGTAGTGCTTGGCCAGCATGCCGGCCGGGATGCTGACCACCAGGGCCACCAGGCCGTACACCCCGGTAAAGGTGCCGACCTGGCTGAAACTCATCGCGAAGTCCTTCTGGATCGACGGCAGCAGGGGCGCGAAGCCCAGGCTGGACATCTGCATCGTCATCATCGCGAAGACGACGGCAAGGTAGAACACGACCCAGCGCGCCTGCGGTGCAAGCTTGGGTACGGTATCGTCGGCCATCATGTTGTGTCTCCTCCGTGTTCGTCTGTCAGATCACGCCGTCGCGCGCCAGCGCGGCGATGCGTTCGGGGTCCAGGCCCAGCATCTGCCCGTACACGTCGCCGTTGCTGGCGCCGAGCGTCACGGCCGGCCTGTCGAAACCCGTGAACGCGCCCGACATCCGGATCGGCAGGCCGCCGACGACGATGTCCTCGACCGCGCCGTACACCGGATGCTGCAGCTTCGCCGTTTCGCCGCGCGCCAGCAGCGTGGGGTCGCGCAAGGCCTCGGCCGGCTCGCGCACCGGGCCGTTCGGCACGTCGCAGTCGGTCAGGCGTTCGGCCGCCTCCGCAGTGGTCATCGTGCGGGTGTAGGCGCTCACCATGTCGTGCAGCTCGACATGGTTGCGCACGCGCGCGTCGCGGGTGGCGAAACGCGGGTCCTGCGCCAGGTCGGGCCGGTCCATCGCCTGGAACAGGCCGGCCACGAAATCGTCCTTCGGCGCGCAGATCGAGATGTAGCCGTCCCGCGTGGGGAAGACGCCGAACGGGGCGAGGCGCGCCATGAAGTTGCCGGCGCGGGTCGGATGGCCCAGCCTGGCCATGATCTCGAACGGTTCGGCGGCCACCAGCGCCGACAGGGCGCCGAGCAGCGACACGTCGACGTGCTGGCCGCGGCCCGTGGCCCGCGCCTGCATCAGCGCGGCCAGCGTACCGATCGCCGCGAACAGGGGCGCGGACAGGTCGCCGAACGGAATGCCCGTGCGGACCGGCGGATCGCCCGGGTTCCCCGAGGCCAGCATCATGCCGCTCATCGCCTGCACGATGTTGTCCATGGCCTTGTTCTGGCGCGGCTGCACGTTCGCGCCGAAGCCGCTGATCGAGGTGAAGACGATGCGCGGGTTCACCCCGGCGCACGCCTGGTAGCCGATGCCCAAACGGTCCGCCACCCCGGCGCTGTAGTTCTCGACCACCGCGTCGGCCTGTTTCACCAGGTCGAGGAACAGCGCGCGGCCCGCGGGGTGCTTCATGTTGAGGGTCACGGCTTCCTTGTTGCGGCCGCGCTCGAGCATCGCCAGCGACAGGTCGTCGTCGTGCTCGCGCGTGACTTTCAGGCCCTCGCGCCCGAGATAGGGCGAGTTGGTGCGCGCGGAATCCGGGTTGCGCGGGTTCTCCACCTTGATCACGCGGGCGCCGAGGCCGGCCAGGATCAGGGTCGCGTACGGCCCCGCCAGCGCGGTCGTCAGGTCCAGGACCGTGATGCCCTCGAGCGGGCGGGGGAGCGTCGTGTCTTCGCTCATGCTGTCTCCGTTGTTGTCGAACCGCGCAACAGGCGCCGTTCTATGAAATCTTCGACCGTCCTGCGCATGGCCGCGTCGTCCCACAGACGGGCGTCGACCATGTTGGCGTGCAGCTCCACCACCGGGATGCCGGCCCGCTCCAGCGCGGCCTTCGTCAGGCGCGAGCCGAGGGACCCCATGCGGTCGTGCTTCGGCACCAGCATCACGGCGCCGTCGGCCCCGTAGGCGCGGGCCTGTTCGACGATCCAGTCGCCCATCCAGGGCGGCACGTGCAGTTGTTCGTTCATGCTGATGTGGCGCGCGGCCAGCGCGCGCAGCGCGTGCGCCGGCTCGTCGCGGAAGTAGCGCCGGTAGCCGTCCGACAGGAAGTTCGAATACATGGACCACACGAACACGGCGCCGTATTTTTCCTCGAACGCGCGGTAGAAGCCCGTGTTGAACCACAGCCCGTTGCCGACCCAGAGCAGGCGCAGGCGCTCGTCCGGGCAGGCGGCGGCGCCCTGGCCGATCAAGGTGTGCAGCTCGTCGCGGAACGCCTTCAGATGGGCGACGGACCACGCGCTGCCCCGGTCCCAGGTGGGCGCCATCACGTTCGCCAGCTGCTCGGTGAGCGGCACCGGCAGCGGGCGCGCACGGGCCAGCATGTCGCGGATCCCGGCCACGATCTCGCCGGCCTCGTTAATGCGGTGCATCTGGCGCATGAACTCGAGCGGCGCGAAGCTGCGGCCGGACAGCGTCTCGGCGGTGCGGATCAGGCCTTCCAGTTGCTCGACCTGGAAATCCAGGCGGTGCGGCTCGTACAGGGTTTCCCAGTCGCGCAGGCCGCGTTCCCACCAGCGCTCGCCCAGCGCCGTGCCGGAGCTGGCGTCCAGGCCGAACACCGGCACACCGCCATAGGCGCGCGACCACAGCTCGCTGATGCGTTGTCCATAATCGTCGCGAAAGCGCGAGAGGATCATCATCGGCTTCGGCAGGCCGCCGTACGGCGCCCGCTGCGGGTCCCCGTCCAGGGTGCTCATCAACGGCAGGCTCGTGTAGCGCGGCAGGCGGTCGTGGAAACCGCGCGCATCCATCTGCTCGAAGTAATACGGCGACAGCTGCTTGGCCGCGATGATGGCCGAGTACCAGACGACCGGCGTCACGTGGATGTCCATCGCGTGCAGGATCTCGGCCGGCGCCACCGCGTCCGAGATGACATACGGTTCGCCGTCTTCGAGCACGCGGCGGCGGAAGGCCTGGAATGCTTCTTTCTGCTGGGCGTTGGCCGCCAGGGTCGACGCGAGGCGGGTGGGGACGGGTCGGCTCATGTGGATATGCTTTCGATCAGGCCGGCCACGACGGCGCGTTGCGCGTCGCGGTCCGCCGCGTGGTAGGACTGGCGCGCCAGCAGCGCATGCGGCACGCCGAGCGCGGCGAGACGATCGACCTGCGCCGGCGTGTCCCAGCCGAAGGTGTCGTCGAATTCCTCGTGGTGGAACAGCACGCCCTGCGCCCCGCTCTCGTCCAGCAGCGCCAGCCACGCGGCGTCCTCCACCGCTTGCGGAAACGAACGGATGGTGGGCACGCGCGACTGATAATGCGCGGCCAGCGCGGCGAGCGGTTCCGCCGTCTCGTCGACGAGCCATTGGACGGTGCGCTCGCCGCCCAGGTGGTCGTCGGCGACGATGTTCGCGCCCAGCGACTCCGCCAGCGCGTACAGGGCCGGCGTGTCCTGGCCATAGCCCTTCAGGAGCAGGCGCCGCGCCGGCGCCGCCTCGTCCGCGAGCGCTTGTGCCGCTTCCAGCCAGGCCTGCGGCTCCATCACGCGCGATGCGCGCAACGCGGTCCACCACGTGCTGCCGCGCAGCCGCCCGGCGCGCCGGCGCGCGTTCAGCGCGTGCAGCGCGCGGCGCTGTTCGTTGCCGAGGGCGATCGCGGCGCGCACGTCGTCGATCGAGCCGCCCAGCCGCGCATGCAGCGCGCGGGTGCGGTCCAGCACGTAGCGCGCCGTCGCCCAGTTCGGCGTGTTCAGCACGTCGTACAGCAGCAGCTCGGGAAAGCGCCGCTGCGGCTCCAGCCGGCGCAGTTCGAGCAGGCTGTAATACAGGTACAGCAGGCCGTTCGACGCGCGCGGGATCACGATCAGGTCGGCCACGTCGCAGCCGCCCCCGCCGATCAGGTCGAACAGCGAGCGGATTTCGCCGTCGTATTCGTCGTCCAGGTAGAGGTCGGACAATGGCGTCGGCAGCGCCGGATCGCCCGCCAGCTGGAAGGCGAAGGCGCCGCCGGCGCGGATCAGTTCCACCGGCACCGAGACGCCGAGATACGCGACGACGCGCCGGCCCTGCCCCTGCGCGGCGCGCGCCGCCGACAATGCCTGCCCGCACGCATGTTGCAAAGTCTCGAGCGCGCTCATGCCAATCCTCCCATCGGATCCTTGCCGCCCGGGGCGACGACGACGCGCTCGCCCTCCCAGCGGAACACCGTGTCCATGCCGGCCGCGCGGCCGATGTCGGCCAGGTAGCCGGCCACGGCCTGCCCTTGCGCATCGTTGCCGAGCACCCGGGGCGCGCCGTCGTCGCCGATCCAGCACGGCCGGAAGCCCGCGCTCACCCGGCCGTCCGGCGCGATGCGGCAATCCGCGATCATGGTGTTGCGCGACGCCGGATGGAAGGGATAGCACGGCATGCCCGGATCGGGCTCGAAGCCGAACAGCTTGCGGCGCCGCTCGGCCCACGCGAGGCGCGCCGGATGGTCGTTGTCTTCCACGTTCAGCGCGCGCGTCACGGTGACGAAGTTGCCGAGCCCGTGGAAGATTGGCCGGCCCTTATAAAACTCGATGCCGCGCGCGATGTGCGGGTGGTGGCCGGCCACGATGTCGGCGCCGGCCTCGATCGCGGCGCGCGCGACCGGGCGCTCGTACATCGCCAGCTGGGCCGGGGTGTGCACGAGGCCCTTGTGCAGGGATACGACGAGCACATCGACCCGCCGGCGCAGCGCGACAATGTCGGCCTGCATGGCATCCAGCGTAGCGGGGACCGGGAACGTGAACGCCTGCGGCGGACCGCCCGGGTTGGCGCCCTCCGGTTCGTAGTGCGAGATCACCTGGACGTACGCGCAGCCGCCCTTGTCCGGCCCGGCCCACGACAGGCGCGGGCCGACGCAGTTGTAGCCCAGGAAGCCGAAGCGCAGGCCGGCCCGTTCCAGGATGGCGGGCAGGCGCGCGCCCGCGAGGACCACGCCGGCCCCGAACGGCGCAATGCCCTGCGCGTACAGGCCGGCGATGGTGTCGGCCACGCCTTCCTCGCCCTGGTCGTAGACGTGGTTGCCGGCCAGGCTGGCCGCGTGAAAGCCCGCCCGCGCCAGGCTGGCCAGCTTGGCCGGGTCGGCCGCCTCCGCCGGCACGTCGCCCGCCTGTTCTTTGCCGCGCAGCGTGTACGGCGTCTCCACGTGGCCGACGACCAGGTCGGCGCCGCGCAGC
The DNA here is from genome assembly GCA_045810485.1 of Massilia sp. GTDB lineage: Bacteria > Pseudomonadota > Gammaproteobacteria > Burkholderiales > Burkholderiaceae_D > Telluria. The sequence continues at coordinate 15,056 of JBJMVU010000230.1, read as the reverse complement.
ACGGCGCGCGCGCCGTCGAAGAAGCGGTCGGAATCCGGTTCGTCCAGCACGAGGTCGCCCACCATCAACAAGGACAGGTCGCTCATGTCGACGCCCCCACGACAGGAAGCACCAACTGCGACGGATGCGCGCGGTCGAACCACACGGTCCACGTCGGGGCCGGCGCGTACGTCTTGCGCAGCTTTTCGCGCGGGTCGGCCCCGGTGACGGTCAGGCGGTAGCGGTGCCCCGCCTCGAACACCCACGACACGGGCAGCAGGTCGAACACGAAGCGCGCCGCCTGCCCCGGCACGAGGTTCTCCACGTCGGACTTGTTAAAGCTGTGCCAGGGGATGCCCGGCAGCGCGAACGGCGCCGGCGCCAGCTTGCGGTGCCGCGCCTGCAGCCGGCCTTCGCTGACCATGGCGATGCCGCCGTCCGGCGCGATGTCCTCGAGATAGGCGAACACGGGGCCGTCCTCCACGCTGGCCGACAGCCACAGGTCGGCCACCGGGTGGCCCGTCAGTTCCAGGTCGGCCGCCAGCGGCGCGCTCGTGAACGTCAGGCCTTTGTCATCCTGCGGACAGGTCGGGCCGAGGCCCGTGCCGCGCGCGCAGACGGGCTGGTAGTCGACCTTGAACGACGCTTTGCCCGCCTCGGCTTCGCGCATGGCCAGGCTGCCCGCGCCGAGGAACGCTTTCACTGGATGGCTGGCCGGCACCGGCCAGGCGTCGGCCGTGCGCCACCCCGCGTTCACGGTCTCGTAATGGATGCGCGGCTCCCGCATGATGCCGTTGTCGGCGCCCTTGAGCCAGTGGTCGAACCAGCGCAGCGCCTCGGCCGCCATCGAGAAATCGTTGCTGTAGCAATGTCCCCAGTCGCCGATGATCAGTTTCGTCGGCTGGGTGAGGTTGGCCAGCGCGATGAAGCCCTGGGCCCGGAAATCGTCCTGCCAGCCGCCCTGGATGTAGACCGGCACGCCGGACTTGCGCACCGCGGCGCCGTACGTGGCGATGCTGCCCTCTTCCCAGAACGGCGTGCCGGTCAGCGGCGAGACGTCGTCGCGGTTCGGCATGCCCGACCACAGGTCCAGCAGCGGCGTGTTGCGCGCATGCTCCTGGACCGCCTCACGCAGCACGGTGCGCGTGTCGTCGCCATCGACCGGGAGCGCGGTGCGCAGGTCCTGTTCGACGCTGGACTGCGGGCCGGTGCCCCAGTTGGCGAGCACGCCGCCGCGTCGTCCGCCGCTGTATTTATCCCAGTTGAAGCAGCCCGCGAACACGGCCTTGAGCGCCGGGTGGGTTGTCGTGGTCAGGAAATGCATCGCGGCGTCGCCCGTGTTGGAGCAGCCGAACACGCCCACCGTACCCTGCGACCACGGCTGCGCGGCGGCCCAGGCGGTCAGGTCGTAGGCGTCGCGCGCCTCGGTGCGGTCGTGGTAGCCGCGCCGCGTGCCGAACGAGGCGCCCAGTCCGCGCCGCTCGACCACCACGAACACGTAGCCGTAGCGCGCCAGGTTGATCATCTGCGTCGAAAACCCGCCGGCGCCCGAGCGGTCGTCGGTGTCGGCGGGACGGCTGCGCGCCGCGCTGGCCTGCAGGATGACCGGGTAGCGCCCCGGCGCCTTCGGGCGGTAGACGTCGGCGGCCAGGCGGGTGCCGTCCGACAGCGGAATATAGAAGGCGCTGCGCTCGATCTCGTGGACGGCGGGCGGCAGCGGCGCGCCGAAGCCCGTGTTCCCCGCGGCGCGCGCCATCCCGGCCGTCAGTACGAGCGCGCAGACCACCCAATGCAGCCTGCCGCGTCGCCCGGTTGTGCCTCTCGAAGCCATTGCCGTCTCCACTGCTTTTGATTTTTAATGCTTATACTTTATAAGTAATGTGCCGGAAAGGCAAGCATGTTTTTTCGATTCCAATGACGCGGCGCCGGGTGTACTCTATGGCCTGTTTATCCATCTCATTTATTCATAAATATGATCGATAGTAAAGCGGAGATCGGTAACATCAGCACCAACCTGACGATCCGCCAGCTGGAAGTGTTCGCGATGGCGAGCCGCTGCGCCACCTTTTCGGCGGCCGCCAGGCGGCTCGGGATCTCGCAGCCCTCACTGTCCGCGACCGTGGCGAAGATCGAACAGCAGCTGGGCCTGTCCCTCTTCGACCGCAGCAGCCGCACGCTGCGCCTGACCGTCCAGGGCGAGCGGCTGGCCGTGGTGGCGGAAGACCTCGTGCGCAATTTCGAGCATGCGATGCGCGGCATCGGCGACGCCGCCAGCACGCACCGCGGCAGCACTTCGTTCGCGGTCGTGCCCTCGGTGGCGTCCGGCCTGGCGGCCCAGGCGCTCACCCTGTTCTACCGCGACTATCCGGACTTCCAGGTCAGCCTGCATGACATCCCCAGCGCCAAGGCGGCGGCCTGGGTGCAGGACCGGCTCGTCGATTTCGGGGTGGCCGCGCGGCCCACCGAACCTGGCGACCTGCTGACGGAATCGCTGCTGCACGATCCTTTCGTGGTGGTGTGCCGGGCCGACAGCCCGCTGGCGGCGCGCAAATCGGTCGGCTGGGGCGATCTGGCGGACGCGCCGCTGATTCTGGGCGGCACCGGACGCCTGCAGCGCGACGTGGAACACGCGGCGCTGCAGGCCGGCCTCACGCTGCGGCCGCGCTTCGTCGTCGAGCAGATCCGCACCGCGCTGGCCCTCGTGGGCGCGGGCCTCGGCGTGACGCTGGTCCCCCGGCTGCACCGGGAAGAAGCCATCCAGGCCGGCCTGGCGGCGCTGCCGGCCCGCATGCCGCTGGCGCGCGAGCTGGTGATCGTGCGGCGCGCCGACCGGGTGCTGTCCGCCCCGGTCGAGCACCTGATCGACTGTTTTCGCCGCGCGGCGCTCAGCGTGGCGGCAGACGCAGCGCCCCGTCGAGGCGGATCACCTCGCCGTTGAGCGACAGGTTGGTGACGACGTGGGCGGCCAGGCGCGCATATTCGTCCGCCTTGCCCAGCCGCTTCGGGAAGGGGATGGACGCGGCCAGCGATTGCCGCACCTCTTCCGGCAGCTTGTACAGCAGGGGCGTCAGGAACAGCCCCGGGGCGATGGTCACCACGCGCACCCCGAACTGCGCCAGGTCGCGCGCCAGCGGCAGGGTCAGCGCCGTCAGGCCGCCCTTCGAGGCCGCGTAGGCTTCCTGGCCGACCTGACCGTCGTACGCGGCCACCGACGAGGTCAGGATGATGACCCCGCGCTCGCCGTCTTCCAGCGGATCGGCGGCCACCATGGCGGCCGCGGCCAGGCGCACCACGTTGAAGGTGCCGATCAGGTTGACCTGGACGATGCGGCTGAAGTCCTCCAGCGGCATCGGGCTGCCGTCGCGCCCGACGAGGCGCCGCGCGCCGCCGATGCCCGCGCAGTTGACCAGGATGCGCGCGCCGCCGTGGGCCCCGGCCGCCGCGCGCAACGCCGCGTCCACGCTCGCGCTGTCGCAGATGTCGCAGTGCAGCGCGAGCCCGCCGACCTCCCGCGCCAGGGCCTGCGCGGCCTCCAGGTTGACGTCGAGGATCGCCACGTTTGCGCCCTGCGCCGCGAGTTCGCGTACCGTCTGGGCGCCGAGGCCCGATGCGCCGCCCGTCACCAGGGCGGCCTGTCCTGCCAGTTGCATGATCTCTCCTTCAGTTGTCCGAATCCGGGTTCTCGAGCAGCAGCGCGATGCCCTGCCCGCCGCCGATGCAGGCCGACGCCACGCCGTAGCGGCGGCCGGTCTCGCGCAGTGCGCGCGCGAGCGTGATGGTCAGGCGCATGCCGGTGGCGGCGAGCGGATGGCCGAGCGCGATCGCGCCGCCGTTCACGTTCAGGCGTTCCTCGTCGAGCCCGAGCTCGCGCGCCACCGCGAGCACCTGGGCGCCCTGCGCCTCGTTGATCTCGAACAGCCCGACCTGGTCCAGGCGCAGGCCGCTCCGTTCCAGCAGCATGCGGATCGCCGGCGCCGGGCCGATGCCCATGATCTCGGGCGGCACGCCGGCCACGGCGCACGCCAGCAGGCGCGCCAGGGGCGGACGTTCGCGGCCGCGCATGACGGCGCCGCCGGCCACGATGGCCGCGCCGGCGCCGTCGACGAGGGCCGAGCTGTTGCCCGCGGTCTGCACACCGCCCGGGTAGAGCGGGCGCAGGCCGGCCAGCACCTCGACCGGCGACGGGCGGACGTGGGTATCGACCGCCAGGTCCTTCTGCTTGCCGGTCACGCGGACGGTGCGCCCGGCATAGCCTTCCAGCTCGAACGTCTCGTTGACGACCGGGACGATCTCGCCGGCGAGGAAGCCGCGCGCCTGCGCCGCGACCGCGCGCGCGAAGCTGCGCGAGGCGTAGGCATCCACCTCCTCGCGCTTGACGTCGTAGCGCACGGCGAGGTTTTCCGCCGTCTGCGGCATGGTGATGCCGGGCGCCGGGTCGACCAGGGCCTCCCACATGAAATCCTGGAACTCGACCGGGGCGCCCAGCCTGAAGCCGGTGCGGTGGCCGAAGGCCGCGATGGGGTTGCGCGTCATGTTCTCGGTGCCGACCACCAGCGCGGTGTCGGTGTAGCCCAGCCGGATCTGGTCGGCCGCCTGGCGGAACAGCTCGAAACCGGTGCCGCAGATGCGCTGCACGTTCAGCGCCGTGACCTGCTGCGGCACGCCGGCGTACAGGCCGATGTGGCGCGCGATCATGTACTGGAAGCAGTCGCCGGGCGCCATGTTCCCGGACAGGACGGAGCCGACCTGCGCCGGGTCCACGCCGGCGCGCTCCAGCACGGCGCGCGCGACCTTGATGCCGAGGTCCGTCGGCGAAACGGCCGAGAAGCCGGTGCAGTAGTCCACGAACGGCGTGCGCACGCCGTCGAGGATCCAGATGTCGTCGTAGGCGGCGTAAAGGCTCATGTCGGATCCCCGCTGTCGTTGGGTTGAATGAAGGACGGCGCAGTGCCGTCGTACAGGGCTTCGACCAGCGCGGTGCGGTGGGTGAGCATCGCGCGCTGGTTGATCGATCCCTTGTCCGTGATTTCGCCGCGGTCGATGTCCGGTACGTCGTGCAGCAGGCAGGCGCGCCGCACGCGCGTGGCGCTGCCGCTGCCGGCGTCGTGCAGCGTTTGCACCAGCGCGCGGAAGAAGGCCAGCACGGGGGGCGCGGCCAGCACGTCGGCCACGGGCGCGGAGGCCGGGAGTCCGGCCAGTTCGCGGCACAGCGGCAGGCGCGGGATGATCATCAGGCCAAGCTCGTTGCGGTCGTGGCCCGTGACGACGGCGTCCTGCAGGTAAGGCGCCCCGGCCCGGATGGCGCACTCGCGCAGCGGACCCACGCTGACCCAGGTGCCGGTGGCGAGCTTGAAGTCCTCGGCCACGCGGCCGTCGAACAGCAGGCCCAGGTCCGGCCGCGCCGGGTCGCGCCACCGGACCGCGTCGCCCGAGCGCAGGAAGCCTCCCTCGTCGAAGGCGGCGGCACTTTCCTCCGGCGCACGCCAGTAGCCGGGCGTGACGTTCGGCCCGCGGTAGCGCACTTCCAGCTTGTCCCCCTCCCGCACCAGCTTCACCTCCATGCCCGGACAGGGCGTGCCCAGTTCGCCGGCATGCGCCTCGTTGTCGAGCACGAACATCGCGCACGGCGCCGTCTCGGTCATGCCGAGGCCCGTCGTCATGACGATCCGCTCGCCGCATTCCTGCTCCGCGCTGGCGTGCAGCTGGTCCCACACGGGCTGAGCCAGCGCGGCGCCGGCATAGAACTGCAGCCTGAGGCGGCTGTAAAACCGCTGGCGCAGCGCCGGGTCGCGCGCCAGCGCGTGCGCGACCTCTTCCCAGCCCTTGGGCACGTTGAAGTACAGCGTGGGCGCGATCTCGCGCAGGTTCTCGAGCGTGATCCCGATGCCTTGCGGGGTCGGCTTGCCGTCGTCGATGTAGAGGGTGCCGCCGTTGAACAGGACGAGGTTGACGTCCTTGCTGCCGCCGAACGTGTGGTTCCAGGGCAGCCAGTCGAGCAGCACCGGCGGCTCCCCAGCGAGGAACGGCCAGCACTGCAGCACCATCTGCTGGTTGGCGCACAGCATGCGCTGGGTGGTGATGACCGCCTTCGGCATGCGCGTGGAGCCCGACGTGAACAGGAACTTGACGATGGTGTCGGGGCCCGTCGCTTCACGCGCCGCCTCCACCGCGGCGGTGGCCGGCGTCGCGCGCAGGCTGGCGAACGACGTCGCTGCGCGGCCGGCAATCTTTCCCTTCACGAGTACCAGTTCGGTCCCGGCCGGGACCACGGCGAGGATCGCCGCCGCGTACGCGTCGCCGTCGCAGGCGAAGACGAGCCCGGGACGCAGCAGCTCGACCACGTGGCGCAGCTTGCCGAAGTCGAGCGACTGCAGCGAATAGGCCGGCGACACGGGCGCGTACGGCACCCCGGCATACTGGCACGCGAGCGCCAGCTGCGCATGTTCCAGGTCGTTCCCGGACAGGATCAGGACGGGGCGCTCGGCCGACAGGCCGCGCCGCAGCAGGGCCTCGCCGAGCGCGCGGGCGCTGTCGCACGCGGCGCGGTAGCTCAGGTGGCGCCACGCGCCGCCTTCCCTGCGCGCCATGTAGCTGCGCCCGGGCGCCTGTTCCGCCCAATGCAGCAGGCGGTCGGTGGTGCGCGCCGCATACGGTTCCAGCGGCGCGCGCGCCCGGACATAGACCGCGTCCGGCGTGTCCCGCACCTCCACCGCGGCCCGGGCGATCTGCACGGGGCGGTAGCGAGCCTGGTTCGCCATGATGTCTCCTTGTTGTTCGTTGTCGGTGCCGGCGGGCGCCGGCTCAGCCGGTCTGGCGGACCTTGTTGGTCTTGGCGTCGAGGAAAGCGGCCAGGCGCTGGCGCGTTTCCGGATCGCTGGCCGCGACCGACGCCATCAGCGCCTCCGTCATCAGGCCGTCCTGGATCGACTGGTCGGCGATGCGCGGCAGCACGTGCATCACGCCGTAATTGGTCATCGGCGAATTGCCCGCGATCCGCTCGGCCAGCGCCATCGCCTTGCCCAGCCCCTCGCCCGGCTCCACCAGGTAGTGGCTGATGCCGGCGGCGTGGCCTTCCGCGGCGTCCAGCACGCGTCCAGTGAGCATCAGGTCGGTCATGCGCCCGACGCCGATCAGGCGCGCGATGCGCACCGAGCCGCCGCCGCCGACGAACAGGCCGCGCGAGCCTTCCGGCAGCGCATAGAAAGCGGAAGTTTCCGCGACCCGCACGTGGCAGGCGCTGGCCAGTTCCAGGCCGCCGCCCACGACGGCGCCGTGCAGCAGGGCGACCACCGGCACCCGGCCGAAGCCGATGGCCTCGAACGCGGCATGCCACATGCGGGAATGGAAGACGGCTTGCGTCGTGTTGTTTTCGCGGACCTCGGACAGGTCCAGCCCCGCGCAGAACGCCGGACCGTCGCCGAGCAGCACGGCCGCGCGGACGGTGTCGGGCAGCGCTTCGAAACACAGCCGCAACTCGCGCACCAGGTCGTCGCTGAGTGCGTTGCGCTTGGCCGATCGGCACAGCGTGATTTTTGCCACGGCGCCGACCGTCTCGATGCTAAGTAATGGGGTATCCGGTGTCTGGCTCATTGTCCTGGCTTTCCAAAAAAATCTACTGGGTCGTAATGGTTATATCCTATAACGATTATATTGCGGGCCGCAAGCAATATGTTTATCATTCATAACCATTACATCGAAACCCTATCTGGAGACAACCATGCAAGTCATCAGCGCCGACGCCGCCGCCGCCCTGGTTCGCGACGAATCCACCATCTTCCTGGGCGGCCTCGCCATGATGGGACTGGCCGAAGAAATCCTGATCGCGCTCGAACGGCGCTTCCTGGCCGACGGCCATCCGCGCGACCTGACCACCTGGGCCTGCGGCGCGATCGGCAACGGGGGAACCGGCGGCATGGTGCATTTCGCCCACAAGGGCATGATCCGGCGCACGGTGGCGGGCCATTTCGGCCAGACTGGCAAGGAATTGATGGGGATGATTTATGCGAACGAAGTCGAGGCCTACAATTTTCCGCAAGGGGCGCTGTCGCACCTGACGCGGCACATGGCGGCGCGCACGCCCGGCCTGCTGACCAAGGTCGGCCTCGGCACGTTCGTCGATCCGCGCCAGCAGGGCGGCAGGCTGAATGCCAGCGCGGCGGAGGACCTCGTGCACCTGACGGCGTTCGCCGGCGAGGAATGGCTGCACTATCCCTGCCCGAAGATCGACGTGGCGATCATCCGCGGCACCGTCGCCGACGAAAAAGGCAACCTCACGCTGGACAAGGAAGGTGTGCACCTGGAGCAGCTGCAGATCGCCCAGGCGGCGCGCGCCTGCGGCGGCATCGTGATCGCGCAGGTGGAACAGGTGGTGCAGGAAGGCAGCCTGCATCCGAAGCGGGTGAAGGTGCCGGGCTACCTGGTCGACTACGTGGTGACGGCCGGGCCGGAATCACACATGCAGTCGATCAGCACCGTGTTCAATCCCGCGCTGTGCGGCGACGTGCGCGTGTCGGTGCGCTCGCTGGCGCCGATGCCGCTCGACGAGCGCAAGGTGATCGCGCGCCGCGCCGCGCTGGAACTCGTGCCCGGCGCGATCACCAATCTCGGCATCGGCATCCCGGCCGGCATCCCGTCCATCGCGGCGGAGGAAGGCGTATCGGACCTGCTCACGCTCAGCATCGAGAGCGGCGTCAACGGCGGGATCCCCGCGCAGGGCGGCGACTTCGCCCTCGCCTACAACGCCGAATCGATCATCGACCAGTCGGCGCAATTCGATTTCTACGACGGCGGCGGACTCGATGCCAGCTTCCTCGGTCTCGCCCAGACCGACATCCACGGCAACGTCAATGTCAGCATGTTCAATGGCCGCCCGGTCGGCTGCGGAGGCTTCATCAACATCACGCGCTCGACGCGCAAGCTGGTGTTCTGCGGGACGTTCACGGCGGGCGGGCTGGACGTGGCGGTGGAGGATGGCCGGCTGCGCATCGTGCGGGAAGGCCGCTCGCGCAAGTTCATCGAACAGGTCGAGCAGATCACCTTCAACGGCATCGATGCCGCGCAGCGCGGCCAGGACGTGCTGTTCGTGACCGAACGCGCCGTCTTCCGGCTGACCCCGGACGGACTGGAACTGACGGAAATCGCGCCCGGCGTCGATCTCGAGCGGGACGTGCTGGCCCATATGGGTTTCGCGCCGATCGTGCGGGACGTGCGCACGATGGACGCGCGCCTGTTCATGCCGGCGTGGGGTGGACTGGCGCAGGCGCTGGCGGCGCGCTGACCGGGCCAGGGAGTGCGCAGGCTCAGGCCTGCGCGTCGTCCTCGTCGTGCAGGAAGATCTTTTGCAGCAGCTTGACCAGTTCGGCGCGCTCGGCGTCGGTCAGCATGGCGGTCGCTTCCAGCTCCAGCTCGGACACGGTCTTCTCGGCCTTGGCGCACAGCCGCGTGCCTTCGGGCGTGAGCACCAGCGTCTGCGAGCGCTTGTCGAGCGGATTGCGCTGGCGCACCAGCAGGCCCCGTTCTTCCAGCTTGTCCAGCAGGATCGCCAGGTTGGGCGGCGACACGTTCACGGCCTTCGACAGGCGCTTCTGCGTGATGTTCGGGTTGGCGTGGAGGAGGCTCAGGACGGAAAAGTCGACCGCGCGCAGGTTGAACTTCTTCATCCGTTCCTCGAAATGCGGAACGATGGTCAGGTAAGCCCGGCGGCAGTTATAGCCGACCAGGCTCAGAAGAAGGCTCTGGTCGAGCGGCTGTCCGGCGGCTTCCTGCACGGCGGTGACGAGTTTGACGTTTTGGCGGGTGGCCATCGGCGTGAACGTTGCAAATGAAAACCATTATAAAGTAAAAATGCATCGCACAATAAGTGGCCGTGGCCGGGCGGTCCGCTAGAGATCCAGCACCAGCAGCGGGCTCCTGGCGCGCGAGCAGCATGGCGTGAACTGGTCGTTGGCCGCGCGCTCCTCGTCGGTCTGGTACAGGTCGCGGTGGTCCGGCACGCCGGCCAGCACGCGCGTGAGGCAGGTGCCGCACACGCCTTCCTCGCATGAATACGGGATGTCGACGCCCTCGTCGGCCAGCACCTTGAGCACCGTCCGGCCCGCCGGGATGGTCACGACCCTGCCGCTCGACGCCAGCCGCACGTCGAACGCCCGGTCGCCGTCCGTGTCCACCGCGGCCGCGCCGAAGTACTCGACGTGCTGCTGTCCCGCGGACCAGCCGCGGGCCCGGGCGCTGTCCAGCACGTGGTCGATGAAGCCCTGCGGGCCGCACACGTAGACATGCGTGTCCGGCGCCGGCACCGCCAGCAGCGCGGCCAGGTCGAGACGCTGGTCCGCCGGGCCGCTGTCGTAGTGCAGGTGGACCTGCCCGGCGAAGCTGGAACCGGCGACGCGCTCAGTAAAAGCGGCGCGCTCCGGGGCGCGCGCGCAGTAGTGCATCTCGAATGTCGCGCCGTTGCCGGCAAGTGTTTCCGCCATCGCGAGGATCGGCGTGACGCCGATGCCGCCCGCCAGCAGCAGCGTGCGCTTTGCGGCGAGCAGCGGAAAATGGTTCTTCGGTGCGCCGATCGTCAGGGTCGTACCGACGTCGACGTCGTCGTGCATGGCTTGCGAGCCGCCGCGCGACTCCGCATCGCGCAGCACGGCGATGAGGTAGCGGTGCGTCTCGCCGGGCGCGTTGCACAGCGAGTACTGGCGCACCAGGCCATTCGGCAGGTGGACGTCGATGTGCGCACCGGCCGCGAACGGCGGCAGCGCGGCGCCGTCGACCGGCACCAGTTCGTAGCTGCAGATGGCCTCGGCCTCCCGGGTCTTGCGCGCGACGCGCACTTCAAGAGTGCTCATGCCTGCGCCTCCCCTGCCCGCTCGCGCGCGAGCCACGCGTCGATGATGCGGCGCGACTGCACGCCGCCGGCATCGATGTTGAGCATGAGGAGCTTGCGCTCCGGATGGCGCAGGATGTTTTGCTGCTGCAGCTCGAGCATCGCGCGGTCTTCGCTGAAGATCTTGCCCTGGCCGTCGCGGATGGTGCGGGTCAGCGCCTCGTCCCCGGGCTTGAAATTGCGCGCCATGCCCCAGAAGTACCAGTGCGAAGTCTCCGTTTCCGGCGTGATGAAGTCGACGACGATCGATGACGCCTTGTGCGCCCGGTCGGCATGGTAGCCGCCCTTGCCGGCATGGGCGACGCCGACTTCGATCATCACGTGGCTCGGCGCATTGAAACGGCAGATCTGCCAGCGGTCGACGGGTACGTCGTCAAGCAGGCCGTTGCCGCGCAAGGCGGCCTGCCAGAACGGGGGCGGCATGATGTTCTCCATGAAGCGGCTGGTCACCACCTGCTCGCCCTCGACCTTCGTCGTGACGGGCGCCTCGTCGATTTCCTTCTGGCCGATGCTGGATGCGTGCACGTAGGTCTCGTGCGTGAGGTCCATCAGGTTGTCGATCATGAGGCGGTAATCGCAGCCGATGTGATACAGCCCGCCGCCATAGGCCCACTCCGGATCGTCCGCCCACTCGAGATGGTGGATCGTGGCCGGATCGGCCAGCGCTTTGTCGCCCGGCCAGACCCAGATGAAGCCATGGCGCTCCTCGACCGCATAGCTGCGGATGCAGGGAAAGCCGCGCACGCGCTGTCCGGGCATGCTCACGGCCTTGCCGTCGCAGCCCATCTCCAGGCCATGGTAGCCGCACACCAGATTGCCGTCACGCAGGAAGCCGAGCGACAACGGCGCGCCCCGGTGCGGGCAAAAGTCCTCGACCGCGGCGACCCTGCCTCCCGCGCCCCGGTAAAACACGATCTTTTCGCCGCACACCTGGCGGCCCAGGGGCTTGCCGTCGATTTCATCGGGGGTGCAGGCCACGTACCATGCATTCTTGGGGAACATCTCGTCTCCTCGTCGTTTGATATTCAGTGCACTGAATGTTTTAAAAAGTATCGCTCGCATCGATGCCGAAGTAAACTGGCATCTGGATTATTTCGATGGTGCGCCGCACCAGAAGCAGCCTTCACCATGCCAAGCAAACGCCTGCGCGACGATCATGGATCGTCGCTCGACCTCTACCAGCACCCCGGCCATCTGCTGCGCCGGGCCCAGCAAATTTCGGTGTCGATCTTCCATGACGAAATGGGCGATGAACTGACGCCCGTCCAGTATGCGATCCTGAGCCGGCTGGCCGAACATCCCGGCATCGACCAGGTGTCGCTGGCGGGCCTGGCCGCCATCGACACCTCGACCGGCGCCACCGTATGCGCCCGACTCGAGGACAAGGGCCTGCTCGAGCGCAAGGTGATTCCCCACAACCGGCGCCAGCGCGCGCTCACGATCACGCCCGAAGGCGCGCGCCTGCTGGCCGCGCTGGAACCTGGCGCCCAGCGTCTGCGCGACCGGCTGCTGGCGCCCTTGAGCGCGCGCGAACAGGAGGTGTTCATGGATCTGCTGGCCAAGCTCGTCAACGGCAACAACGAACAAAGCCGCGCGCCGCTGGCGCTGCCCATCGCGTCAAGCGACACCTGAGGACCGGCTCTCCGCACCGTCCAACATCGGCGCGTCCGTCCGTGGACCGCGCCGTAACCAACTTTACAACCTCCGATTTTTAGTTATAGAATGAAATTAGTATATTTCATAACTTATTTTCGGAGACTCAGGATGGCCGACGCGCTACACACGATCAAGTCCACGCACACCTTCCCCCGCCGGTCCAGCGTCGCGTTCGCCGTCTTCTGCGCCTGCGCCGCGATGGCGGCCGGCGCCCAGGCGCAAATGGCGCCGGCGGCCTCAGACAACGGCGAACAACCGGAGCAAGTCGTCGTGACCGGCAGCCGCATCCGCGGCGTGGCGCCAGTCGGCTCGACCGTGGTGTCGCTGACCCGCGGCGACATCGAAGCGTCGGGCGCGGTCGGCACCGCCGGCCTGTTGCAGGAAGTGCCGCAAGTGTTCAATCTCGGCGTGTCGGAATCGTCGCGCGGCCAGGCCGGCGGCGCCGGCAACATCACCTACGGGTCGTCGGTCAATCTGCGCGGCATCGGTCCGTACGCCACGCTGTCGCTCGTCAACGGCCACCGCGTGGTGCCCCAGGGGACCACCGGCGCCGGCATCGACCCGTCCATCATTCCGATGCTGGCCCTGCAGCGCGTGGAGATCGTCGCCGACGGCGCCTCGGCCATCTACGGGTCGGACGCGGTGGCCGGCGTGGTCAACCTGATCCTGCGCCGCAACGTCGAAGGCGCCGAAGGCTTCGTGCGCTACGGCACGGCGGACGGTTACCACGAACGCCAGGTCGGCGCGCTGCTGGGGCACCGGTGGCACGGCGGACAGGTCGTCGCCACCGTGCAGAACGATTACCATACGGCGCTGAACGGGCGCGATCGCGGCTTCTTCCGGGGGGACCTGCGCGCCCGCGGGGGCGGCGACTTCCGCTCCACGCAATGCGCGCCCGGGAACATCCTCGTTGGCGGCACGTCCTATGCGATTCCGTCTGGCGGCGTCACGCAGGCGAGTGCCGGCAGCCTGGCGGCCGGCGCCGTCAACAAGTGCGACAACCTGCAGTACGCCGACATCCTGCCGCGCCAGGAGCGCAACAGCGCCACCTTCACGTTCAACCAGGACCTCGGCAACGGTTACGCGCTGTACGCGGACGGTTTCGCGACCCGGCGCACGTATCGCATGCAGCCGGGCGCCCCCTCCTCGACCGTCACCGTCCCGGCCACCAACCCGTTCTACGTGCGGCCCGCGGGCGCGCCGGCCGGCGCGTCGGAAGACGTCGCCCTGTCGTTCGCCGGCCAGCTGGCGCCGGACACCGCGACCGGCTATTCGCGCTCGTTCGAAGGCACGATCGGCATCGACAAGACGCTGGCCGCCGGCTGGAAGGCGGGCGCCCTCTACACCTGGGGCAAGAACAACGACCAGTCCGCGACGGTGCATGGCCTGAACAGCGGCGCGGTCGCGGCCGCGCTGGCGGACACCAATCCGGCGACGGCGCTGAACGTGTTCGGCGGCCCGAACAACCCGGCGACCCTCGCAAAAATCGCGAACGGGCTGTTCATCGCCCCCGGCCAGACGATCTTCCAGAACGCCCAGCTGAAGGCCGACGGTCCGCTGTTTTCCATTCCCGGCGGCAGCGTGCGCGCCGCGGCGGGCTTCGAATACCAGCGCCTGCGCACCGACGTCGGCACGACGTTCGGCACGGCGGACGCCCCGATCGCGAGCAGCATGGGACTGGGCAGGAACATCAAGTCCCTGTACGCCGAGCTGGCGGTGCCGCTGGTCGGCGCGGCCAACGCCCTGCCCGGCATCTACCGGCTCGACCTCGACATCGCGGGCCGCACGGACCGCTACAGCGACGTCGGCAGCACGAACAATCCGAAGGTCGGCTTCAACTGGGCGCCGGTGAAAGGCGTCGTCGTCCACGGCAGCTACGGCACATCGTTCCGCGCACCGCTGCTGGCGGAAGTGAACACCCCCGTCAACAACGGCCGCGGCGCCCTGTTCGTGCAAAACTATTCCGACCCGACCATCGGCGGCGCGCTGCGCGTGGGCGTCGCGAGGTCGGCGTCGAACCCGGACCTGCAGCCGGAAACGGCGACCACGAAGTCGCTCGGCGTCGACTGGGAGCCGGCGTTCGGCCACAACACGAAGCTCGGGCTGACGTACTTCGACATCAAGTACGAGAACCAGGTGACCAGCTACCTGTCCGACCTGACCCTGCTGAACCGCGAAGCGCAATTCGCCGGCACCGGCCTCATCGTGCGCAACCCATCCGCCGCCATGGTCGCCCAGATGAAGGCGCAATACCCGGCCTTCGGCGTGCTGCCCGATAACTGGACGCTGTACGTCGACGGCAGCGCCAACAACCTCGGCAAGTCGCTCGCGCGCGGGTTCGACTTCGTCGCGAGCACGCGGGTGCCGGCCGGCGACCTGGGCGATTTCGGCTTCGGCGCGAGCGGCACGTACTTCACGACGTACCAGGTGGCCGTGACGGCCGGGGCGCCGCTCGTCGACCAGCTGAACCGGATCTACAATCCGCTGCGCTTCAAGACCCGGCTGTCGTCGACCTGGAACCTGGACGCGTGGAGCGCCAACGTCT
>JBJMVU010000229.1:0-7349 GCA_045810485.1 Massilia sp. | reverse complement strand
CGATTTCCTGCGCCGCCACCTGGCTGCGTTCGGCCAGCTTGCGCACCTCGGCCGCCACGACGGCGAAACCCTTGCCGTGTTCGCCCGCGCGGGCCGCCTCGATGGCCGCGTTCAGCGCCAGCAGGTTGGTCTGGTACGCGATGTCGTCGATGATGCCGATCTGCTTCGCGATCCGCTTCATGGCCGCGACGGTCGCCTTGACCGCATCGCCGCCTTCGGCCGCCTCGCGGGCGGCCTGCGTGGCCATGCCGTCGGTGACGCGGGCGTTCTCCGTGTTCTGCGAGATCGACGCGGTCATCTGTTCCAGCGACGCGCTCGTCTCTTCGACGCCGGCCGCCTGTTCCGACGCCGACTGCGACAAGGCCTGCGCCGTGGCGCTGACTTCTTCCGACGCCGAGGCAAGCGACTGTGCGCTGCCGTTCACTTCGCCGACGACCTGCGCCAGCTTGTCCATCGTGCCGTTCGAATAATCCTTCAGCTTCGCGAACGCGCCCCGGTAATCCTGGTCGATGCGCTTCGTCAGGTCGCCGTCGGCCAGCGCCGACATCATGCGCACGACGTCGTCGATGCTGGCGCCGGTCGTCGTCACGAGCTGGTTCAGGCCATCGCCCATCTCTTTCTGGAAGCCGAGCATGCCGGCCGTGTCGACGCGCGCGCCGAATTCGCCGCGGTTCGCCGCTTCCACGACGGCGCGCTGGCCAGCGATCACCTGGCGCAGCTTGGCGACCATCTGGCCGACGGCGTGCAGCATGCTGTCGCCGTCGCCCCGGCGCAGCGTCACGTCGCCGGACAGGTCGCCGTTCGCGATGCGCTTGAGCAGGTCGGCCGCGTAGGCCGGCTCGCCGCCCAGCGTGCGCGTGAGGCTCAGCGTGATCCAGAAGGCCATGCCGATGCCCAACAGGACCGCGGCGGCGCCCAGCAGCGTGAGCTGGTTGCGGGTCTCGACGTATTCGGCCGAGGCATCCTTGGCCGATTGGTCCATCGACGCATTCTGGTGTTCGACCAGCTTTTCGATCGCCTTGATGTACGCGTCCTGCAGCGGCTGGATCTGCGTCGTCAGCAGCGCACGGGCCTCGGCGCGCTTGCCTTCGTTCACGAGGCGGATGAACTGGTCCTGCACCGCCAGGTTCTTCTGGCGTTGCTGGTTCACGCCGTCCATGATCTGCCGTCCGGAGGCCGACTTGACGAGGTGGTTCAGCTTTTCGACGTCCGCGCGCTGGTCGTTGCGCGATGCCTCGATCTGCGCCAGTTCACGCCGCGTCGCGTCGGCATCCTCGGTCAGCGCGATGTTGCGCATCGCGGTGGCGATTTCGTGGATGTTGCCGATCGAGTCGTAGCTGAGTACGACCTTCGGATACTTGTCGTTGGCCATTTCACCGACGTTGTCGCTGACGCTGGCGACGCTGTGGATGCCCATCATGACGACGGCGGCCAGCAGCACGCTGACGGTGCCGAAGCCCAGTGCCAGGCGGGCACTGACTTTCAGATTACGGAACATGGGGAGTCTCCTCGCGGCGGCGGCTGCCGCCGGTTTTTAGAATCGGGTGAAGCTGGATTCGTCCAGGTCAGCCTGGGCGGCGTACGCGGGATTGTGCATGGCGATGCCCTGGCGCTTGGGCGCGGCGGCCGGATGCGCCGATGCGCGGCGGGCCGGCTTGCGCGGCGGCGCGGCGTCGCTGCCGGCGAGGCGGAAGAACGCCATCGCCTGCTGCAGCTGCTCGGCCTGGGAGCTCATTTCCTCGGCCGTCGCCGCCAGCTCTTCGGAGCTCGAGGCGTTCTGCTGCGTCGTCTGGCTCATCTGGCCGACCGCCGCGTTGATCTGGCCGACGCCGGCGGACTGTTCTTCCGACGCGGCCGTGATTTCCTGCACGAGATCCGACGTCTTGCGAATGTTCGGCACCATGCGGTCGAGCAGGTTGCCGGCGCGTTCCGCCAGCTCCACGCTGTTCGTCGCGACTTCGCCGATCTCCTGCGCGGCCACCTGGCTGCGTTCGGCCAGCTTGCGTACTTCGGCGGCAACGACCGCGAAGCCTTTGCCGTGTTCACCGGCGCGGGCCGCCTCGATGGCGGCGTTCAGCGCCAGCAGGTTGGTCTGGTAGGCGATGTCGTCGATGATGCCGATCTGCTTCGCGATGCGCTGCATCGCGGCGACCGTGGCCTTCACCGCTTCGCCGCCTTCCGCGGCTTCGCGGGCGGCCTGCGCGGCCATGCCGTCGGTGACGCGGGCGTTTTCCGTGTTCTGGGCGATCGACGCCGTCATCTGTTCCAGCGAGGCGCTCGTCTCTTCGACGCCGGCCGCCTGTTCGGACGCGGCCTGTGACAGCGCCTGCGCGGTGGCGCTGACCTGTTCGGACGCGGACGCCAGCGACTGCGCGCCGCCGTTCACGTCGCCGACGACCTGCGTCAGGCGGGCGATCATGTTCTTCATCGCGGCCAGCAGCTGGCCCGCTTCGTCGCGTCCATGGCTCTCGACGGTGACGGTGAGGTCGCCGGCCGCCAGGCGGTCGGCGACGGAGACGGCGACGCGCAGCGGGCGGGTGACGGACAGCGTGATGAACGCGGCCACGCCCAGCGCGAGCAGGGCGGCGCCGGCCGTCATGCCGAGCACCAGCCGGCGGGTCTCGTCATAGGTACGGCCCGCCTCGTCGGCCACCTTCTGCATCTTGTCCGACTGGTGTTTCGCCAGTTCGTCGACGGCCGCGGTCAGCTCGCGGTTGAGCGGCATGTAGTCCTTGTTGACGAATTCCGCCGCGCCCTGGCGGTTGGCGCGCACCAGGCCGTAGAACTGGGCGTACGTGGGCTCCAGCGCCGCATGCTTGTCGGCGATCTGCTTGAGCAGCTTCTTGCCGCTCTCGCTGGCGACGAGTTTCGTCAGGTCGCCGATGCGCGTGTTCGTATCGGCGCGCAGCTGCTCGATCTGCTTGCGATAGCGCTCGTTTTCCGCCTCGTCGGCGGTGAGGAGCATGCCGCGCATCTGGCGCGGCGTGTCGACGACGTCGCGGATCAGGTCCTTCGCGACCACGACTTTCGGATATGCGTCCGCCGTGATGTAGGTGGTGGCCTCGTTCATCGCGGCCATGCGGCTCGTGGCCAGCAGCGCGATCGCCAGTAACAACGACAGTACCGCACCGAAGCCGAGGCCCAGCCGGATACCGATTTTCAGATTCTTAAGCACGTTGGCTCTCCACTTCGGTTAAATGTCAGGCCGCCGCGGCCTGGCTTTCGGTTTCGACGCCGGCCAGCAGGGCCGCCATGTCGAGGATCAGCGCCACCTCGCCGCTGCCGAGGATCGACGACCCGGACAGGAAGCGCGCGCCGGCGAACACCTTGCCGAGCGGCTTGATCACGGTCTGGAATTCGCCCAGCAGGCTGTCGACGACGAGGCCCGCCTTGCGGCCGCCGTAGCGCACGACGACGATGCTGCGGCGCCGCGCCGGCACGCCGCCGATGCCGAAACGTTCGCGCAGGCGCACGAAGGGCAGGGGCTCCCCGCGCAGGTCGACCCAGTCGCAGCCCGGCTGCTCGTGGAACTCGATGCATTCCTCGATCATGTCGATCGGGATCACGAACACGGACTTGCCGATGCCGACCTGGAACCCGTTGATGATTGCCAGCGTGAGCGGCAGGCGCACGGTGACGACGGTGCCCTGGCCTTCGGTGCTGGCGATGTCCACGCTGCCGCGCAGGGCGACGATGTTGCGCTTGACGACGTCCATGCCGACCCCGCGGCCGGACAGGTTCGTCACCTGTTCCGCCGTCGAGAAGCCCGGTTCGAAGATCAGGTTGAAGATTTCCTTGTCGGTGAGCGTGCGGCCCGGCTCGACGAGGCCGCGCTCGACGGCCTTCGCCAGGATGCGGTCCCGTTTCAGGCCGCCGCCGTCGTCCGACACTTCGATCACGATGCTGCCCGAGTCGTGGTAGGCGTTCAGCGCGACGGTGCCTTGTTCCGGCTTGCCGCGCGCGGCGCGCACGTCGGCCGGCTCGATGCCGTGGTCCATCGCGTTGCGCACGAGGTGCGTGAGCGGGTCGCCGATCTTTTCGACGACCGTCTTGTCCAGCTCCGCGTCCTCGCCGCTGACTTCCAGGCGGATGTCCTTGCCGAGTTCGCGCGCCACGTCGTGCACGACGCGCTGGAAGCGGTTGAACGTGGCGCCGATCTTCACCATGCGCAGCTGCAGGGCGCTGTCGCGCACTTCTTCCACGAGGCTGGACAAGGTCGACGTGCATTCCAGCAGTTCGGGAATCTGCGTGCGGCGCGCGACGAGGTTGGCGCCCGCGCCCGCGATGATCAATTCGCCCACGAGGTTGATGAGGCGATCCAGCTTGTCGGCATCCACGCGCACCGAGCGGTTTTCCTGCGGTTGCCGCGGCGCTTCCGGCGCCTGGCGCTGTTTCGCGAGGGCCGCCTCGACGACCAGTGCGCGCACGGCGCCCTGTTCGACGAGGATCGCGCCGATCGGCTGCACCGGCGCGCTGCTGGCCGCCTGCGCCGCCAGTGCCTGTTCCAGTTCGTGCGCCGTCACGCTGCCGCAGCGCACGAGCATCTGGCCCAGGCGCTCGCGCTGCGCCGGCGCTTCGTCGAGCCAGGCGAGGTATTCGGCGATGCGGTTCTCGGGCGGCAGGATGCGGATGGCGCAGTCGTCGCGCACGAAGTCGAACACGCCGTCGATGGTCGCCTTGTCGGCCGCGCTGTAAAAGCCGATCTCGAAGCCGAGGTAGCACGATTCCGGGTCGAATTCGTCCAGGCCCGGCAGGTCGTCGGCGATCGTCGCGATGCCGGTGATGGCGCCCATCTGGCCCAGGTAGCGGATGAACGAGAGCGGGTCCATGCCGTTGCGCAGCACGTCGCGGCCGAAGCGCAGCGAGATGTGCCAGTGGCCGGCCGCGCCGTCCCTGGCGCCGGCATCTGCGGCGGGGGCAGGGGCGCGTGGCGCCGCGCCGTCGTCCAGGTAGGCCTGCAGTTGCCCGACGAGCGGCACGCCGGCGGCGGCGAGGCCGGCGTCGTCCAGCGTGCCGCTTTCCACCGCGTCGACGAGGGCGCCGATGTGGTCGCGGCAGGCGAGCAGCAGGGCCACCAGCTCGTCGCCGATGGGGATGGCGCCGTCGCGCACCTTGTCCAGGACGCTCTCGGCCACGTGCGTGAAGGCGACGACGGGGTCGAGGCCGAACATGCCGGCCGAACCCTTGATCGTGTGCGCCGCGCGGAAGATCGCGTTGACGGCGTCGAGGCCCTCGCGCGTCACGGCGAGCAGCGCGCCTTCCATCTGCTCGAGCAGCTCGCGGCTCTCGGCGATGAAGGTGACCGTCACCTGGTCGATGTCGATGCTCATGCCGGCTCTCCTTGCTCGGTCATGCCGAGCAGCGCGAATGCGTCGCGCACGGCGGGGCTGGCGCCCCGCAGCACGAGGTCCTTGCCGAGGCGCCGCGCTTCACGGCGCGCCACGAGCAGCAGCTGCATGCCGGCGCAGTCGAATTCCGTCACCCCGGAGAGGTCGAGCGCCGGCGCGTCGTGCGCACGCACCGCGTCCAGCAGCACGGGATGCAGCTCCGCCGCGCGGTAGATCGTCATCTCGCCTTCGACCGCCAGGCGTGCG
The DNA here is from genome assembly GCA_045810485.1 of Massilia sp. Lineage (GTDB taxonomy): Bacteria > Pseudomonadota > Gammaproteobacteria > Burkholderiales > Burkholderiaceae_D > Telluria. Next base: position 1,755 of record JBJMVU010000229.1, on the reverse strand, counting down.
GCGGCCCCTTGGCTCGTGTCGCCAATACTCATCATTGCTCCGGAGTGCCGGCGGCTGCCGGCGAAGAGGTGGAATTGCGTCAGCCGAGGGTCAGCTTCTGGACGGCGGCCACGAGGGCTTCCGGTTTGAACGGCTTGACCATCCACGCTTTCGCGCCGGCGGCCTTGCCCTGTTCCTTCTTGTCGTCCTGCGACTCGGTGGTCAGCATCAGGACCGGGGTGAACTTGTAGGCCGGACGGGTCTTCAGTTCACGCACGAACGAGATGCCGTCCATGTTCGGCATGTTGACGTCGCTGATGATCAGGTTGACCTTCTGGCCGGTCAGCTTGGCCAGCGCGTCCTTGCCGTCGACGCCTTCGATGACGTCATAGCCGGCCTGTTTCAGTGCGATGCCGACGACCTGGCGGATCGAGATCGAATCGTCCACCACCATGATGGTTTTTGCCATGTGTGTTCCTAGAAAAAGGTGATTTCTTCGGCCTGCTGCGGCGCAGGTTTCCCATTGCTCTTGTGGAGCTGGTGTTCCTCGGCCATCGCATACGTGCTTTCCAGTTCGGCCAGCAGGCTGCGGGCATCGAGGCTGCCGTCGTGGGCCTGCTCGTCCAGCCACGAGGGCAGGCGGGCGATGTTTTCGCGGACGTGCGACAGGATCTGGCTGACGCGGTCCTGGAACTGCAGCTGCACGATCGCGTCCCCGACTTCGGCCTGGATGCCGGCGCTTTCGCGCTCCAGCAGGTCGGAGGAGGCGACGAGGGCGTCGGTGACGCCGCGCAGCGAACCGAGCACGTTGCCGATCTTCTGTTCCGAGGCCTGCACCGCACGGGTTTCCTCGCGCATCGAATCGCCGGCGGCGCGGCACGAGGAATCGATCGCGGCGCTGATGCGGCCGACCTGTTCGGCGATGTGCTTGCCCGCGTCGGCCGAGCGGTTCGACAGCATGCGCACCTCGTTCGCGACGACGGCGAAGCCGCGTCCCGCCTCGCCCGCGCGTGCCGCCTCGATGGCCGCGTTCAGCGCCAGCAAATTCGTCTGCCACGCGATGCTGGCGACGTCCGCCGCCATCGTCTGCAGGGTCGCCGTGACTTCCTGCAGGCCTTCGATCTTTTGCAGCATCTGCTGCTTGCTGGCGGCGGCGCCGGCCAGCATGTCGAGCAGCGAGCGCAATTCCTTTTCGCTGGCGGCGAACGCGCCGACGATGTCGTCGCCATTGCGCGCGGCGCCCGACGCATCGAGCGCCTGCCCGAGCCGGGTGACGATGCCTGAGAAGCGTTCGACGAGCGCCACGACGGCAGTCTCCATCTGGTCGCGCGAGGCGTCGATGTGCGACGTCATCACCACGAGCGGGCCGCCCACGCTCGCGGGCGCGGCGAGGTTCGCGACGAGCGCGACGCGTGGCGTCGTCGCACCGCCCGCGCGTGGCTGAGGCGGGTCGACGGGCAGCGGCAGCGTCGCCTGCGTGGTGATGGGCCAGCGCGAGAGGATGGCGATGCCGTAGTCGCCGCCCTGGTAGTCGAGCGACTTGCCGAACGCCGCGTGCAGCCCCGTGAGCCGCGCGAGCGTCGCCGGCTGGTCGACGCGATGCGAACGCTCGACGCCGCGATCCACTTCCTGCAGCAGCACGAGATCGGCCCGTTCGGCGCGGATGCGCGCGGCGAGGCGCTCGAGGTTGTCGACGCCACCGGCATCGGCACCGGCGTGCATGTTCCACACGAGCACGCGCAGCACGCCGGGATGGGCGACCGGCGCGGGGCGTGG
>JBJMVU010000228.1:0-46008 GCA_045810485.1 Massilia sp. | reverse complement strand
TAGCTCGCGCCGGCGGCGTTCGTGACTTCGAACAGGGTGAAGGTCGCGCCCCTCCCGTCCGCGCCGGCGTGGAAGGCGTCCGACGTATCGCCGGGATGCAGCGTGTACACGTTGTTGAGGTTGAATTCGCCGGCGCCGAGCCAGCGTTCGAGTTGGGCGTGGCTGTCCGCGTCGAGCAGAGCAGAGCCGCCGATGATGTCGCCTGCCGCCGCCGTGCCGCCGATGCCGGCCAGCGCGCATGCCGCGATGATCGTCTTCATCTTCATGATGGTTCCCCGATGGGTTTCGACGATGCATTGTATGCCGCATGCGCGCGGCCATACGCACTGTAGACCCGGGGAAAAGACGCGTCCGCAGATGCAATGCGGACGCGGGGGATGCGGGCTTACGCCCTTTTGTAGATGTCCTCGAAGCGGACGATGTCGTCCTCGCCGAGGTAGCTGCCCGACTGCACTTCGATCAGGTGCAGCGGCAGCTTGCCCGGGTTTTCCAGGCGGTGCGTCATGCCGATCGGGATGTACGTGGACTCGTTCTCGGCCAGCAGCGTGACCTTGTCGCCGCACGTGACACGCGCCGTGCCCGACACGACGATCCAGTGCTCGGCGCGGTGGTGGTGCATCTGCAGCGACAGCTTTTCGCCCGGCTTCACGCAGATGCGCTTGACCTGGAAGCGGTCGCCCGCGTCGATGCCTTCGTAATAGCCCCACGGACGGTACACCTTCGTGTGGTACAGGTGTTCCGTGCGCGCGCTGCCCTTGAGGTGGTCGACGACGTTCTTCACGCGCTGGACCATGTCCTTGTGGGCGACGAGCACCGCGTCGTTCGTTTCCACGACGACGAGATCCTTCACACCGACGACGGCCACGATGCGGCTCTCGGCGCGCACGAGCGTGTTGCTCGTGCTGTCGAGGTAGACGTCGCCACGGACCGCGTTGCCGTCGGCATCCTTGGCCTGCACGTCGGCCAGCGCCGACCAGGAACCGACGTCGCTCCAGCCGATGTCGGCCGCGACGACGACGCCGTCGCGCGTGTGTTCCATCACGGCGTAGTCGATCGAATCGGACGGGCTCGCGCTGAACGCGGCTTCGTCCAGGCGGCAGAAGTCGAGGTCGCTGTACGCGGACTGCACGGCGGCGCCGGCGGCCTGGGCGATCGTCGGCGCATGCTTCTCGATCTCGGCCAGGAAGCGGTCGGCACGGAACATGAACATGCCGCTGTTCCAGTAGAAGCCGCCGTCGGCGACGAAGCCTTCGGCCGTGTTGCGGTCGGGCTTTTCGACGAAGCGCTCGATCTTGTAGCAGTCGTCGCAGCCGGGCAGCGGCTCGCCGCGGCGGATGTAGCCATAGCCCGTTTCCGGGGCGCCCGGCACGATGCCGAACGTGGCCAGCGCGCCCTGCTCCACCTGCGCGGCGGCGCGTTCCACGGCGATGCGGAATGCGTCGGGTTTCTCGATCACGTGGTCGGCCGGCAGCACGAGCATCACGGCGTCCGGATCCTGCGCCTTCAGGTAGGCCGCGGCCGCCGCCACGGCCGGGGCCGTGTTGCGGCCCGCGGGCACTAGCAGTATGCCGTGCGGCGTGATGCCGACGCCGCGCAGCTGCTCGGCCACGAGGAAGCGGTGTTCATTGCCGCAGACCACCAGCGGCGCCATCACCCCCGGCCAGCCGCGGACCCGCAGCGCGGTTTCCTGCAGCATCGTCTTGTCCGTCACCAGCGGCAGCAGCTGCTTGGGCATGACTGCCCGCGACAGCGGCCACAGACGGGTACCGGCGCCGCCGGAGAGGATGACAGGGTAAATTTTCATGCGTTGGCTTTCTCTAATGTCGAATCTGTATCTTCTGCCTGCTCTGTGCGCCGGCTGCGGCGACGGTCGCGCGCGTTCAGCCATTCCGACGAACTGTAATCCGATGAATGCTTCATCTCGCCGGCGCGGTCGATGCTGTAATCCTTGAAGACGATCATTTCATGCAAAGTCACGTCGTTCAGCACGCGAGTGTACTCGAAAAGCACACTGCGGACGACCTCGGCGCCCTCGCAGATATGGCTGCCGTGGCCGATCCACGTGGGGCCGATGATCGTGGCGCCAGCCTCGATCTTGACGCCCGAGCCGATGTAGACGGGGCCCTTGATCGTCGTGCCCCGCCAGTCGATGCTCGTGTTCAGGCCGGTCCACAGGCCGGGCTCGATCTGGATGCCCGGCACATCCATATGGTTGACCTCACCAGTCAGCACGTTCTGCAGCACTTCCCAGTAATCGCTCACGCTGCCGATGTCCAGCCAGTTGAAGGGCCGGCCCTGGGCATAGAACGGCATGCCCTTTTCGGCCAGCAGCGGGAACAGCTGGGAACCGATGTCGAACTCCACGCCCGACGGAATCAGGTCGATCACTTCCGGTTCGAAGATGTAGATGCCCGTGCTGATGAAGTTCGACAGCGCGTCTTCCTGCTTCGGCTTTTCCTGGAACTGGGTGATGCGGCCATTCTTGTCGGTCACGACGACGCCATAGCTCGACACCTTGTCCCACGGGACTTCCTTCGTGATGACCGACGCCATCGCGCCCTTGCGGCGATGTTCCGCGAGGGCAGCTTTGAGGTCGAGGTCGATCAGCGCGTCGCCGCACAGGACGATGGTCGTGTCGTCGAAGAAGCCGCCGAATTCCTGGATCTTCTTCATGCCGCCGGCCGAGCCGATCGGCACCGCGACGACTTCGCCATCTTCCTTCGTATAGCCTTCGAAGGAATAGCCGATCTGGACGCCGTATTGCTCGCCCTCGCCGAAGTATTCCTCGATCTTTTCGTGCAGGTGGCTGACGTTCACCATGATCTCGGTCACGCCGTGCTTGCGCAAATGCTCGATCAGGTAAGCCATCACGGGCTTGCCCAGCACGGGAATCATCGGTTTCGGCAGGTCATAGGTCAACGGACGTACACGCGTACCTTTGCCTGCTGCAAGAATCATCGCTTTCATGGTTCGGTCCTCATACGTTTATTTTGGGGTAGTCTGGTAGCGCCAGGAATCAGCACACATTTGCGCGATGTCACGCTGTGCGGTCCATCCGAGTTCCTCGCGTGCTTTCGTCGGGTCGGCGTAGCACTTGGCAATGTCGCCGGGGCGACGATCGACAATCTGGTAGGCGATCGGCTTGCCGCAGGCCTTTTCGAAGGCATGCACCATTTCCAGCACGCTGTTGCCATTGCCGGTGCCGAGGTTGTAGGTGTGCAGGCCGGCGCCCTGCGCCAGCTTGTCCAGGGTCTTGACGTGGCCGATCGCGAGGTCGACCACGTGGATGTAGTCGCGCATGCCGGTGCCGTCCGGGGTCGGGTAGTCGCCGCCGAACACGGACAGCTTGTCGCGCTGGCCGTTGGCGACCTGGGCGATGTAAGGCACCAGGTTGTTGGGGATGCCGTTCGGCTCCTCGCCGATCAGACCGCTTTCATGGGCGCCGACCGGGTTGAAATAACGCAGCAGCGCGATGTGCCAGTCGGGCTCGGCCTTGAACACGTCGCGCAGGATGTCTTCGATCATCAGCTTGCTGCGGCCATACGGGTTGGTGGCCGACAGCGGGAAATCCTCCTTGATCGGCACCGAGGCCGGATCGCCGTAGACGGTGGCCGACGACGAGAACACGAGGGTCTTGCAGCCGAACTTGGCCATCGTCTCGAACAGCGCGACGCTGCCGTAGACGTTGTTGTCGTAGTAGCGCAGCGGCTGCGCCACCGATTCGCCGACCGCCTTCAGGCCGGCGAAGTGGATCACGGCATCGATCTTGTGGGCGGAAAACACGGCTTCCATGGCCGCGCGGTCGCGGATGTCGCCTTCGACGAAGACGAACGATTTGCCGGTGATCTTCTGCACACGATCCTGTACCGAACGCACGGCGTTGTACAGGTTGTCGTAGGCGACCACTTCGTGGCCCGCGTTCAACAGTTCCACGACGGTGTGCGAACCGATGTAACCCATGCCGCCAGTAACGAGAATCTTCATGAATGCTCTTCTTTCTTAAAAGTGTTGCCGCCGCCGTGCTCCTGGAGCCGGCGCGCATCGTTATGTTGTTGGCGCGGTTGATTGAGAACCCGCGCCATCCCTGTCTGGTGTTTTGGTGTACTGCAACCTCGTGGACGCTATCGTGCGCCCTTCAACTTCAACTCTTTGAGGAACAGCCAGATGAAGGCCATGTCCTCGATAAAATATCTGCGGAACATACGGCGCGGCTCCTGCAGGAAACGGTAGAACCATTCCAGCCCGGACTTCTGCATCCAGAGCGGCGCGCGCCTGACGTGGCCGATCGCCACGTCGAAGGTCCCGCCCACGCCCATCGCGAACGGGATCTTCATCTCGGCCTGCCAGCGGCCGAGGAACTGCTCTTTCTTCGGCGAACTGATCGCCACGAACAACAGGTCGGGGCGCGCGGCGCGGATCTGCTCGACCACTGCCGCTTCTTCCGCCTCGCCCTTCCAGTAACCGTTGCGGTAGCCGGCCAGCACCAGGTCCGGATATTTATGCCGGTACGTGGACGCCACCTTGCTCACGACGTCTTCTTGCGCACCGAGCAGGAACACGCGCCAGCCCTTTTCGCCCGCGCGCCGCATCAGCGCCTCGAACAGGTCGCAGCCCGCGACCCGCTCCTTCAGCGGCCGGCCCAGCAGGCGCGACGCCCACACGACCGGCATGCCATCCACGTTCACGAGCGCGCAGTCGTTGATGATCCGGCGCAGTTCCGGATCGCGGCTGGCTTTCACCAGCTTGTCGACGTTGACCACCACGTGTTGATGGGGCCGTCCTGTGTGGATGAAGCCCTCGACCGTCTGCAATGTCTCTTCCATCGTCAGGTTGTCGATGGAGCACCCCATCAGCGTGATGCGCTCGTTCATGTGCCTACCTCATGTTCATTGACCTTGGCTGCGGATTTCCTTCGTCAGGACATCCACGATGCGTTCCGCCGCACGGCCGTCCCACAGGTGCGGCCGGCGGCCCTGCTTGCCCTCGCCGCGCAGGATCTTGCGCGCTTCGAGGACGATGGCGGCCGGGTCGGTGCCGGCCAGCACGTTCGAACCTTCGTCCACGGTCACGGGGCGTTCCGTGTTCTCGCGGATCGTTACGCACGGCACACCCAGCGCCGTCGTTTCTTCCTGCAGGCCGCCGCTGTCCGTCAGCACGACGGCCGCGTCCTTCCACAGGTTCAGGAACGCCATATACGCCTGCGGACCGGCCAGCGTGACGTTCGGCCCCAGGTCGATGCCGAATTTCTCGAGGTTCGCGCGGGTGCGCGGGTGCACGGGGAAGATCAGCGGCAGGTCGGCCGCGATTTCCTTCAGCGCGCCGGCGATGCGCGTGAACGTGGCGGCATCGTCGACGTTGCTGGGACGGTGCAGGGTGACGACGCCGTAGCGCTGGCCGGCGCTCTTGCGTTCGGCCTTCCACGCGCTCGTCTCGAACGCCGCCGTGTCGGCGCCGCCCAGTTTTTCGGCCTGGTACAGCACGTTGTCGACCATCACGTGGCCGACGTAGTGGATCGCTTCCTCTTTCTTGCCTTCGCGGCGCAGGTGCTCCACGGCCGACGGCTCCGTGACGAAGAACCAGTCGGAGATGCTGTCGGTGACGAGGCGGTTGATTTCTTCCGGCATCGCCATGTCGAAGCTGCGCAGGCCGGCCTCGACGTGCGCGACCGGGATGTTCAGTTTCTTGGCGACGATGGAGCACGCCAGCGTGGAATTCACGTCGCCGACGACCAGCACGGCATCCGGACGTTCGCCCTGGCACAGTTCCTCGAAGCCGATCATGATCTTGGCCGTCTGCTGGGCATGGCTGCCGCCGCCGGCGGCCATGAACACGTCCGGCTGCGGAATGCCCAGTTCCTCGAAGAACACGTCGTTCATCTCGCGGTCGTAGTGCTGGCCCGTGTGGATGATCTTGAACGCAGGCGCATCGGCACGTGCCTGCAGCGCGCGCACGATCGGCGCGATCTTCATGAAGTTGGGGCGGGCACCTGCGACCAGATAAATGAGCATTTGAAACTATCCCTTTGTTATGGAAAAACGCTGTTAGAAAAACGTTATTGTAAACTTGCACTCGACCGGGACGGCGGACGATACGGTGCTGATCTTTAAAACGTCGCACGGCTGCCTGCTTTCGTAGCTGCGCGAATACCATCCCAGCGGCGGATTTTCGTTGCCGCGCACCAGTTCCAGCTTGAGGTCCGCGCCGTGCGCGTGCATCTGCAGCGCGAAGCGTTTGCCCCGCACGTGCAGGCCGGAACTGTTGAGTCTCGCGTCCAGGCCGGGCGCGAAATGCCAGAACAGTTCCATCTGGTGATGTTTCTTGGCGGCGATCTCGTCGCGCACCGTCAGGGTCGCGCTGCCCGCATCGTAACGCACGCTGCGCATATGCCGCACGGGATCCGCCAGGCGCTCGTAGCCGTCGTGCGCGCCGCGGAAATCGAATTCGTGCGGCGACTGCGGCATGCGGTCGATCGACGCCCGCGCCTTTTTCAGCCACATGAAGCGCCCGCCCGACACGGACTGGTCGAGTCCGTCGATGCGCACCGTGTTGTGCGCCGACGTGCCGCGGAAGTAATCGCGCCACTTGTGTTCCTGCCAGTACGAATACGTGCCCGGGTCGACGAGACACTCCTCGCCGCCGATCGACAGGGTCAGCGCCAGCGCGTCGGCATGGCCGTGCGCGGCGATGCCGAGATAGCCGAGCGGGCCGCAATCGACCATGCCCTTGATCTCGTTCTGCTCGCCGAAGTGGGAGCCGAACAGCAGATAGCCGCCGTCCGGGAACGCCCAGCCCGTCTCCGACTCGTGCGGATCCGCTTCCGGCCGCTTGCCGGGCAGCGTATGCAGCAGCCAGCGCACGCCGGGGTGCGTGGGTTGCGTGCGGCGCAGCACGGCGTCGCCCAGCGCGAGCAATTGTTCGGCGCGGTCGCTGCCGGGCGTGTCGAGCCGGAACACGATGCCGTCGTCCGCATCGCCCACCATCGGCACATTGCCGCCCACGTCGCGCACCGAGCGCAGGAAGCGCAGCGCGCGCTGCAGGCTCGTCCAGTAGGCGCGCGAGAACGGGTGGTCGCAGGCCTGGCCGACGAGGCCCGCCACGAACAGGAATTCGGATGAGAACACGTGGTACGCGAAGGCCTGCTCGCGGTTCACGCCGTCGCGCGAGAACTGCGCCTGCGCTTCGTGCTCCAGTTCGCGCCGGGCCTGTTCCAGCCACGCGCCCGACGACTTCCAGCACGGCCAGATCGACGCACCCACATACAGTCCGGCCAGTTCGCCGATCAGATGGTTGTTCGCCGACGAGTGACGCGAGAGATGCCGCGCGATCGCGGTGCAGTGGGCGTGGATGCTGTCCAGCCAGTCGGCGCGCAGCCGTTGGCCCTCCTCGCCCGCGAACAGGCCGCTGCCTTCGCCGCCGATCATCTGCCACACGAGGCCCCAGTTGATGAGGCGGATGCCCAGTTCCAGCGAACTCGTCCAGTTGGGACCGACGAGTGGCGGACACTGGTCGAGCCAGCTGCGGAGTTGTGTCCGCAGCGCGTGCAGCCAGGCGACGTCGTTCGTCACGGTCCACGCCTGCGCCAGCCGCACGAGGTGCAGGTGGCGGTTCAGCTCCCACACGTGCTTGATGTCGCCGACCTGTTCGCGGTTCGTGATCGTGATGTCGCCCGCGTAGATGGCAGGTCCCACGACGCCGCTGTCGGGATCGCGGTTCCACACGGGCGGCAGGCCGACGTCGAACCGCCGGTTGGCGAACAGGACGACGTGGCCGGCGCAGATGCTGTCGGCGTCGGCCAGCAGCGCGTCGCGCTCCGCCTGCGACAAGGTCGGTGCACCGTGGACATTGAAGGTGCGGGCGCGGGGCAGCGGCGGCGCGGCGCGGGCGCGCACGCGTTTCGTCACGCGCGTGACCGCCGCCTGCTGGATCCTGTAGCCGACCTCGGCCACGGACATGCAGCGCAATCGGTTGACCAGCCAGACCATCCCTGTCGCTTCGCTCATCATCGTGTCCCCGCCAGTTCACGGTAGATCGCGGATAATTGCCCGCACACTACCTCGGTTGAGTATTGTTGTTCGATGGTTGCGCGCGCACGTTCCGCCAGCTGGTCGCGCAGGGCGGTGTCGCCCAGGAGTCGTGCAAGCGCTCTGGCGAGCGCCCGTTCATCGCGCGGCGGCACCAGCAGGCCGTTGTCGCCGTCGCGCAGGGTTTCCGGAATACCTCCGACATGCGTCGCCACGACGGGCTTGCGCGCCGCCATCGCTTCCAGCATCGACATCGGCAATCCTTCCGCGTGGGAAGGCAGGCAGAACACGCTGGCCCTGGCCAGCTCGGCGTCGCGCGCCTCGGGGCCGACCCAGCCCGGCAATTCGATGCGGTCGGCGATGCCCAGCTCGGCCGCGCGCCGGCGCACGCCCTGCGTATCGCCTTCGCCGCCGAACACGAGGCGCAGCGGCGTCGGGCCGGACGCCTCGCGCACGATGCGCGCGCCCGCGTCCAGCAATTCGAACACGCCCTTGGCCGCTTCCAGCCGGCCGAGGAACAGGATGCGGCCGGGCACGGCGGCGTCGATGGACGGCAGCGCCGGCAGCGGCACCGAATTCGGCACGACGGCCACGCGGGCGCGCGGCGCGAACGTGTGCACGAACTGGGCCCAGCCGTCGGACAAGGTGATCACGAGCGAACTCGCTTCCAGCGTGTGGCGGATCCAGCGCCGCAACAGGGGGCCGGCTTCTTCCGTCGCGAACGTGCGGAAGCCGCCGCCGTGCAGGTGGAAGATGGTCTTGCAGCCGGCCAGCCGCGCGATCAGCAGCACGACCGACTTGCGCAGGAAACTCGCGTGCGACGCCGCGTGCACGTGGACGACGTCCGGACGCCGCCCCACGCAGGCGACGAGCGTCTGCCAGAACCCGGCCGCCGCGCCGCGCGCCTTCACGAACGCGGAACCGTCGCGGTGGGTGGCCACATAGCGCACCGATTCGCGCTCGAACAGGCCATGACGGCGCAACACGGAGACCACCGCCGCCACCCCGCCCCTGCCGTCGAGCGCGGTGCCGACCATCAGGACGCGTGGCGCGGCCCTGGTCCGCAACTGTGCTGGTTGTTCCAACGCGCGAGCCCTTATAAATTGGACAATATTTCGATAATACATCATGATTTTCGCGCCGTGCGCACGCTTCAACTCTCGATCGCGATGAACTCGAACTTGCCGTTCGGCCCGCGCGGAATCGCCGCCACCCGTTCGATGCGGACTTTCACGCCGGGCACGCGCAGCAGGAATTTGTCGACCAGCGCGCGCTCGTCCGCCTCGGAAAAACCATCGGCCGTCACGACGCGCAGCACGAATTCGCCGTCGCCGCGGTACAGCACCTGGCCTTCGACGAGGTGGCGGTCGTGGCCCTGGAAGATGCGGTCCAGGCGCGCGATGATGCGGCCGTCCGGCAGGGTGACGATCTTTTCCTGGCGCCCGATCACGGCCTTGATCGTCGGGAACACCCGGCCGCAGGGGCAGGGTTCGCCGTCCGGGATCACCGTGTCGCCCGTGCGGTAGCGCACGAGCGGCATCGCGGCATTGTTCAGCGACGTGCCGACCAGTTCGCAGGCGCCGCCCTCGGTCTCGAGCAAGGCGACGCCGGAATAATCCGTCAGCACGTGGTAACGGCCCTCCTCGCACGTGCCGATGGCGGCCACGCGCTCGGCCTGGCCGTACCAGTCGAACACCTTCACGCCGAACGCCTGCCCGACGGCCGCGCGGACGGATGGTTCCAGCGTCTCGGACGAGGTCATCACGCCGCGCAGGGCGCGTCCCCGATACGTGCGGCCGGCCGCGTTCAGCCAGGCGGCCAGCGCCGCGATCGACGACGGGTACGCGTGGATCACGACGGGATCGAAGCGCTCCAGTTCATCGATGTAGCGGCCTATCGTCTCGTTCGACAAATGATACGACGACATCATGAGCATATTGCCCACCCAGTCGCGGCACCAGTAGCGCCCGTCCGCGGGATGGTCGGGGCAGACGATGTCGCCGCGGATCCAGGCGCGCCGCTGGCCCTTGCGCCAGCCTATCCATTGCAGCTGGCGGTGGACGAAGCCTTCCTCGCGCACGAGGTTGCCGAGCGACTGGACGATGGTCAGCGGCGAGCCGGACGTGCCGCTGGTCTTGATGGTGGTGCGGATCCAGGAGCCGGGGCGGCGCGGACGCACGAGCTTGTCCGGATGCCGGCGCACGTCGGCCTTCGTCAGCATGGCGCTGCCGGGAGACAGCCGCGGCAGCACGGCGCCGTCTCCGTCCAGCGGCACGCCGACCTGGCGCGCGCGCCGCGCGACGTAGGCGGACAGCGCGTCGCGCGACCGTTCGTTCGCGACGAGGCCCGGATACACGAGCACCCGGCCCCAGACGTTGCGGACCACTTCGCGCACGAGCGAACGCAGCGAGCACTTCAGTGAGTAGGTCCACATCGACATGATTTACTTCGACCCCGTCAGGATTTTCTTATAAGTTTTTGCAACATTGTTACCGAGAATATCATAGGTCCGATGGCTTGTTACGTACGGTGGCCCACGTAACGCGAACTCGGCCGCAAGGGCCCCGTCATTTAACAATTGCTGGACCGCATCGGCGAAGGCCGTCGCTTCCATGGGCACGCACAGCCCGGCCCCGCTCTCGTCGATGACAAGTTTCTGGTCGGGAATATCGTTGGCGACGCTGGGGATGCCGAGCGCCAGGTATTCCACCAGCTTCGTCGGCGACGACACGTCGAACAGCGTGCCGCGCGGGATCGGCGACAGGCCCACCTCGGCCCGCACCGCGTAGCCGAGCGCCGTACGCTGTGGCAGCCAGCCCGTCAGCAGCACGTGATCGTCGAGTCCGCGCCGCACGATTTCGCGGCGCATCCACGCCATCTCGTCGTCGGACGGGGCGTCGCCGGCGATCACGAGCAGCACCTCGGGATTGTTCTCGCGCAGCCGGTCGGCCACGTCGAGCAGGAAGTCGGACCGGCGCGAGCGGGCGATGCGGCCCAGGTATAGCACGACGCGGCGGCTGTCCAGGCGCGGGTCGTCGACAGGATCCACGGCGGCGCGGTCGAACAACGCCGCGTCCACGCCCATCGGCACGGCCGTCATGGCCGAACGGTCAAAACCCTTTGCGGCGAGCCAGTCGGCCATCGCGTCGCTCTGCACGAACACATGGCGCGCGCCGGGCAGCACGTACCGGTAGATGGCGACGCGCGACGCCCACGCGCGCAGCGCATGCCCCATCCATGTCAGGCCGCGGCCGTGGCGGCCGATATCGTCGCGCCGCACCTCTAAGCCTTCCACGATGGGGAACGACATCCAGTAGATGAAGGGCACGCGCAGCAGCGCCGCGGCGATGCGTCCCAGCACGCCGCTGGCGATCTTGTCGCGCACCTGGATGCAGTCGGGACGGCCGTGCCGCAGCGCGCGCACGAGGCCCAGCAGGTCCCACAGCGGCGCGCACAAGCTGGCGAAGCGGCTCTTCAGCGAGCCGACGACGTGCATGCCGCCGGCCGGCCACGGCGACGCATCGCCGCTGCCGCCCTGCCCCACCAGCTCCGTCGCCACGCCGTAGCGCGGCATCTCGGTGCCGAACAGGGTGCGCACGTCGGCGCGGATGGGGGGCAATGGATCGCGGACGACGAACAGGATGGAACAGGACGGCTGCGGGCTGCGCATGGATTCCTTGCCTTATGAACAACGCATGGAATCCGATTCTAGCTTACTCGTCAGCGCGCACAATTGCGCGAGTCTTAAGCCGCACGGAGCGCGAGCAGGCGCGGCAGCAGCGTGGCGCTGGCCTCGCTGTCGATCTTGCGGCAGAAGTGGGCGCGCGACGCGGCGATGCGCTCGAAGTCGCCCTCGTCGAGGACCTTGGGGTTGCGGGCGCCGTGCTCGGGCCACTGGACGTAGCGGAAGTTCTGCCCCAGCACGCGGGACGCGAACGGCGAATTCATCACGAGGGTCTGGAAGAACATCTCGTCCGGACACGCGCACTGGCGGAAGAAGCGCACGAGGCCGGGCTCGCGCGCGACGCGCGCGAGGATGTCCTGCACGCAGGCCCGCGACAGCGCCCACCACGACGAGCCGCCGTACGGCCGCATGCCGCCCGGCAACCGGCGTGTGATGCCCGTCGCGCGCATCGCGCGGTTGGCGACACGGCAGGCCGCGCGCAGCAGGCGCGGGCCGTCGGCGTGATGGAAATACTGGTAGCGGAAGGCGGCCGCCCACTGGCCCGGTCCGGCGCCGATGGCGACCGTGTCGAGCAGTTCATGGTGGGAGTGCCGCGCCAGCGCGGCTTTCAGGCGCGCGTTCGACAACAGCGGGAAGTCCTGGGCGGACAGGAAGACGGCCTTGTCGAACTCGGGCACCTCGGCCACGATCTGTTCGAGCGAATTGAGGACGGCCTGCACCTGGCTGAACGTGCCCCAGTGGACGTCGACCCGGTCCTTGACCAACCGCGCGGAGGGATGCACGGCGGCGGGATCGAGCGCGCACTTGCGGTCGAGGTTCACGTACACGAGAAAATCGTCGTCGCGCAGCTGCTCGACCAGCGCATTGAGCTGGTCCAGGTCCTTGTGCGCCTGGATCAGGAATACCTGTGTCGTCATCGTCGAGGGCGAAAAAAAATCCTCCGCGGGCGCAAGGCCCGGGAGGACTTTGGCGCCAGCGCGCCGAGTGTAGCACGGCGCGTGGCGGACCCAGGCGACGATACACCTGGGTTAGGAACCTTGAGAAAGTCAGTTCAGGTTCACGGACTGGCTACCCACCGTCAGCGTGCGGGTGGTACCCGATGTGGTCACCTTGGTGGTCGGACGCTTGCAGCCGACGTCGACCAGCACGAGGAACTCGGCCGCCGACTTGCCGTCGTTCTTCAGGTAGAACGCGCCATGGTCTTCCGTCACGCCGGACTTGGGCGCCGGGCCGGTCCACCTGGCGAACGGCGCATTGCCGTTCAGGTCGCGCAGGCACACCGACTGGCCGCCCGCCGCGATCTTCACGCTCGACGGGCTCTCGACCGTCATCGCCACCGGCGCGTGGAAGTTCCACTCGTAGGTGTGGGCCACGACGGCCTGCATCTTGTCGCGCACGACCATGGCGTTCTGGCCGTGCAGGTACCAGATCTGGCGCTTGGCCATCGTCAGCTGGCCGCCATACGACGGGGTCGCGTCGCCTTCGGCATAGTCGTAGGACGACTGGGCCGAGAAACCGGAGACGCGGCCATTACGCTGCAGCTGCTCGCGGTAGCCGGTGACGACCTGGCCCTTGCCGCCGTCGAACGTGACCGCATTCTGCGACTTGGTCTGGTGGTACCAGTCGGTCCACAGCGGCGAGCCGTACCAGTCGTACCAGCCGGCCTTGACCAGCAGCGGCTGGCCGGCGACCGACAGCAGCAGGCCGTTCTGGTCGCCGTGGCTGTGGTTGAACGAGCCGTACGGGCTGGACTTGAAGTAGAACGACGTGCGGGCCGTCGAACCGATATCGCTGTGCATCGCGACCCAGCCGGTGCTCGGGTAGTAGGCCGAGTTCGACGGCGGGATCTTCAGCGACGTGCCGGTCACCGGCATCGGGTACGGGGCTTCGACCACGGACAGCGAATCCTCGATGCCCGGCAGGTTCGCCACATACCAGGCGGCGCGCGGCGACACCATGCGGTTGGCGAACGCGCGGAACACGCGCGGATCCGGCTTCGTCTCGGAACCGTCGCCGAAGGCATGGATTTTCGAGCCCGGCGGCGTGAACTGCGTCGCGAAATCGAGGAAGCCCAGCGTCCACGGCTTGGCGTACAGGTTCACGCCGGTCGCCTGGACGATCGGGTCCCACAGCGCCGTCATGTAGCCGGCCGCGTACTCGGCGTAGGCGGTGCCGTTGGCGTAGCCGCCTTCCGCGCCCGACCATGGCGACGGCGTGTTCACGTAGGCGCGGAACGTGAAGTCGAACCACGTCTGCGCTTCCGGGATGTCGCCCAGCGCCAGGGTCGAGATCAGCGCCATGTAGATCATCAGCGTGTTGCCGTGCGAGTCGAACGGGTACTGGTCGAGGCGGCCGTTGTCGCCGGAGATGTTGCTGTACATTTCGGTCACGCGCGTCTTGACGACCGCGAGCCACTTCGCCTTGCGGGTAGCGTCCAGGTCGCCGGCCAGCAGGTCCATGCCCTTCAGCAGCGACAGTGCGATCTGGCGCGTGGCCTGGTCCTGGTTGGCGTAGCTGGTGGGGCCGGTCGGGTTCAGCGATGCCAGCTGGTCGCCGCGCTTGAGCGCTTCGTTCAGGTGGACCGGGTCCTTCTTCAGGCGCCACAGCACCGCGGCCGCTTCCAGCTGGCGCGACGATTCGTTGATGCGGTTGCGCACGTCGGTCTGCTGCGACGCCATCTGCGCCGTCAGCGGCGACGTGATGGCGACCGGCCAGCGCGCGTCCGACAGGTCGGGCAGCGCCGTCATCTGCAGCTTGACTTCGTTGATCAGGCGGCTGACGTACGGATCCAGGTCGCTCTTCCTGGCCGAGCTCCACGTCGAGTAGGCGGTGAAGGACGGGGCCAGCGAACGGGGACGCGCCTTGTTCAAGATGCGCGAGCGCAGCGTGGCGTTGTCGGCCACTTCGAAGACGGTCGATTTGCTCGTGATCGCGAACGCGCGCGGGGTCGACCATTCGGTCGAACCGGCCGGACGCACGCGCCACGTGTAGTTGCCCAGTGCCAGCGCCTTGGTCGGCAGGTACCAGTTGCGCTCGACCGTCGCCTTCGCCGGCGAGCCGCCATTCGGGGTGATCTCGATCTCGTAGCTGGCCGGACCGGCCGGATGGCGCGCCCAGGCGAAGCCCGGCGGGTTCTGGGCCTGCACCGCGCCGTTGGTCGGCGCCGGCTGGACGACCAGGGGATCGGTGGACTGGGCCCAGTCGGCGCGCGCGCTGAACGACATCAACAGCGACGACAGTGCGGCGACGGCGACAACGCCTTTCCGGTGAAATTTCATGTGGTTGCTCCGAGAAATATTAACGGGACGACTAGAGGGTCCAGCCCGTCGGCAGGAAGCCTGGGCCCGATTTGCTTGAAGCGCTCCGCTGATGCAAATGAGCGCTGTTCGATACGAGAAATAGTACCGCAAATAAATTTTCTTGCGGAAAAATTCCCTTAGAAATCAAAGATTTTTCTCGTATACCCTACAAACCGGACGACCCAATAGACCTCTTGTTAACGGTAATATTTCCAGGCAGCTAAAAGACGTTTTTTTACAGAAAAGACTTTTTGAAAACTATGCAGTTATTCCGGCAAAGTTGATCGATTCGCCATCAATTTAATGACTTCGACAACGCCGGCACGCCGGCATGGGCCTCGGCGCGCAGTGCGCGCATGCGCTTGTAGTAGCGCAGGCAATAGATGCCGAAAGCGACCGGCGCCTGCTTCAGGTAGCGGCGGCGGACCTGGAACTCTTCCTGGCGCGCCTTGATCTTGTTGGCGGACGAGACGCTGCCCGCATGGTCGCGGAACACGGTCAGCGGCCGGGCTATCGTGGCCGGCCGCGCCACCTTGCCCAGGCGCAGCCACAGGTCGATGTCCATCGCGTATTTCAGCGTTTCGTCGAACATGCCCACGCGGCCGAACGCGCTGCGGCGGATGAAGACGGCCGGATGCGGCACGGACGCGCGTCCCGCCGCGAATGCGTGGTAGCTGAACGGCACCATCCGGTACGGCGGAATCAGCTGGCCATCCTTCAGCACCTGCACGGTGCCGAACACCCAGTCCACGCGCTCGCTGGCGAAGCGTTCGGCAACGGTCGCCAGCACGTCGTCGCTGGCGTAGTAGTCGTCCGAGTGCAGGTGCGCCACGTATTCGCCGGTGGCCGCTTCGATGCCCTGGTTCATGGCGCGGCTGATGCCGCCGCCCACGTCGCGCAGCACGCGCTTGCGGCCCGGGTACGCCGCGATCATCTCCAGCGTGCCGTCGGTGGAACCGCCGTCGACGAAGATGTGCTCGACGTCCTGGCAGGTCTGCCGTTGGACGGACGCGAGGGTGTCGGCCAGGGTGGCGGCGCTGTTCCAGGTGCAGGTGACGATCGAGAAGGTCGGTTTGTTCATGGGTCACTCGTGATAGAAGTCCAGGATCTGGGGGACGGCGTGGAACACGTCCATCGGGAAGGCATCGGGCAGCGGCACCGACACCGGCGCACGGGCCAGGGTGTGGGCCAGCCGCTCCACGAGCCGCGGCATGGTCTCGGCCAGTTGCAGCTGGCCGTCGTAATACTGGTAGGCCGCCAGCTCCGGCGTGCCGCCGCGCGCCAGCGCGAGGCACTGCTTGCCGAGCGCCAGCGCTTCCAGCACGGTGGTGCCGCACGGCTCTTCCCACACCGACGGGATCACGAGCACGTGGCTGCGCGCCGACATGCGGATCACCTCGTCGTACGGCAACCACCCGAGGAAGCGCACCTGCGGCCCCGCGTAGCGGCTCTCCAGCTGTCCGCGCAGCGGCCCGTCGCCGACGATGCTGACGCGCGCATGCTGCGGCAGCCAGCCCTGCACCTGCGCGAGGAATTCGCCGAAGCCCTTGCCGGCGTCGATGCGGCCGACAAGCAGCACTTCCCCCGCCCGCACCTCGTCGGGCCGCGCCGCCCGCTCGCGCAGATACGGGTAGCGGATGAAGTTGTGGATCACGCGGGCGCGCGACAGGTCGGCGTCCGGCACGGCGCGCAGGAACGCCCGGCGCAGGAAGTCCGACACGAAGATCGTCTTGTGGCGCGAAAACGCTTCCGCCGTCTCGGACCGGTAGCGGCGCACGGCCAGCCCGGACATCTCGCGCCGCACCACGTTCGGCGCCGGGTGGATGCAGGCGGCGCAGTCGCGCGCGTCGAGCGTCGTGCACACGTGTTCCTGCCTGAAGCGCAAATGAATCACGCACTCGCTGCCCTGGTCGTGACGGGTCTGCACGAAATTGACGCCCCGCGGCACGTAGCGCCCCGCCATCGGCAGGTGGCCGTGGTAGTGCACGACATCGTACTTGCCGGCCTCGCGCAGCAGCGCCCGCGCGATGCTGCGCGCGAACCACGGCCGCTTGACCGGGTTGAAGAACCCCAGTTGCGATTCCTTCCAGCCGGGGCGGGAAAAATCGAAGCCGGGCAGCACGCGCCCCTTGAAGCCGATTTCGGCCGCGCTGCCGCCGTGGTAACGGTCGCTGCGTCCCATGATGTCGACGTCGTGCCCCAGTTCGAGCAGCGCGTTCGACAACGTCACGACATGCTTGCCCAGGCCGCCCACCTGCGTGCCGGGCAAGTCTTCCGAAACCATCAGGACCTTCAAGCCGCTTTCCTCATCGATAACAGGCCTTTGACCCTGGTCCACGCCATGCTCATGTCGTCGCGTTCGATCACGAACAGGCTGCCGTACGCCAGCAGCAGGCCCGCCGTCAGCAGCACGAGCAGGACCAGGTCGACCGGGCCGCCGTCGAACAGCCGGTTGCCCGCGTTGGCGGCGACCGCCACGACCGCCACGCCGGCCGCGCTGGGCAGGTAAGCCTTGCGCACGAGCTCGCCCAGCCGCGCGGGCACGGTGCGGCCGTGCACGGCGACGAGGAAGGCGCAGGTCAGCAGCACCGAGGCGATGAGGTGCCCCCAAGCGGCCCCGTCGATGCCCCAGCCCGCGACGCCCACGTAGACCACCAGCAGGCCGAACGCGGCGCGCGCCAGCGCGAACATGCCGGAAAAGCGGGGGTGGCCCATGCCGTCGTTCACCAGCGACGGCAGGCTCGTCAGCGAGTCGATGAACTGCGACAGCGCCATCACGGCCAGCACGACCTGTCCCGCGCGCGCGAACTGCGGGTTCATCCAGTAGTACAGGATCTGGTAAGCGAACACGGCCACGAGCACGAGCACGGACGCGTTGATGAACACGACGTAGCGGCTCGCCTTGAGGTACAGGCGGTTCAACCGCTCGAGCTCGCCACGGGCCGCCAGCGCGCTCGCGGCCGGGAAGAAGACGCCGGACAGGCGGTACGTCAGGCTCAGGACGCGGTTCGCGAGCGTGGACGCGACGGTGAAATAGGCGAGTCCCGTGACGCCGACCAGCGCGCCAATGATGAGCTTGTCAGCATACGCGTACGACAGCGTGGCGAAACGGCTCAGGAACGAGTAGGCGGAAAAGCCCAGCAGCTCCTTGCGGATCGCGGCGCCGGGCCGGCGGTAGCGCAGGTCCGGCAGCAGGCGGCGGATGCCGCGCCACAGCACGGCGCAATTGACCGCGCTCGCGATCACGCGCAGCAGGATCACTTCGAACAAGCCATAGCCCAGCATCAGCACGGCCACCGTCAGCAGCGGCACGCAGGTGCCGAACAGCATTTCGATGCGGCTCGCGATGTCGTAGCGCATCAGCGATTGCGGCACGCTCTGCAGATAGCTCTGCAGCTGGCCGAGGAAGAAGCCGAGCGCCGCCAACCTCAAGGTCGCGACCGCCTCGTGTTCGAGCGCGGCCGGCACGGCGAACACGCGGGTGACGAAGAAGTGGGCGCCGAAGAACAGGCCCAGTCCGCCGATCAGGCCCAGCAGCGAATACACGGACAGGCCGAAGAACACGGTCTCGTCGATGCGCTCCTGGTCCTTGTGGGCGTTGAATTCCGCGATGTATTTCACGGAACCCGCGGTCACGTTGATGTCGATGACGGCGAAATAGCCGACGATGGCCGTCACGAGCGAATACACGCCATAGCTGGCATCGCCCAACCCTTTCACCACGAGCGGCACCGTGCCCAGCGCCACCAGCGCCGGGATCACGGCGCCCAGCAGGTTCGAGAACGCATTGCGGACGAGGCTGAGGTTCATACGTGCGCCGGCACCAGGTTGACGTGGCGGCGCTTGCGGGTCTCGACGGGCTGCGCCGCTGGCTGGGCGCGCGCCACGGCCATCGCCACGTAAGGTAGCGCGAGGCAGATGGCCAGCATCTGCGTCGTACGCACCTGCGGAAACGGCGTACCGATGAGCAGGTCGGGCAACATGAACGCGAGGCCCGCGGCGCCGGCCGTCGCCAGGCCCAGCAGTTCGGGCGGCAACGTGCGCATGGCATGGCGTGCGAGGCGGGTGAACGCCCAGATCGTCCCGCCCAGCAGGATCAGCCCGGGCAGGCCGGCCTTGAGGGCGATGTGCAGCACGCCGCTGTGCAGGAACAGGCCGCCGTCCTGCCCCGCCTGCCACGAAATATGCTGGTAGCCCGTGTAGCGGCCCCAGCTGCCGATACCCGTGAGCGGGTGCGAGATGAAATCCGCCAGCGCGAGTTTCAGTTCCAGCACGCGTTCGCTCTCGGCGCCGAACCGTTTCGATTCCATGTCATAGAACAGGCTCGAAAAGCCGCCGCCCGCGCCCTTCGTATGGCCCAGGCGCTTGAACGCCGCGTACAGCAGGCCGGCGCCGAGGACGGGGGCGCCGAGCGCCATCATGTGGATGCGGCGCTGCAGCGGGAAGCGCATCATGATGATGAGGAAGGCCAGCACGAACCCGATCCACGCGCTGCGGCGGTACGACAGCACGATGCACGCGGCCGTCGTGAACAGGGTGGCCCAGTCGATCGCGGTCCAGAACAGCGAGCGCTTGTGCTTGACGACCTGGAACAGGTTGACGGCGGCGATGGCGAACGCGATCGTGCACAGCAGGCTGTCGTTGATGTCGAAGAACGTCAGCTTGATCTTGATGTCGTTCATGTTCGCATACACGTTGTTCGGGTCGCCGCCGAGGAACGCCCAGCGCGCGAGGCCGAAGAGCGCGCGGCCGAGCCCGGCCAGCATGATGAAGCGCGACAGCTCGACCCCGTGCTCGCGGGTGCGGAACGCCAGCAGCATCAGCGAGACGAGCGGCGCCATCCAGATGATGTTGGAAAAGCCGGACGGCGCCAGCGCTTCCGCCAGCGTCACGTTGGAGAACAGCGCGACGGCCACGTGGCCGCCCAGCAGCAGCACCCAGGCGAGGAACCACGGGCGCAGGTTGCACTGCGGCGCCGGGTAGCGCTGGAAACTGGCCGACACGCGCGCGCAGCACCACGCGCCCGCCATGCACCACAGCAGCAGCGGGAAGAACAGCACGCCCGAACCGCGGCTGTAGATGCCCGGCGAGGCCGCCGCCGCCAGCGAACCGTAGCTCGTCGAATTCTTGAAGAAAAACACGGCGATATAGACGTAGGCGAGGAAGCGCGGCCACACCATCCCGACGCCCATGCCGGCCACGGCCATGACCGCCACCACCACGACGGCGATGAACGGCAGCGAGGTATAGAAGACCAGGAGAAAGTTTTGCATCGAACGTCAGCCTTTGTTAGTCGACGCGCCCACGAGCTTCATGCGGTCGCGGGGCGACATCGCGTCCAGCATCTGGTTCACGAAGCGGTCCTGCACGCGATAGGCGCCGTGCTCGTCGGCCTCGACGGTCGACACGCGCACCAGCATGCCGTCGGGGATCTTGCCCGACAGGCCGTACAGGAAGCGCTGGTATTTCTGGCCCAGGCCGGACATCACCGCCTTGTCGCCGATCGTCACCCAGTACGTGATCGGTTCGTTGCGCGCGTTCTGGCGCGCAACGAGGCGCTTCACGGGCACGCTGCCGTAGTGCGTGGCGAGCTCGGCCTTATGGTCCTGCACCATGTCGAAGCCCTGGGCCACGTAGCAGACTTCCGGCAGGTGCAGCTGCAGCTGCTTGCTCTGGTCGCCACCGTACGCGATCGACAGCATCACGCGCTGGCCGGCTTCGTTGACGTAGGTGCGCGCCAGCGTCTGGTCGTACAGCGTGGCGATGAGTTCCTTTTGCGTCTCGTCGGGCGTCAGCGGCACGACGGTGTTGTCGACCGTCCAGTTGCCGAAGCGTTTCGGGATCATCGCCTCGAGGTCGAACCGTTCGTGGACGGCCGCCACCTTCTGCTTCGGCGTGAGCGCGCCCGTCAGCGCGGACGTGCCCGCCATCGCCACGCCCAGGATCACGCTGGCGAGGAATTTCCGGTTCATACCGCCTCCCTGCGTCGGATGAACCACTGCAGCGCCGAGTCGATCGACAGGATCAGCACGAGCGCCGTGACGAACAGGACCATGCCGGCGAACCCATGCAGGAAGCCCTGCCCGGCCGCGTCGCCGAAGTAATACGTGATCAGCGTGAGCACGACGACGCGGATGACGTTGGCGGAGAACGAGATCGGGACGATGAACAGCGCCAGGCCGATGTTGCGGAACGCGGACGGGTGGCGCATCAGGTTCAGGTAGAACAGGCCCAGCGCTTCCAGGGTCAGCAGGGTCTGCAGGCCGGCGCACGCGTCCGCCACGAGCAGCTGGTACTGGCCAATTTGCAGGATCACGCCGGAGCGGCTGATCGGGTAGCCGAACGCGAACAGCAGGTGTTCCGTCGCCCACGACACGGCCATCTTCATCGGCATCGTCACCGCCGCGACGAATTCGCTGGGCAGCGGCACCATGAACAGCATGAAGAAGAACGGGAACCACAGCACGCGCAGCGCGCGGCCGCCCCGCTTGACGAGCAGCACGGCCGCCATCACGAGGATGATCGCCACGATCTGCAGCATCAGGATGTTCTGCGAACGGCCCAGCAGATGGGCCGCGAGGCCGATGGCGAGGATGGGCCAGCCGGCCCAGCTGGAGCGCGGCGGCGTCGTGGCCTCGAGCACGTCCGGCCATTTGCGGTAGATGAGCCACAGCGCGAGGCCGAAGATGATCGGTCCGTGGCCCTGCTCTTCCCCGACCCAGGCGCCGGTGAACAGGTCGTAGAACGTGGGCAAAAACAGGATCGCCAGGCCGAGGAAGACCGGCCACCATTCGGGCAGGACGTTGCGCAGCGCACGCAGGTCCGGTGCATGCTGCCGTACGGTGCTGGCGCGTGCTCCGGTGTCCATGTCAGAACTCCATCACCACCGAGCCGAGGACTTCGCAGCCGGCGTCGACGAGTTGCTCGGCGGCGCGGCCGATGTGCGAGATCCGCGTGTAGTTCTTGCGCGTGACCAGCAGCGCGCCGCCCGCGCGGCTCGCGACCGCGACGGCATCCATGCCGTGCTGGAATGGCGACACGTCGTACAGCACGATGTCGTAGCGGCTTTCCAGCTGCGTGTTGAGGTTACGGAAGCCTTCGCGCGCCAGCAATTCGCCCGGGTTCGGCGGCAGCGTGCCAGCCGGCATGATCGACAGGTCGACGAACGCCGGCACCCGTGCGATGACGTCGAGGTCGGCGCGGCCGGCCAGCAGGTCGGACAGGCCCTGGCGCGGCTTGAGCGCGAACGCGTCCTGCTGGCGCGGGGCGCGCAGGTTCGCGTCCACGAGCAGGGTCTGCTCGCCCAGCTGGGAAAACACGATCGCGAGGTTGGACGAGAACAGTGCCGCCCCGTCTTCCGGGTCCACGCCGACGATGGCCAGCGCGCGGCGCCCGCGCGCGAACCAGCGCAGCATCAGCTGGCTGCGGATCGCGCGCAGCGATTCGACCTGCGGGCAGAACGGATCGTAGGCCGCGAGCAGCTTGGGCGACAGACCGGCCTGCCCCTTTTGCAGATAGGGATAGGAGAACTGGCGCGCCAGCACGAGCTGGATGTCGTCCTCGCTGACCAGGCCCAGTCGCACGGCCGCTTCGCCGAAGCGGATGCCGGTCTCCTTCTGCATGCGCAGCACGCGTTCGGCGTCTTCCGGCTTGAGCTTGCCCGAGTCGAGCAGGAGCGCGCCCATGCTCGTTTCCGGGCCCAGACGTTCAAGCCCATGATCCGCGGGCAGCGTATTGAAAATCGGGGAATTCATGGTGGAGTCCAATGATCAGTTAAGACGGAGCAGGCGACGCGGCGTCATCAGGGAACGGATGCCGCCCGTCCGTCCACGCGGCGACTTCCATTCGATCGTGCCCAGCACGGGGATGCCCAGCATGTCCTTGACGTCGCTGGCCGAACGCACCGGGCGATTCAGCAGTTCCAGCAGCAGGGCCAGGCCGACACCGAGGATGGTGCCCAGCAGGAAGGCGATCAGCGTGTTCAGCAGCACGCGCGGGCCCGACGGCTCGGTCGGCGCCACGGCCGGGTTCAGCAGCGAGATGTCGGACTGCTCGGACTGCGCTTCGATGCGGGTCTGCGAAAAGCGTTGCGACGCCGAATCGAACGCGCGCTGGGCGCTGTCGAGGTCCTTCAGCAGCACGCCCAGTTCATCGCGGGCGCGGTTCATTTCCAGCACTCTCGCTTTTTGCTGGGCCACCGCTTCGCGCAGTTCCGCTTCGCGCTGGCGCAGCACCTGGGCGTTGGCGCCCACGCTGCGCGACACGGTGCCCAGTGCGGCGTTCAACTCGCCCTGGACCTTGTCGAGCTCGGCCTTGGCGGCCTGGTATTGCGGGTGGTTACGGCCGTAGCGCTGCGACGTGTCGGCGAACTTGCCTCGCGCCTGGGCGACGTTGGCGCGCATCGTCTGGATCAGGGCGTTGTTCGCCACGTCCGGCGACGTCAGCGCGGAACCGGCCGCGCCCTGCCGCGCCGTGCCTTCCATCGCTGCCGTCTGCGCCGCCACCAACTGGGCGGACAGGTCGTTCAGGCGCGTCAGTTCGACGTCGACGCGGTTGTTGTCGAGACTGACGATGCCCTTCTCCTGCTGGTACTTGGACAGGCGGGCCTGCGCGGCCTCCACGTTGTCGCGCAACTGCTTGGTCTGTTCGTTGAAATACGAGGCCGTCTTTTTCGCCGGATCGGTTTTCAGCTGGACCGTGATCTTCTGGTACTCGTCGGCGAACGCGTTGGCCACCGCGGCCGCGAACGCGGGGTCCGCGCCCTTGAAGCTGATCTCGACGACGGACGATTCGCGCGACGGCACGATCTCGAGTTTCTTCAGCAACAGGTCAGCCAGCCAGTCGCGCACCGACCCCTTGCCCTCGGTCGCGTCCTTGAACTGTTCGACGACGGCCGGGCTGTTGGCCAGGTGCAGCGCATCGACGACACGCAGCGCCACGTTCTTGCTGCTGATGATGTCGATCTGCGTTGCCATATAGCCCGGCAACAGCTGGCCCGGCATCGTCAGCCCGGTCAATGGATCCACGCCTTTGTAGTTCAACAGAACGGATGCCGTTGCCTTGTACGTCTTGGCCTGGATCAGGCTGAACCCGAGGGCCAGCGCGACCGTGACCAGCAGGGTCGTCAGGATGATCTTCTTCCGTGCAAGCAAGATCAGCAGGAATTGATGAACGTTCATGATGAACCTTTAAAACGGAGTGGAACAAAGAACCGGGCGCTGCCCCTACATTAGAACCAGCTTTCTTTTACGGTGATGACGTCGTCCACCTGCACGAGATCATCGGCCTTCGCATCGATCGTGTGCGGCGCGCCGCCCGCATCGCGGCGCGTGATGCGCAGGCCGCGCTGCGTGCCGCGCTGCGTCAGGCCGCCGCCGGCCGACAGGGCCTGCTGGACCGTCATCGCACGCTCCAGGCGGAACGGTCCCGGACGCTGCACTTCGCCCGTGATGTAGGCACGCGGCGCGCGCTCGACGAAGATGATGTCGCCACCGGCGACTTCGTAATCACGGTTCAGCTCGCCTTTGCGCACCATCTCGACGACGTCGATGGTTTCGCGCGTGGTGACACCGTTGCGGGTACGTACCAGGCTGACCATGTCGCCGCCCTCGGGGCCGATGCCGCCGGCCAGCGCCAGCAGGTCGAGCACCTTGCGCGGCCCGTCGACCGGATAGCGGCCCGGACGATTGACCTGGCCCAGCACCGACACCTGCTGGCTCGCCAGCGTGGTGATCAGGAGGTTGACCTGGGCTTTCTTGAGGTAGCCACCCTTCTCGAGCAGGCCGCCGATTTTCTTTTCCGCCTGTTGCGTCGTCAGGCCACCGACCTGCACTTCGCCGAGCAGCGGAAACGTCATGGTGCCGCCTTCCGAGACACGGGTTTCGACCGCGAGGTCGGGGCTGCCGTAGACCGATGCCCTCACCACGTCGCCCGGCCCCAGCAGGATTTCCGCCGCACCCGCCATGCCCGCGCCCAGCGTGAGGACTGCTGCAATCATCCAGTGTACGAGTCGTTTCATGTTCACTCCTTCTTGTTCGTCAATGTTGGGATTACTTCAGTCCGGCGACGCCGCGGTCCAGCGCTGCCTTGTCGGTTCCGGATCCGTTGTCGGCCGGCGCATTGTCGGCCGCCGGGATGGCGGTGGGTGCGGCCGCGGCCGGGTCGGCGTTCGCCACCGCGCTGGTCGCGCCCGCGCCGGCCGGCACTGTTGGCGCGGCCTTGGGATCGGGCGCCATCGATTTGTTCAGGTAGTCGATCTTGGCCGTGGAACGCAGGCGCTGCAACTCGGCCGCGGCCAGTTCCTTGTTCTTGCGGTTGACGAGGAATTGCTCGATCTGGCTGGACGCGACCTGCAGGTTCACCGGCGCGTCCTTGACGTCGGCGACGGAAATGAACATCGCGCGCGGCCCTTCCTTGACCACGAAGAGCTGGCCCTTGGGCATGCCCAGCAGCTTGGCCGACAGTTGCGGCGGCACGTCGGCCGTCGAGCGCGTGACCTGGTTGCGGCCGTACTTGATCTTGTGCGCGTCCAGCCAGACCGCGACCTCTTCCAGCGACTTGGCGCTGTCGGCCGAGCTGCGCAGTTCGGGCGTCAGGTCGTTGGCGGAGATCACGAGTTCGTTCATGCTGAACTGCTTACGGTTGGCAAAGAATTCGGGATGCTTGTTGTAGTAGTCCTCGACTTCCGCGGGCGTCGGCTTGGCCACGTTGCCGACGCGCTTCTGCAAATAGGCCTGCGCGATGATCAGCGAACGGGCCCGGTCGATCGCCTGCATGACCTTGGGGTCGCGGTCGAGGTTTTCCTTCGCGGCAGCTTCCTGCAGCAGCTGGCGGTCGACCAGGACCTGCAACAACTGCTTGCTGGCGGCGTCCTGCTGGGCGGCCGACACGCCGGCGCGCTGCAATTCCTCGTTGAGTTGCAGTACCGTGACCTCTTCCCCATTCACGCTCGCCAGCGCCTGGCCGGGTTTCTTTTCTTTCGCCTTGTCGCCGCACGCGCTCAAGGTTGCCGCAACCAGGATCAGCGCGGCGCACAGCACGCGCTTCGGAGTCGTAGGGGAGGATGTATTCATGATGGCAGCCACGTGGTTGTTGTTCAATTGGTTTCCTGGGTGGATGGATGAAACGCTTTCTACAGCCTGCCCATTCTGGGAGCCGCACGGCTCGGTATCTGTTCGTCAATTAACACTCTGCCGTACGGTCCGGTCGCGATGCATCAGGCTGCGGCCCGCTTTTCCTGTACATCCATCAGGTCGACGAAGGCCGCGTACGCGCGCTGCAATCCTTCCGGCAACGGCGTACGCGCCTGCCAGCCGAGGGATTTCAGCTTGGACACGTCGAGCAGCTTGCGCGGCGTGCCGTCCGGCTTGCCGGGGTCGAACGCGATGCGGCCGCGGTAGCCGACGGTTTCGCCGACGAGCCGCGCGAGGTCCGCGATCGTGACGTCTTCCCCGGTCCCCACATTGATGTGCGAATGCATCGGATCGGTGCAGGCGGCGTAGGTGTCGTGGTCGAGATTCATCACGTAGACACTCGCTTCCGCCATGTCGTCGACGTACAGGAATTCGCGCATCGGCTTGCCGCTGCCCCAGATCACGACTTCGGGCGCACCGGTCAGCTTCGCCTCGTGGAAGCGCCGCATCAGCGCGGGGATCACGTGGCTGTTTTCCGGGTGGTAGTTGTCGCCGGGACCGTAGAGATTCGTCGGCATCACGCTGCGGTAGTCGGTGCCGTACTGGCGGTTATAGCTTTCGCACAGCTTGATGCCGGCAATCTTCGCCATCGCATACGGCTCGTTGGTCGGCTCCAGCATGCCGCTCATCAAGTACTCTTCCTTGATCGGCTGCTGGGCCAGGCGCGGGTAGATGCACGACGAGCCGAGGAACAGCAGCTTGTCGACGCCGTTCTGCCGCGCTTCGTGCACGACGTTCGCCTGCACCATCATGTTGTCGTAGATGAAGTCGGCGGGATACGTGTTGTTCGCGTGGATGCCGCCGACCTTGGCGGCGGCCAGGTAGACCTGGTCGATGCGCTCGTTGCGGAAGAACTCGCGGACCTGGGCCTGGTCGGTCAGTTCGAGTTCCGCGTGGCTGCGCGTGACGATGTTCGTGTGGCCTTGCGCGCGCAGCACGCGCACGATGGCCGAACCGACCAGCCCGTTATGGCCGGCCACGTAGATGCGGGGTTGAGTATTCAACGTTCACTCCAGTGAAATTGCAACGTTGTAGCCATGCGAGGCGAGGAGCTTGTGGCGACGCGCCGTCTCGAGGTCGTGCGCCACCATTTCCTGCACCATCGCTTCGAAAGAGGTCCGGGGCTCCCAGCCCAGCCGGCGGCGCGCCTTGCCCGGATCGCCGAGCAGCGTGTCGACTTCCGTCGGACGGAAGTATTGCGGGTCGACGGCGACGATCGGTTGGCCCACCGCGACCCCGGGCGCCTTGTCGCCGTGGATGGCGGCGATGACGCCGCGTTCGTGCACGCCCTCGCCCTGCCACGCGATCTCGATGCCCAGTTCGCGCGCGGCCGTTTCGACAAAGTGCCGCACGGAATACTGGCGGCCCGTCGCGATGACGTAGTCCTCGGGCGTGTCCTGCTGCAGCATCAGCCATTGCATCTCGACGTAGTCGCGTGCATGGCCCCAGTCGCGCAACGCGTCGAGGTTGCCCAGGAACAGTTGCTGCTCCAGGCCTTGCGACATATTCGCGAGGCCGCGCGTGATCTTGCGCGTGACAAACGTCTCGCCGCGGCGCGGGGATTCGTGGTTGAACAGGATGCCGTTGCACGCGTACAGGCCATACGCTTCGCGGTAATTGACTGTGATCCAGTAGGCGTACAGCTTGGCGACCGCATACGGGCTGCGCGGATAGAACGGCGTCGTCTCGCGCTGCGGGGTTTCCTGCACCAGGCCGTACAGCTCCGACGTGGAAGCCTGATAGAACCGGGTCGTCTTTTCCAGGCCGAGGAAACGGATCGCTTCCAGCAGGCGCAGGGTGCCTAGGGCGTCGACGTCGGCCGTGTACTCCGGCGATTCGAACGACACCGCCACATGGCTCATCGCGCCGAGGTTGTAGACCTCGTCCGGCCGGACTTCGCACAGGATGCGGTTGAGGTTCGACGTGTCGGACAGGTCGCCGTAGTGCAGGTGGAAATGATTGCCCTCGACGTGCGGGTCCTGGTAGATGTGATCGATCCGCTCGGTATTGAACAGTGAAGCGCGCCGCTTGATGCCATGCACTTCGTAACCCTTGGCCAGCAGCAGTTCCGCGAGATAGGAACCGTCCTGCCCGGTGACACCCGTGATCAGCGCTTTTTTCATTGGCTGTTGTCCTGGCGAATTGTTATGCAAAATTAATTAAAAATTGCAATCTCATCAATTATTCTCACGCAGCCCATCCGATGCCGCAAGCGCCGATCCGATTGAATCGGCGTCTTTAAGCGGGACCTAAGCGTCCCCACATGTGCAGGTTCCAAAACGCGCGGGTTAAAACGCGTTCTCGCGCGTGAGCACCACTTTCACCGTCTTGAGAACGATCCACAGATCCAGCCACAATGACCAGTTGCGCAGGTAATCGAGGTCGTACTGGATGCGCGCTTCCATCTTGTCCAGCGTGGCAGTTTCACCACGCAGCCCATTGACCTGCGCCCAGCCGGTGATGCCCGGTTTGACCTTATGGCGCAGCATGTATCCCTTGATCAGCTTGCGATATTGCTCGTTGTGCGCGACCGCGTGCGGACGCGGTCCGACGATGCTCATCCTGCCCTGCAGCACGTTGACGAACTGCGGCAATTCGTCGAGCGACGTGCGGCGCAGGAACCGGCCGATGCGTGTGACGCGGTCATCGTCCTTGCGTGCCTGCACGACGGCGTCGCCGTTTTCCATCACGCGCATCGACCGGAATTTATAGACCATGATCTCTTCGCCATACAGGCCGTAGCGGCGCTGGCGGAAGATCACGGGGCCGGGCGAGCCCAGCCTGACGGCGACGGCGACGACCAGCATCAGCGGCGCCAGCACCAGCAGGATCAGGCTGGCCAGCACGACGTCGGAGCCGCGCTTGATGGTGCTGTTCAGGCCCATGAACGGCGTCTCGCAGATCGCGATCACGGGCATGCCCCCCACATTGTCGAAGCGCGCCTGCATCAGGTCGAAGATGTAGACGTCCGGCAGGAAATAGACGGACGCCGTCGTGTCCTGCAGCTCGTCGATCAGCTTGCGGATGCGCGGCTGCGCGGAGATCGGCTGGCTGATGAAGATCATCTTGATGCCGTTGTTGCGCACGTACTGCGCCAGTTCGTCCGTCTTGCCCAGCATCGGATGCGGCAGTTCGGCGGGATGACGCTCGCCGTCGCGGTCGTCGAAAAAGCCGCGCACCTGCATGAACAGGTTCGGATGGCGGTCGCAGATGCCGGCGAATTTCAGGCCCACGTCGTTGACGCCGACCACCACCACCGAACGCACTTCCCTGCTCTCGCCCGGCCGGTTGGCCACGCGCACGGCAATGTGGCTGCCCAGCAAGATCAGCGGTGTGCCGACGGCCCAGGCCAGCAGCACGCGCTCGTCGTAATAGTATTTGAGGCCGCTGGACGAGCCGAGGAACATCAGCACGGCGATCGTCACGCACCAGCCGAAGATCGTGTCGCGCGCATAGGCCCACATGCGGCCGCTGCGCCACGTGCGGTACGGATCGACGTGCTGGTACACGGCCGACGAAATGAAGAAGGCCAGCACCATCAACACCAGCAGGTAGCCCGAGAACGGCTCATGGAACAGCAGCGCCGACAGGTACAGCGTGCCCATGATGATCAGCGGATCGAGTACGCGCTGGAAAAACGAAATCAGCGGTATGTCGTTGACGGTCATAGAATGATCCGAACTGCGCGATCAGAACTGCGCATTGGCCGACAGCGTCACGCTGTTCGACTTGAAGCTGCCGCTACCGAGCACGGGCGACCCGCTGCGCGCCTGGTGCGCAAGCCCGGCCGTTACCTGCACGGTCGGCCGCGGCGACCAGGTCGCCGACAGGCTTTGCGTGCGGATGGAATCGCGGATGCCGCCCAAGTTGGCGAACGACTCGCGCGCGTTGTAGTTGCGGCGTTCGTAGATGGCGTCGGCATTCACCTTGATCTTGGCCGTCGCATCCCACTGGGCGCCCACGCTGGCGCCCTTGTTCAGCGTATAGCTCACCACCGTGCTTTCCAGCGGCGCGAAGTCGCGCCAGACCGCGGCCCGGTACGTCATCTTCCCGCGCGGCTGGTAGGTGGCCTTGACCTTGCCGGCCACGCCGCTCGTCTTGCCCGTGCCAAACGAAGGCTGGTCGCGCCGCGTGTAGCCGACCAGTGCGTCGAACGTCGTCGAGCCCGTAGCGATCCACAGCACGCGCGCCTTCAGTTCGTCCTGCGTGAAATTGTCGTTGAGAAGGGCCGAACCGACGGGGCGCGGATACGGATACTTGCCCTTGACCCGGCGCGCCACGAGGCCCACCGTGCTGCCGCTGCTGGGCAGGTAATCGAGCTCGAGTTCGCTCGCATCCTCGGTGCGGTTGCTGTAGCGCTGGGCGAACAGCTCGTAGTCGTACTTGTCGCGCTGGAAGCCCGTGCGCACGCGCCAGGACGAGTGGAAGCGCCACGCGCCTTCCGCGAACTTGCTGCGGCTGCGGCGCAGGTTGCGCTCGTTGCTCTGGAAATCGGTGTACGGCGCCAGCACCTGCAGGTACGTGGTGCCGACCTTGCCTTCGAGGTGGTTGCCGAGCTGCCAGAACCAGGTTGCCTGCAAGTCCTTGCCATCGTAATTCAGCTGTTTGAAGTGGTCGAAGTCGTACTTCGACAACTTGGCCACGATGGAAATCCGCTGGCGGCTATAGGTCTTATCGAAGATCAATCCGCCCTCCCGCTGCCACCACGAATCGGCACGTGTGCCGTCGAAGGCGGGCTGGCCGTCCGGGATGCGCAGCAGGTTGTCGTCGTGGCCGTAGCCGACGCCGGCATAGAGGTGGAGCGCATCGCTGGGACCGGCGCCGGCCGGCAGCGTGAACAGGGTGCAGAGCAACAGGGCAAGGGGACGCACGCGGAAATTCAGCATGATTGTTTGTCTTTTTCTTGAAGTTAATGGCGGACGGCTTACCAGTACGACCAGCTGCCGGTCCGAACCACCCACACGCCCAGCAGGCCGTTGGTGACGGCGTGCGCGAGGATCGGCGACCACAAATTGCGGTGATGCATGTACAGCAGGCTATAGGCCGCGCCCGCAACGATCCCGGCAAGCCAGAGATTATGTTCGACACCGAACAGCAAGACGGTGATGACGAAGCTTTTGTGGGTGAGTTGAGAGGGCTCAACCGACTCGAAATCGGCCGCATCCACCCATCGCATCAGGAAAGAGCGCCAGAACAATTCTTCCATGACGGGAACGACGAGTGCGGCGCCGGCGATGCGGATCGCCACGAGCAGCCAGTCGATGCGGCCGCCGACGCGCGGATCGAAGCCGGCGGGGGAGCCGACGATCATCCACTTCGCGTCGAGCGCGATCCACAGGACGAGCACGAGCACGCCCGTTGCCAGCGCGGTCAGTGCGTGCGATGGTGCGAGATGAAAGCGGGAAAAATCGCGGGAAAGTTCGCGGTACTGGCGCCAGAACAGCGCCAGCAACAGGGCCACGAGGGCGATCTTGGCGGGGTACAGCCAGCGCAGGGTGTCCTGCCGGACACCGAGGCGTTCGAGCACGTCGCCGATGACGATGAAGGCAAGGTACGCGGCAAACGGCAGGATGCGGAGCCAGGCCGCGCGGTTGAACATGGGAGCGTCGGCGGAGATGGCCGCCGTGGCGGGCACGGCGCAGCGGTCTTCATGCTCAGTCAATGTTCCTCCGTCAGCGGGCACCTGGCCCGCGCTCAGCGATGCGCTAACGCATGGGCTAGTCGCCCCGCGCGCGCGCTTCGAGGCCTTCCCAACGCTCCAGGGCGTCGAGCAGCAGCGCCTCGATTTCCGCGTAACGCGCATTGATCCGGCGCGCATCAGCGGGATTGGTCTTGTAGAAGTCGGGCGCATTCAGGTGTGCCGTGATGGCCGACTGCTCGTCTTCAAGGCTGGCGATGAGCTTCGGCAATTCTTCCAGCTCTCGCTGCTCCTTGTAACTCAACTTTACCTTCTTGCCGGGCGCGTTCTGTGCGTTGGATGACATATCCGGTGCTTTCCCTGCCGGGGCTTTTTGTGCTACCGCTGGCGCCGGCGCTGGCATCGCCTTCACGCGCTCCCAGTCGCTGTAGCCGCCGACGAATTCGCGCCACATCCCCTGCCCTTCGGCAACGATGACTTGCGTGACGACGTTGTCGAGGAACGTACGGTCGTGGCTGACGAGGAAGACCGTGCCGCTGTAATCCGTCAACAGTTCTTCCAGCAACTCGAGCGTGTCGATGTCGAGGTCGTTGGTGGGCTCGTCCAGCACGAGGCAGTTGGCCGGCTTGGCGAACAGGCGCGCCAGTAGCAGGCGGTTGCGCTCGCCGCCCGACAGCGATTTCACGGGCGAACGCGCGCGCTCGGGCGCAAACAGGAAGTCGCCCAGATAGCTCATCACGTGCTTGCGCTGGCCGTTGATCTCGACCCAGTCGCTGCCCGGCGCGATCGTATCGGCCAGCGTCGCTTCCTCGTTCAGCTGCGCGCGCATCTGGTCGAAGTAGGCGACGTTCAGGCGCGTGCCCAGCTTGACGTTGCCGCTGTCCACCGTTTCTTCGCCAAGGATGATTTTCAGCAGCGTCGTCTTGCCCGCGCCGTTCGGGCCGATCAGGCCGACCTTGTCGCCACGCATGATCGTGCCGGTAAAGTTTTGCACGATCGTCTTGGCGCCGTACGACTTCGAGATGTTGTCAAGTTCCGCGACGATCTTGCCGGAACGCTCGCCGGTCGCCACGTCGATGCGCACCTGGCCCTGCTGGTCGCGGCGCGCAACGCGCTGCAGGCGCAAGTCTTCCAGGCGGCGCACGCGGCCTTCGTTGCGGGTGCGGCGCGCTTCCACGCCCTTGCGGATCCACACTTCTTCCTGGGCGAGCACCTTGTCGAACTTGGCGTTCTCGACCTCTTCGATCGCGAGCAGTTCGCGCTTGCGTTCCTGGTACTTGCTGAAGTTGCCGGGGAACGAGAGCAGGCGGCCGCGGTCCAGTTCGACAATGCGCGTGGCGACGTTGTCGAGGAAGCGGCGGTCGTGGGTGATGAACAGCACGGAGCCGCGGAATTCGCGCAGCAGGCCTTCCAGCCACTGGATCGAGGTGAAGTCGAGGTGGTTGGTCGGTTCGTCCAGCAGCAGCACGTCGGGGCCGGACACGAGCGCGACGGCCAGCGCCACGCGCTTCTGCATACCGCCCGACAAGGTGCCCATCTTCGCATCGCCGGCCAGGCCCAGGCGGTCCAGCGTCGTCTCGACCTTGTTGCCGAGGTTCCAGGCATCCGTCGCATCGAGCTTGACCTGCAGATCGTGCATGCGCTCCATGATCGCGTCGTCATTGCCCTGACCAAACTGCCCCGTCAGCGACTCGTACTCGGCCAGCATCGCCTGCTGGTCGCCCATGCCCATCGCGACGGCGTCGAACACGGTCGTCTCCGGATCGAACGTCGGCTCCTGCTCGACGTAGGCGATCTTGACGTTCTGCTGCATGACGAGCAGGCCGTCGTCCAGCTTCGAGCGGCCGGAAATGATTTTCAGCAGCGACGATTTGCCGGTGCCGTTGCGGCCGATGAGGCCGACGCGTTCGCCGGCTTCCAGCGAGAAATCGGCATGATCGAGCAGCGCGACGTGGCCGAATGCCAGTTGCGCGGAAGAGAGGGAAATGACAGCCATGGTGTGAGCGGCCGCGACGCCGATCGGTTCGCGGACTTCCGTAAAAGAGTGGGAGGCGGTGGAAGTGGTGTCGCCAGCAGGAATCGAACCTGCATCTAAGTCTTAGGAGGACCTTGTACTATCCATTGTACTATGGCGACACTCTGCGTACTGCAGCCAGCTATTCTACAGCAGGCACGCACCTCCCACAACGTTCTCCCCTCCCGGCGCCGCACGCCCTCGCCCGCAGCTTTATCAGACTCCCAATCCGGCGTTATTCAAAGCAATAAAAATACCCCGGGAAAAACCGCTTTTATTCAAATCTATTTAGTCGAAATAATTGTAACGTTTGCGCGCGCATGCTGGACGCATTTGCAAACTGCATGTTATATTTTTTCCCCGTCGTTTTAACAATCGACGTTCCTGAAAATGCATCAAAAAGGTGCATTGCACCGTTTTGATTCATCCCAAATCAAACGTTCATGAATCCCGGTTCATCGGTGACAAACCGATGTGAATCGTTATATCGCCATGCGCAAAACGAACTGCGCATTCTGACTGACAACCATCGTTCTTCCGTGAGATTCCCATGCATACGAATACCCTCAAGTACGATTTGCCGGCCGGCATAGTAGTCTTCCTTGTCGCCTTGCCCCTGTGTCTGGGGATTGCCCTCGCATCGGGCGCACCTTTGTTTTCCGGGATTATTTCCGGCATTATCGGCGGCATCGTCGTGGGCGCCATCAGCGGTTCCCATACGAGCGTCAGCGGCCCCGCTGCGGGGCTGGCGGCCGTCGTCCTCGCCTCGATCACGAAACTCGGCGCCTTCGAAGTCCTGCTCGCGGCCATCCTGATCGCCGGTGTGATGCAACTGGCAATGGGCATCGCCCGCGCCGGATTTATCGCCAATTACATTCCGTCGAACGTGATCAAGGGGTTATTGGCGGCGATCGGCATTCTGCTCATTCTCAAACAGATTCCGCATGCATTCGGCTATGACGCCAATCAGGCCGATGAAACGTCGTTCATCCAGGCAAATGGCGAAAATACGTTTTCCGCCATTGCGCACGCATTCAATGCGATCACGCCGGGCGCCATGATCATTGCGCTGCTCTCGATGCTGATCCTCATTTATTGGGACAAGACGCCATTCAAGAACTTCAAATTGCTGCCGGCGCCGCTGTTCGTCGTGGCATTGGGCGTTGCACTGAATGTGACATTCGATCGTTTCTTTCCGGCCCTGAGTATCGATCCCGCGCACCTCGTCGATATTCCGCCCGTCGATATCGGCAATCTCGGGTCGTATATCCAGTTCCCGGATCTCGCCCATTTCATGAACCACGACGTCTGGATCGTCGGCTTCACGATCGCCATCGTCGCCTCGCTGGAAACGCTGCTGAACGTGGAAGCGGTCGACAAGCTCGATCCGCACAAGCGCGAAACGCCGACGAACCGGGAACTCGTCGCGCAGGGCGTCGGCAATATCTGCGCCGGCCTGCTGGGCGGCCTGCCCGTCACGTCCGTCATCGTGCGCAGTTCCGTCAACATCCAGAACGACAACCGGACGAAGGCCTCGACCATTCTCCACGGCCTGCTGCTGCTCGCCAGCGTGCTCGTGCTGGCGCCCGCCCTGAACCTGATCCCGCTCGCCGCGCTGGCCGCGATCCTCATCGTCACGGGCTACAAGCTGGCCAAGGTCTCGCTGTTCCGCGACATGTACAAGAAGGGCTGGTCGCAGTTCGTGCCGTTCGCCGTCACCGTCGCCGCCATCGTGCTGACGGACCTGCTGACCGGCGTGCTGATCGGCCTGGCCGCCGCCCTGTTCTACCTGATGCGCAGCCACTTCAAGAATCCGTTCTCGATGGAACAGTACCGCCTGCACATCGGCGAAGTCGTCAAGATGGAATTGCCGAACCAGGTGTCGTTCCTGAACAAGGCGACGATCAAGAGCGCGCTGTGGGAAATCCCGGAGAACGCGAACGTGCTGATCGACGCGGCCAACTCGGACTACATCGACCACGACGTACTGGAAGTCATCAACGATTACCGCGTCGTCGCGGCGGAACGCAACGTCAAGTTGAACGTCATCGGCCTGCGCGACGAATACAGCCTGCACGACCCGATCCAGTTCGTCCCCGCCCTCGACAAGGACACGCAGACCAGGCTGCGTCCGGAAGACGTGCTGCAGCTGCTGCGCGACGGCAACGAGCGCTTCCGCGCGGGCCGCACGACGAAGAAATACTATCTGCACCAGGTGGAGGCGACGGCGGGCGGGCAGCACCCGATGGCGGTCGTCGTCAACTGCATCGACTCGCGCACGTCGCCGGAGATCATCTTCGATGCCGGCCTCGGCGACCTGCTGACGATCCGCATCGCCGGCAACGTGATCAGCCGCGAGATCATCGGCAGCCTGGAGATCGCCCATAAACTGGGCGCGAAACTGATCGTCGTGAAAGGCCACTCGAGCTGCGGCGCGATCGGTCTCGCGCTGCAGAACGAAGGCGCGCACAGCATGGGGGCGATCACGGGCAAGATCCGCAAGGCGGTCGACCAGTGCCAGTGCGGCGTCCGCCATCCGGCCGAGGGCAAGGCGCTGCTCGAACAGGTCACGCGCCGCAATATCGAGAACTCGCTGGACGAGATCATCGCCGGCAGCGCCTTCCTGCGCGAGCGCATCGCGCGCGGCGAGATGGGTCTCGTGGGCGCGTACCACGACATCGCCACGCGCACCGTGCAATTCGGGGAACCCGTCACGCTGGACGACGGCGAGACCGACCTGGCCGCCTGATCGCTGGCGGATGGTGGGCACTCATTTGGGGCCCCCGGCCCCAAATATGCCCACCCTACGCGGCTTCGGCGCCGGTCTCCGCACCCACGCCCAGCGCCAGCATGCAGCCGACCTTGTCGACCAGCGCATTCATCGCGAACGGCTTGGTCAGGATCTCCATCTGCACGGGCAGCTTCTCGTTCTTCATGACCGTGCTTTCCGCATAGCCCGTCACCATCAGCACGGGCAGTTGCGGCCACTGCACGCGCACGTGGTCGGCCAGCTGGCGGCCGTTCATCCCGTTCGGCAGGCCCACGTCCGTCACGAGCATGTCCGGCCGCGTGTCCTTCAGGAGGCGCAGCGCCTGCGGGGCGTCGCACGCGACAAGGACCGTGTAGCCCTGCAGCTCCAGCACCTCGCTCATCACGGCGCGGATGTCCGCCTCGTCGTCGACGACCATCACGACGCCCTTGCGCGTGCCCGCCTCCAGCGGCGGTTCGGCGTCCGGGCTCGCGGCCGGCGGCGTCTCGACCAGGTGGCGCGGCAGCAGCAGGCGCACTTCCGCACCATGTCCCGGCCGCGATTCGATGCGCACGTTGCCGCCCGACTGGTGCGCGAAACCGTACACCATCGACAGGCCCAGACCGGTACCCTGCCCCATCGGCTTGGTCGTGAAGAACGGGTCGAACGCGCGCGCGACGACGTCGGGCGCCATGCCGGCGCCGTTGTCGCGCACGCTCACCTGCACATACTCGCCGGGCCGCAGGTCGCCATGGCGGCGCGCCTGGGCCGGGCTCAAGGTGACGTTGTCCGTCTCGATGACGAGCAGGCCGCCTTCCGGCATCGCGTCGCGCGCATTGTTCGCCAGGTTCAGCAACGCGCTTTCCAGCTGGTTCGGGTCGCACAGGGTCGTCCACAGCGTGGCGGCGAGGCGCGTGCGCACGGCGATCGACGGGCCGGCCGCGCGCTCGATCAGGTCCGTCATCGACATCACGAGCGCATTGACGCTGGTCGGCTTCGGATCGAGCGCCTGGCGGCGCGAGAACGCCAGCAGGCGGTGCGTCAACGCGGCCGCGCGCTGGGTCACGCCGAGGGCGGCGTCGATGCGCGCCAGCAGGTCGCCCGTCTGGCCCATGCGCAGGCGCAGCTTCATCAGTTCCAGATGGCCCGACACGCCCGCCAGCATGTTGTTGAAATCGTGCGCGAGGCCGCCCGTCAGCTGGCCGACGGCTTCCATCTTCTGCGACTGGCGCAGCGCTTCCTCGGCCTGGCGCAGCGCGTCGGCCTGGTGCTTTTCCGCCGTGATGTCGCGCGCGACACCGTACAGCAGTTCGCCTTCCGGGGAGATCGTCCACGACACCCAGCGGTACGAGCCGTCCTTGTGCAGCACGCGCGTCTCGTAGCCGACGAGCGGCGTGCCGTCGGCCAGGACCTGCATCCTGGCAAGCACGTCCTCGCGGTCGTCCGGGTACACCATGTCCATGAACGGGCGCGTGGTCGCCTCTTCCGGACTCCAGCCGAAGGACGTGGTGAACGCCGGGTTCACGGTGAGGAAGCGCCCCGTCGCCAGCGACGCCGCGGCCATCACGTCGGGCGAGATGCGCCACAGGCGTTCGCGGTCGCTCGCGTGCGACGCGACCTGGTGCGTGAGCGCCCCGTTCAGGCGGCGCAGCGTTTCTTCATTCTGGCGCAGCGCCGCCTGCGCGCGCACCTTGTCCGTCGTCTCGACGACCGTGCACAGGATGCCGCCGACGGTGCCGTCGTCGTCGCGCACGGGGCTGTACGAGAACGTGAACCAGCTCTGCTCCGGATAGCCGTGGCGCGCCATCAGCACGGGCATGTCTTCGTGATGGCAGGCCTCGCCCGCATACGCCTTCGTGGCGATCGGTCCGACGGTGTCCCACACTTCCGGCCAGACCGTGCGAAACGGCAGGCCCAGCGCCGCCTTGTCGCCGAGCAATGGGGTGCAGGCGTCGTTATGAAAACTGATCAGCTCGGCGCCCCAGCACAACAAGGTGGGGAACCGGGAGTTCAGCGCCAGGCCCAGGGCCGTGCGCAGCGCGGCCGGCCAGCCCTCGATGGGGCCGAGCGCCGTGGCGCGCCAGTCATGTGCGGCGATACGCGCGGCCATGTGGCCGCCGCCGGTAAGGAAAGTGAGGCTGGGGGAAACCGTGGTCTTCATAGTCCTCGCTCATGCAATCCCTGGTCAATGGTCCTTCCCAGCAGTCTGCGCTGCCGTGCAAGGGCACGTCGAAAAACCTGCTGCGCGTTGCAGCTTTGGCCTGCGATGCCCGCTGTACTCTCGTACCGTTGCGCTTCTCGGCCAGCGTGGCCCGGCCAGCGTGGCCCGGCCAGCGTGGCCCGGCCAGCGTGGCCCGGCCAAACCTGCGGCCGCTCGCGGCGGCTTCACGAGGCGCCCTGAAAACCGACTATTTTAATGACAAGCTCATGACGGACGGCGCGCGCTTGGCGCAGTCCGTATGGGGGCAAAAAAGACGCCCGACAAGTTGCCGTTCTGCCTGGGATGTGCTGCGTGCCGGCCACGGCAAAGGATCAGTATGCCGGATTCCGCAGCCGTGTGGAGGGTCGATTTACAACATTTCCGACAACATTTTTCGCGTTTTCCAGCAGGAATTCAACGTTGCGGACAGGCGTGAACATTACATCGCGAGGTGCCTGAGAGCATCGGTCTGGCGCAGGACGGCGCGGTGCGCGGCTTCCAGTTCGCGCGTCAGGGCGGCGCCGTCCGGGGCGGAGCGCAACGCGTCGAAGCCGGCCGCGGCGCCGTGCAGGCCCAGCGTGCGGCACCCTTCGCACAGGCGCGCGAGGTGGGCGCGCGCGGCGTCGACCTGGCTCGCGGCCAGCAGCGCGCCCAGGTCGGCGCCGGCGCTGACGAGCTGGCGCTGCAGGCCGCCCAGGTACAGCAGCAGGCGCGTGGCGTCGATGCCGAGGCGGCGCAGCGTGGCGGCGGGCTGCTCGTCCTGGGTGCGCATCAGGGGCTGCAGGTGCTGCGCGACGCGTGCGGCGTCGAACGGCTTGACGATGTAGCCGGCGGCGCCGAGGGACAGCGCCTGCTCCATCGTCGCGCCGTCGGCCGCCGCCGAGACGAGGACGAACGGCAGGCCGGCGAAGCGGGCGTCCGCTTTCACGCGCGCCAGCAATTCCATGCCGGACAGGCGCGGCATGCGCAGGTCGCAGAACAGCAGCGCGGGATCGGCGCCGCCGGCGAGCTGCGCCCACGCGTCTTCCCCATCCTCCGCTTCCAGCACGTCGAACACGCCGCTCGCGGTGCTGTCGATCATGTGCATCAGCATCATGCGCGACACCACGTCATCGTCGACTATCAATACCTTCATCCCTGCCCCATTGTGTCGCAATTGTTAAATAGCAATTATACAGATAACTTACAAGCGCACGATTCAGGCGGTTTCCGCTTCAAAACGGGCCAGCCGGTCCCACAGGCGCGGCAGGCCGGCGCGCACGGCGTCGAGCTGGTCCGCGTCGGCCAGGTCTTCCAGTTCGGCGCACAGCGCGCGCAGCGTATCTTCACCGAGGTAGCCGGCGCTGCCCTTCATGCCGTGCAGGACACGGCCGGCCGTGTCATGGTCGCCCGCCGCCAGCGCGGTGTCCAGTTCGGCGCGGCGGCGCGGCAGGTCGGCCAGGAAGGCGCTGCGCAGCCGCGCCTTCAGGTCGCCCGCGCGCCGGGACGCGCTTTGTGCCGACACGGCCGCCGGCACGACGGCGTCACCCGGCACGTCGAACATCGCGTCCAGCTCGGCCGTCGACGGCGCGCGCGCGGCCGCTTCCGGCATCGGCGCGAGCTCGATGCCGCGCTGCAGCTGGCGCTCGATGGCGCGCGTGAGGTGATAGTGGAGCTGCGTGTCGTCGATCGGCTTGGTGATGAAGGCGTCCATGCCGCAGGCCAGGTAGCGCGTGCGGTCTTCCTCGCTGACGTTCGCGGTGAGCGCGACGATCATCAGGTGCTGGTCGAGCACGGGCGATTCCAGCGGGCCGCCCGCGCGGATCACGCGCGTGGCCGTGGCCCCGTCCATCTCGGGCATGCGGCCGTCCATCAGGATCAGGTCGTAGCGCGTGCGTGCGCAGGCCATCACGGCCAGCAGGCCGTTCTCGACGACGTCGACCTGGTGGCCCAGTTCTTCCAGCATCATGCGCACGATGATCTGGTTGGTCGGATAGTCTTCCGCGCACAGCACGCGCAGGCGGTGCGTGTGCGGCGCGCGCGGCTGGTCGACGACCGAGTGCGGCTGCACGCCGTCCGCCAGCGGCAGCACGAAGCTGAACGTGGAGCCCACGCCCGGGGTGCTGGCCACGCCGATCGTGCCGCCCATCAGTTCGACGAGCTGGCGACAGATCGCGAGGCCCAGGCCCGTGCCGCCGTAGCGGCGCGTCGTCGTTGCGTCGGCCTGCTCGAATTTCTGGAACAGGCGCGGCAAGGCGTCCGGCGCGATGCCGATGCCCGTGTCTTCCACCGAGAAGCGGATCATGTTGCGGCCGGCGCGGTCGTGCTGGTCCTCGGAACGGCGCTCGACGCGCACGGTGACGGAACCGCTCTCGGTGAACTTGAACGCGTTGCCGACGAGGTTCACGAGGATCTGGCGCAGCCGGGTCGGGTCGCCCACGACGAAGCGCGGCAGGTCCGGATCGAGGCGCACGGCGAAGCCCACGCTGTGCGCGCCGGCCTGTTCCTCGAACAGCGTGCCCACGTGCGAGATCGCTTCGTCCAGCGCGAAGTCGATGTTCTCGATGGTCAGCTTGCCCGCCTCGATCTTGGAAAAATCGAGCAGGTCGTTGATGATCGCCAGCAGCGACTGCGCATTGGCCTGGCCGCGCAGGACCTGCTCGCGCGTCGATTCGCGCAGCGCCGTGTCGCGCAGCGCGAAGCCCAGCATGCCGATCACGCCGGCCAGCGGCGTGCGCATCTCGTGGCTCATATTGGCGAGGAATTCGGACTTCTGGCGCGTGGCGTCTTCCGCGCGCTGCTTGGCCTGATACAAGCGCTCCTCGTTTTCCTGCAGCGCGTCGTTGGCGAGCGCCAGCTCGTTCGTGCGGCGCCGCACCTGCCGTTCCTGCTCGCGCAATTCCTCGGTCTGGCGTTCGA
Organism: Massilia sp.; assembly: GCA_045810485.1. Lineage (GTDB taxonomy): Bacteria > Pseudomonadota > Gammaproteobacteria > Burkholderiales > Burkholderiaceae_D > Telluria. The sequence goes on along the minus strand of JBJMVU010000228.1, from coordinate 4,312 downwards.
GCAGGCGGTTCTGCTGTTCGATGCGTTCGGTACGCGCGCTGACCTGCTGTTCCAGCATGGCCTTCTGGCGGCGCAGGACGTCCACGCGGATGCGGTACGCGCCGTAGCCGCAGCCGATCACGACCAGCGCGCACAGGGTGCGGAACCACCACGTCTTCCAGTACGGCGGCAGCACCGTGACTTCGAGCGTGGCGGCGGCGTCGCTCCACACGCCGTCCTTGTTCGCCGCGCGCACCTGGAACGTGTAGCTGCCCGGGTCGAGGTTCGTGTAGGTGGCGAAGCGCTTGCCGGCGTCGACGCCGATCCAGTCCTGGTCGAAGCCGACGAGGCGGTACGCGAAGCGGTTGCGGCTGGGCGCGGCGAAGTGCAGCGCCGAGAACTCCAGCGAGAACACGGAATCCTGCGGTGTGAGCGTGATGCCGGACAGCCGTTCGATGGGACCCGGCAGCATGCCCGGCCGGACGTCCTGCCACGGCTGGCCGAAGATCTGCAGGCCGGTGATGACGGCGCGCGGTGCGATCAGGTTGTCGTGCAGCGCGCGCGGATTGAACGCCGTGATGCCGTTGTTGCCGCCGAAGTAGAGCGTACCGTCGGCCACGCGCAGCGCGGACGCGTCGAAATACGCGCCCTCGATCGTGCCGTCGGTCGCGTTGTAGTTGCGCCAGGCGCCGCTGGCCGGATCGAGCCGGTGCAGGCCGCTCGAGCTGGACACCCAGATGAAACCGTCGAGGTCTTCCTGCATCGCCGCCACGACGTCGTCCGCCATGCCGTCGCGCACCGTGTAGCGCTGGAAGCGCGGCGTGCCGTCGGCGCCGATCACCATGCGGTTCAGGCCCACGGCCGTGCCGACCCACAGGTCGCCGCGCCGGTCTTCCAGCAGGTAGTGCACCTCGTCGTGCGACAGGCTGGTGGGGTCGTCCGGGTCGTGGCGGAAGTGGCGGAACTTGCCGGTGGCGCGGTCGAGCAGGTCGAGGCCGTCGAACGTGCCGACCCAGAAGCGGCCGTGGCGGTCTTCCAGCATCGGACGCACGATGTTGTCGGCCAGGCTCGCGGCCGCCGCCGGGTCGTGTTGATAGGTCGCCTGCCTGCCGTCGGGCGTGATGCGGTGCAGGCCGCCGCGGCTCGCGGCCCACAGGGTGCCGTCGCGCGTGACGTGCACGTTGCGCACGTAGTTGGCGTCGACGTCGTCCGTGGACAGCGCGCGGCGCGTGAAGCGGGCGGTCTTCGGATCGAAGTGCGCGAGGCCGTTGCGCGTGCCGACCCAGACGGTGCCGTCGCGGCCGAGCGCCGCGGACGTCGCCATCGCGTCGCCCGACAGCCCGGATTCGACGGGCGCGAGGCGCCATGCCTGGTCCGCACCGGTCGCCGGATCGAACAGGTGCAGGCCGCCGTTCGTCGCGAGCCACAGCTTGCCGCCGCCCTCGGCGACGATGCCGCGCACCTTGTTGTCTTCCAGCGCGAGCGGCGTGTCGTCGCCGCGCACGATGCGCGCGAAGCCGCCGCTGCCCATGTCGGCGCGCGACACGCCGCCGTACCACGTGCCCACCCAGAACGTGCCCACGCGGTCGCCGTACAGCGCCGTCACCTGGTTGTCGCCCAGGCTGTAGCTGTCGGTGATGCGGTGCGGATGGCGCTCGAAGCGGCCCGGCGCGGGCAGCCAGCGGTACAGGCCGCGGTCGTGCGAGCCGACCCACACCTGGCGCTCGGCATCCTCGTACAGCACGCTGATCTCGCCGGGCGGCATGCCGTCGTCCACGCCGAACGTGCGCACCTCGCCCTCCTGGCCGAGCGGCAGGCGTTCCAGGCCGCCCATGCTGCCGACCCACAGTCCCTGGCCGGCATCGACCATCAGCGTCTGTACGAAGTCGTACTTGCCGCCGCGCGGCGACGCGTGGTGGCGGAAGTGCATCCGCTCCGGATCGAGGCTGTCGAGGCCCGACGCGGTGCCGATCCACAGGTGGCCGTCGCGCGCGCGCGCGAGGGCCGTCAGCTTGTCCGACGCGAGGCTGTCCGGCACGCCCGGCACGTGGTGCCACGTCTCGAAGCGGCCGGTCGCGATGTCGAAGTGCTGCAGGCCGTCGGCCGTCGCGAGCCACAGGCCTTCCTTGCCGTCGTCCAGGATGGCGCGGATGTGGCGGTTGCCGTTGCCCCGCTTGGCCGGTTCCTCCGGCAGGAAATGGGTGAACGTGCCGGTCTTCGGCTCGTAGCGATCGAGGCCGCCGTCCGTGCCGATCCACAGCCGGCCCTTGCGGTCGACGTACAGCACGCGCACCCAGTTGTTGGCGAGCGTCTTCGGATCGCCGACCACGTTGCGGAAATTCGTGAAGCGGTAGCCGTCATAGCGCGACAGGCCGGACTGCGTGCCGAACCACATGAACCCGTCCGGGTCCTGGACGATGGACAGCACGGACTCCTGCGCCAGGCCGTCGTCCACCGACAGGTGCTCGAAGCGCAGGGTCGGGGTCGGCGCGGCGTGGGCCACGACGACCCACAGCAGCGCAATCAACATGAACAGCCATCGTCTCATGCTTCGAAAAACTCCAGTACGTCGTGGCGGCGGGCGTGGGTGTCGCGCTGGCCCAGCGCCATCAGTTCGCGCGTGTAGCCGCCTTCGAACAGCAGATAGGACGCGAGCGCGGCGCCGCGCCTCTCGGTCGCGCCGATCCCGCCCAGCAGCGTGCGCACGGGCCCCGGCAGATTGTGCGTGTGGCGCGCCGCGATGTCGTCCAGGCGTTCCGACGGCACGATCGCGAGCAGGTCGATGCGGCGCAGCGGCGTCTTCGCCAGCAGCTCGTCCGGCAGCATCGACAACGTATCGTTGACGCGCTGCAGGCGCTCGATGTCCATCGCGAGGCCGTCGAGGAAGATCGACGACAGCGCGTGGCCGGCGATCTGCGCCACGCTCGGATAGCGTACCTGCGCCGGCAGGTGGTTCATGGTCTCGTTCATGCGCCCCGCCCCCACGACGAGCACGCGGCGCGCGCCCAGGTGGATCGCGGGCGCGATCGGCGCCAGCTGGCGCATCGAGCCGTCGCCGCAGTATTCCATGCGGCCGTCCAGGTACAGCGGCACGGCCGGGAAGATGAACGGCAGCGCGCTCGACGCGAGCAGGTGGTCGACGCCGATCTGCCCCTGCAAAGCGAGGCGTTGGTGCCGCTTCCACGGCGCGATCTCGCGTTCGCTCTGGTAGAACGTGACGTGCTGGCCGCCGCTGTACGACGACGCGGTGACGGCGAGCGCGTCCAGGCAGCCGCTGGCAAGCGCGGCGTCGAGGCGCGGCAGGTCGAGCATGTGGTGCAGCAGGCCGACGAGCGGCGTGTTGTCGAGCAGCGAAGCCGGCGGCGTCGCGTGCCACTGGCGCAGCATCCAGCCGAACGACAGCAGCGACAGCCAGCGCGCGCCGGAGCGCAGCACGCCGAGCGAATCGGCGCGGTAGACCTGCGTGACATCGATGCCCTCCCACACGTCCGCCAGCTGGTCGACGGCGTCGCTGAAGTCGTCGGCGCGGCAGGCCAGCGCCGCGGCGTTGAGGGCGCCGGCCGACGTGCCGCAGATGATGTCGAACGGATTGCGCGCAGCGGGCCAGCCCGCCTCCCCCAGGATGCGGGAGATCGCCTGCAGGACCCCCGCCTGGTAGGCCGCGCGCGCGCCGCCACCGCTGAGGATCAGCCCCGTTTTACATTCAATGTCCACACGGCAAGATTAGCAAACTCTGCTGACCTTGCGTTGAATAAATAGCTCTTCGACAAACACTTCGTTGTATAAGGGCCTTGACAAACAATCAAACGGTCCGGTTGGGTGGGCGCCCCGTGCCCACGTGTAATGCTCGCGCGTGGGCGGAGGGCCGCCCACCCTATTCGCCTTTGGCGACACCCTCGCGGCGGGGGTCGGCGCCGCCGAACCACAGGGGCACGCCGTGGATCTCGGTGCGCGCGATGCCCTGCAGGCCCGACGTCTGCTCGAACACGCGCACCGTGTGGCCGCGCGCCTCGAGCGCCTTCACCTCGGACAGCGGGAAGCGTCCCGCCTCCAGCTCGGTCGGGCCGTTGCGGCTGCCGAAGTTGGGCAGCGAGATCGCCTGCTGCATGTCGAGGCCCCAGTCGAGCGTGCCGACGAGGACCTTGGCCACGTAATTGATGATCAGCGGACCGCCCGGCGAGCCGACCGCTTCGACGAACCTGCCGGTCTTTTTATCGAACACGATCGTGGGGCTCATCGCGCTGCGCGGACGCTTGCCCGGCTCCACGCGGTTGGCGATCGGACCGGTCGCGTCGCGCGAATCGAACGAGAAGTCGGTGAGCTGGTTGTTGAG
>JBJMVU010000227.1:0-15357 GCA_045810485.1 Massilia sp. | reverse complement strand
GGTGTCCATGGTGGCCATGGCCAGGCCGGCGCCGTTCACCAGGCAGCCGATGTTGCCGTCCAGCGAGATGTAAGCCAGGTCGAATTTCGAGGCTTCGACTTCGGCCGGATCTTCTTCGTCCAGGTCGCGGTAGGCGACGATTTCCGGATGACGGAACAGGGCGTTCGGGTCGAAGTTGAACTTGGCGTCCAGGGCGATGACTTTACCGTCGCCGGTCACGATCAGCGGGTTGATTTCGGCCAGCGAGCAATCGGTTTCCCAGTAGGCTTTGTACAGGCCTTGCAGGTTCACGCGGGCGGCGGCGATCGAGCCTTCCGGCACGCCGATCTTGCGGGCGACGTCGTCAGCCTGCGCGTCGGTCAGGCCGACCGACGGCTCGATCACGACGTTGTGGATTTTTTCCGGGTTGCTGTGCGCGACTTCTTCGATGTCCATGCCGCCTTCCGACGAGGCCATCAGCACGATCTTCTGGGTGACGCGGTCGGTGACCAGCGAGACGTACAGTTCTTGCTTGATGTCGGCGCCTTCTTCGATCAGCAGGCGACGGACTTTCTGGCCTTCCGGACTGGTCTGGTGGGTTACCAGTTGCATGCCCAGGATCTGGTTGGCGTATTCGCGCACTTGCTCCAGCGACTTGGCGACTTTCACGCCGCCGCCTTTACCACGGCCGCCAGCATGGATCTGGGCCTTGACCACCCAAACCGGACCGCCCAGCTCTTCAGCTGCCTTGACAGCCTCGTCAACCGACAAGCACGGAATGCCGCGCGGAACGGTCACTCCGAATTTTCGGAGGATCTCTTTGCCCTGATACTCATGGATTTTCATGCTGGCTTCCCTTCTTCTGTTACTGATTTAGAAATGCGGTTGAAAAATTAAGCGACAAATCCGGAGTCTACTCCGGACCACACTACCCCGGCACCGCCTTGAGAGCCCAGCGCGGATAGTACGTTTCGACGGCGGGGCCATCGAGGCGCAGCGCGTGGCAGCGGTCCAGTTCATAAGGCCGCGCGGTCGAAGCATCGACCGCGCGGTTGGCCATCGCGTCATCGGCGAAGGCCTGGATTGCCGCGGTGGGCAGGACTTGCGCGAGTTCGGTCAGGTGGGTGCAGCCGAGTACCCCGGACAGGCGGTCCTTCAGATGCAATCGGAAATGTTTCAGCAGCGACAAGCCGACAAGCTTTTTATAGGCAGGGGCAATGGTGTCGCAGAAACCGGGATAGGGTACGGCATCGGACGCGGCTTCGGCGTCGACGATGTTCATGTCGCGGTCGATCGTCACTCGCAATTTGAGTTCGTGCACCGGCAGGCCGGCCGGACGGGAGCCGGAAGGCAGGGCAATGTCATGCGTCTTGGTGTCGCGGATGCAGGCGTCGAGGTCCCACAGGCCATCGTCGCGCGCGAACGCTTCGACGGTAATGGCGCGCGTGTGCCTTGGCTTACGCGGAGCGGGAGGAGACAGGGGCATAAACACCAATGCCGGTATGCGGCGAAAAAATTTGCAGCCGTTGTGCCTGATGCACGTTGCCGCAGCTTCTACGGCAACAACCGCTCTTGCGGCGCTGCTTAAACCATGAAAGTTTAGCACAGGGTGCCGGGCTGTGCACCGTCTCCCCGGTGAGAGAAGGGTTTTTGCAGGGAAGATAAGGGAAGATGTTGCGAAGTTGTGATGCCGAAAGCGCAAGCCTACGGTCATAAGCAGAGCGACAGTGGGGTATTCACAACGATGAGATCAGAGGTCGTCGTCATCGTGGCCGCCCTTGAGCGCGGCGCGCACCGCACCTTGGGAAAAGCCGCGTTGCAGCAGGAAGCGCATCTGCTTGCCGCGTTCTTCGGCATCCTGCGGAACGCTGCCGAACTTGCGGCGCCAGACCTCGCGGGCCCGTGCCGTTTCGGATTCCTTCAGTCCGGACTTGAGCTCGTCGAGCGCTTCGCCCTTGACGCCATGCTGCTGGAGTTCGGAGAGCACCCGGTTGTTGCCGTAGCGCCCGGCACGCCGGTTTACCAGCGATTCGGCAAAACGCTCCTGCGACAGCCAGTTGTTCTTTTCAAGGAAATCGAGGAGGGCTTCGACGTCGTCGCCCTCCTCCGCATAGCGCGACAGCTTGCGCGCCAGTTCGAGCCGGCTGTGCTCGCGCATCGACAGATACTTCAACGCGCGAGCCTTCAGGCTCAGCTGCTGGCGCACCATCAGGGACGATTACTCGCCGTCGCCGATGGCTGCCGGCTCGACCGCAGCACTGCCGGCCGGGGCCGGCGGCAGTTCGCGCACGCCGAGGGCGGCGCGGACCTTGTTCTCGATCTCGCGCGCCAGTGCCGGACGCTCCCGCAGGAAGATACGGGCATTGTCCTTGCCCTGGCCGATGCGCTCGCCACCGTAGCTGTACCACGAACCCGCCTTCTCGACGATCTTGTTGTCCACGCCCAGGTCGATGATCTCGCCTTCGCGCGACGTGCCTTCGCCATACAGGATGTCGAAGTGCGCTTCCTTGAACGGCGGCGCGATCTTGTTCTTGACGACCTTGACCTTCGTCTCGTTACCGATCACCTCGTCGCCCGACTTGATCGAACCGGTACGGCGGATGTCCAGGCGCACGGAGGCGTAGAACTTCAGCGCGTTACCGCCGGTCGTGGTTTCCGGGCTGCCGAACATGACGCCGATCTTCATACGGATCTGGTTAATGAAGATCACCAGGGTGTTCGTACGGTTGATCGAACCGGTCAGCTTGCGCAGCGCCTGCGACATCAGGCGGGCCTGCAGGCCCGGCAGGGAGTCGCCCATGTCGCCTTCGATCTCGGCGCGCGGCGTCAGTGCCGCCACCGAGTCGATGACCACCATGTCGACACTGCCCGAACGCACCAGGGCGTCCGTGATTTCCAGCGCCTGCTCACCCGTGTCCGGCTGCGAGATCAGCAGCTCGTCCAGCTTGATGCCCAGCTTTTGCGCATAGGTCACGTCCAGCGCGTGCTCGGCGTCGATGAATGCGCAGGTGCCGCCCAGCTTCTGCATCTGGGCGATGGTCTGCAGGGTCAGCGTCGTCTTGCCCGACGATTCCGGGCCGTAGATCTCGACGATACGGCCGCGCGGCAGGCCGCCGACGCCGAGTGCGATGTCCAGGCCCAGCGAGCCGGTCGATACGGTTTGCACTTCCTCGACGGGCGCATTGGCATCCATGCGCATCACCGAGCCTTTACCGAATTGCTTTTCGATCTGCGCGAGGGCTGCTGCCAGCGCCTTGCCCTTCTCGGCTGCATTTACTGCGGATTTTTTATCGTCCATAACTTTCTTTCTGTCCTAGAGTGAACCAAGGTGAGGGCCGCTCGCGCGATTTCAATAGGAAGTACTGTATAAAATCCCAGTGGTTTTGGCAAGCGATATTTACCAACGCTTGACCGATTCGACATGTTGCGAAACTTCACACACAATAAGCGAGTTAGCGGGGTCGAACAACGAAAGCCGGGAGAAAAGATGCGTATTTTACTAGCCGAAGATGATAGCGTATTGGCCGATGGGCTGACGCGCTCCTTGCGCCAGTCGGGCTACGCGATCGATTGCGTCAAGAACGGCCAGGACGCCGACACGGCGCTGTCGACCCAGGAGTTCGATCTCCTGATCCTCGACCTCGGCCTGCCCAGGCTGTCCGGCCTCGACGTGCTGCGCCGCCTGCGCGCGCGCGGCTCGCTGCTGCCCGTGCTGATCCTGACGGCCGCCGATTCCATCGAGCAACGCGTGGGCGGCCTCGACGCCGGCGCCGACGACTACATGCCGAAGCCGTTCGCGCTGTCGGAACTGGAAGCGCGCGTGCGCGCCCTCACCCGCCGCGGCCAGGGCGGCGGCTCGACCGTCATCCGCCACGGCCCGCTCGCGTACGACCAGGTCGGCCGCAGCGCCTACATCAACGACCAGATGCTCGACCTGTCCGCGCGCGAGCTCGGCCTGCTGGAAATCCTGCTGGCGCGCACGGGCCGGCTCGTGTCGAAGGAACAGCTCGTCGACCACCTGTGCGAATGGGGCGAGGAGGTGTCGAACAACGCCATCGAGGTCTACGTGCACCGCCTGCGCAAGAAGATCGAGACGGGCGGGATCCGCATCGCCACCGTGCGCGGCCTGGGCTATTGCCTGGAACGTTATTCCGATACCCCCCGTGACAGCGCCCGCAAGAGCGCCGAACCGGCCAGCGGCAACAAGTGAAGCGGTTCAAGCGGCGCGCGGCCGGACCGGATCCGCTGACCGTCGCGGAGCCGGCAGACGAGCTCTACGTCCCGCCCACGCCCGAACCGGAAGAAAGCATCCAGCACTCGCTGTTCGGCGAAATCCTCGACTGGATGCTGGCCCCGCTGCTGCTGCTGTGGCCGATGAGCATCGCGATCACTTACCTGGTCGCGAAATCGATCGCCAATCAACCGTTCGACCACGCGCTGGAAGACAACGTCACGGTGCTCGCCCAGCAGGTCAAGGAAGTCGACGGTAACGTGATCGCGCGCCTGCCCGGCACCGCGCGCGACATCCTCCGTGCGGACGACGTCGACAGCGTCTATTTCCAGATCAGCGGCCCGCGCGGCGAGATCGTCGACGGCGACCGCGACCTGCCCCTGCCGAACCCGGACGACGCCGAGCGCAGCGGCCGCGTGCACTTCCGCACCGAAAGCCTGCACGGCACGCCGGTGCGCATCGCCTATGCCTGGGTCAACCTGCAGCCCCTGCTGGACGCCACCCAGGAACCACGCCTGGCCCTCGTGCAGGTGGCGGAAACGCTGGAAAAACGGGCGCAGCTGGCCAACGAGATCATCAAGGGCGTGATCCTGCCGCAGTTCATCATCCTGCCCGTGATCCTGGCCCTCGTCTGGTTCGCGCTGTCGCGGGGCCTGTCGCCGCTGGCGCAGCTGCAGGAACGCATCCGAGCGCGCCCGCCGGACGATTTATCGCCGATCGATTCGCGCCAGGTGCCGGAAGAGATCTCGCCGCTGGTGGGCTCGCTGAACGACATGCTGGCGCGCCTGACCCACACGATCGACGCCCAGAAGCGCTTCATCGCCGACGCCGCGCACCAGATGAAGACGCCGCTCGCGGGCATGCGCATGCAATCGGAGCTGGCGCTGCGCCAGGTCGATCCGAACGAGATCCACCGCTCGCTCGAGCAGCTGGCCACGAGTTCGGAATCGGCCACGCGCCTCGTGAACCAGCTGCTGGCGCTGGCCCGCGCCGAGAACCAGCCGCACGCCGGCCAGACGCTGGAGCCGCTCGATCTCGCGGCACTCGCGCGCGACGTCGTGCAGGACTGGGTGCAGGCCTCGTTCGCGCACGAGATCGACCTCGGCTACGAAGTCATCGGCGACCCGCCGGAAATCGACGGCAGCGCCATGATGCTGCGCGAGCTGTTGTCGAACCTGATCGACAACGCGCTGCGCTACACGCCGCCCGGCGGCAGCGTCACCGTGCGCGTGAGAGGGACCAATATCGGCAACGGTAATCAGGCCCTGCTGGAAGTCGAGGACACGGGCCCCGGCATCGCGTCGTCGGAGCGCCACCGCGTGTTCGAACGCTTCTACCGCATCCTCGGCTCGAGCGCATCCGGCTCCGGCCTCGGCCTGGCCATCGTGCGCGAGATCGCGCAGCAGCACGGGGCCGACATCGAGATCTTCAACAACCCGCGCAGCACCCGCAAGAAATTCCCGGGCAGCCTGTTCCGGCTGACCTTCCCGCCCACCGACATGCCTGCCTCCGATGCCGACCGAGACCGCCCCTTCATCTGACGCCGAGCGCGAGCGCCGCAACATCATCGCCGCGCGCGCCGCGCACTGGGCCAGGGCGCGCCGCCTGATCGCGCTGCTGCTGGCGCTGTGGCTGGCCACGAGCTTTTGCACCGTGTTCTTCGCGCGCGACCTCGCGCACCTGTCCGTGTTCGGCTGGCCGCTGTCGTTCTATCTCGCGGCGCAGGGCGCGTCGCTGACCTACCTCGCCATCATCGGCGCGTTCGCCTGGCGCATGCGCATCCTCGACCGCGATTTCCAACGCATGCTGGAGGGCCGCTCATGACCGGGACGGCCGCCAAGACCCGCAGCTACTTCCGCCGCCTGGCCCGCTACTACCTGTGGTTCACGGTCTGCTTCGCGCTGTTCCTCGGCGCGCTGGCGATCCTGGAGCACGAGGGCATGCCGCGCCAGTGGATCGGCCACCTGTACATGTTCGCGACGATCGTCCTGTACGCGATCATCGGCGTCGTCAGCCGCACGTCGAACGTGTCCGAGTACTACGTGGCGGGGCGGCGCGTCCCGGCGCTGTTCAACGGCATGGCGACGGCGGCCGACTGGATCTCGGCGGCCAGCTTCATCAGCCTCGCGGGCACGCTGTACCTGCACGGCTTCGACGCCCTCGCCTACGTGATGGGCTGGACGGGCGGCTACTGCCTCGTCGCGCTGCTGATCGCGCCCTATTTGCGCCGCTTCGCGCAGTACACGATCCCCGACTTCCTCGCCGCGCGCTACGGCGGCGAGACCGGCACCAGGAAGGGCAACATCGTGCGCGCGCTCGCGGTCGGCGCCACCATCGTCGTCTCGTTCACGTACGTCGTCGCGCAGATCTACGCGGTGGGCCTGATCGCGTCGCGCTTCACGGGCGTCGATTTCTCGGTCGGCATCTTCCTCGGCCTCGCCAGCATCCTCGTGTGCTCGTTCCTGGGCGGGATGCGCGCCATCACGTGGACGCAGGTCGCGCAGTACATCATCATCCTCGTCGCCTTCCTGATCCCGACGATCTGGCTGTCGATGAAATTCGCCGGCAACCCGGTGCCGCAGGTCGCATACGGCTCCGTGCTGCCCAAGCTGGCCAAGCGCGAAGCCCAGCTGGCGGCGGACCCGCGCGAGGCCGACGTCCGCGCCGTTTTCCGTGCCCGCGCCGACGGCTACGAAAAACGCCTGGCCGGCCTGCCGCACTCCTGGGAAGCGGGCAAGATCGAGGCGCAGCGCCGCCTGGACAAGGCGCGCGGGGGCAACGCGCCGCTGATCGAAGTGCGCAGCGCCGAGCGCGAACTGCTCGACTATCCGCGCACGGCGGACGAAGCCGCGCGCGCGTGGACCGAACTGCGCGCCGCCAATCTCGCGCGCGCGCAACCGCCGGAGCCGCACGCCGAACCGTTCCCCGGCAAGACGCGGGAGGAATCCGACATCCGCCGCAACAATTTTCTGTCCCTCGTGTTCTGCCTGATGTTCGGCACCGCGGCGCTGCCGCACATCCTGATGCGCGCGTACACGACGCCGTCCGTCGACGAGACGCGCGTGTCCGTGTTCTGGACGCTGTTCTTCATCCTGCTGATCTACCTGACGATGCCCGCGCTCGCGGTGCTGGCCAAGTTCGACATCTACACGGCCCTCGTCGGCACGGGCTACGACGCCCTGCCGACCTGGGTCTCGTACTGGGCCAACGTCGACAAGGCGAACCCGTTGATCAGCATCGTCGACGTCAACGGCGACGGCATCGTGCAACTGGCCGAGATCGCGATCGACGGCGACGTGCTCACCCTGGCCACGCCGGAGATCGGCGGCCTGCCGTACGTGATTTCCGGCCTCGTCGCGGCCGGCGGCCTGGCGGCGGCGCTGTCCACGGCGGACGGCCTGCTGCTGGCGATCTCGAACGCGCTGTCGCACGACATCTACTTCAAGATCGTCGACCCGGGCGCCTCCACGCAGAAGCGCGTGACGATCTCCAAGCTGCTGCTGCTCGCCGTCGCGTTCATCGCGGCCTATGTCGCGTCGCAAAAGCCGGCCGACATCCTGTCGCTCGTGGGCGCCGCGTTCTCGCTCGCGGGGTCGACGATGTTCCCGGCGCTGGTCGCGGGCGTGTTCTGGAAGCGGGCCAATTTCGCGGGCGCGATCGCGGGCATGGCGACCGGCTTCCTCGTCTGCATCTACTACATGCTGCACACGAATCCGATGCTGGGCGGGAGCCTGGACGCCGTCTGGTTCCACATCGCGCCCATCTCGGCGGGCGTGTTCGGCGTGCCGGCGGGGGCGCTGGCGCTCGTCGCGGCCAGCCTCCTGACGGCGCCGCCGCCGCGCGAGAGCGGGGGGCTCGTGGAGCATATCCGCGCGCCGGAATAACCTCGTCATCAACGGATACGACACCATGTCAAACCGGCTCAAGTGCCTCCTGATCGTCCCCGCCGTGCTGACGCTGGCGGGCTGCCCCGCCGGACCGCTCCCACTGGTGGGATGGGAAACGAACGTGCCCGAGGTGAACAGCAGGACGATCTGCTGCGGCGGCACGCCCGTCATCGTCGAGAAACGATTCGAACACCGCTACGACCTCAAGTTCTCGCCCGAAGGCCAGCGGTCGAACGTCAGGCTCAAGTCCCACTTCGAGTACGTCCTCCTGCAGAGCGGCCAGCCGCCGCGCAAGCTGCCGTTCCTGACGACCTATACGCACCACAACGACGATGGCCATTTCGGCGCGCTCCGCGAAATCGATCCGGGCAGGACGTGGGCGGGTTATGGTCTCGTCGCCGACGACGAGGGCACGGCCGACAGCTGGCGCTACTTCGTGAAAGTATTCGACGCGGACGGGATCGTGCGCGAGACCACGCTCGACGTCCTGAAGAAGGACCACCGGATCGAATTCGTCGCGGACGTGCCGGGGTTCCGCTTTCACCATAGCAAGGGCATGGCGCTCTACGACATCCGGACGGGAAGCGTGACAATGCTGGCACTGAAGTAGGCAGGCAACCGTGTCTTGAAGACAACAATGTGTCGCCAATCTTTGTAACTGTTTGGCCAACACTGTTATCGTTATGCAACTTCCGCGCATCGCCGCGCGGGGTCGTCATAAGGATTGTTTCATGCTTCCGCGCTGTACCCTGCCCTGTATTCTTGCCCTGTCCGCCCTCCTGCCGGGTGCCTCTTCCGCCGCCCCGGATGTCCCGCCCGCCGTTTCCCCGCCGCCGGCCATCGACTTTTTCCAGCACGCCGCCATCCACCGCGTCGCGCTGTCGCCCGATGCGCGCTACGTGGCGGTCCGCGCGGGCGCGCCCGACCGCAAGGACTATCTCGCCGTCATCGACCTCGCCACCAACAAGCCGACCGTGGTGGCCGCGTTCGACGATGCCGACGTCGACGACTTCGAATGGGCGAACGACACCCGCCTGGTCTTCGACCTGACCGAAAAGAATACCGGCCAGGGCGACGTGCGGCATGGTCCCGGCCTGTACGCCGTCGACCGCGACGGCCAGCATTTCGCGCAGCTGGCCGACCGCTACTTCGACGCCGCCTCGCGCCACGAACTGATCGGCAAGATGCCGATGCAACCGTGGAACACGTTCCTCATGCGCCAGCGCCCGCGCAAGGACGACGCGATCTATGTGTCCCGTCCCATCTGGGATGCGGGCGATGAACACCTCTACACCGACCTGGTCCGCCTGAACACGCGCACGGGCCACGCACAAACCATACCCCGTCCGGGACCGGTGACCGGCTGGCTGCTCGATCACGAGGGCGAACCCCGCCTCGCCACCGCCGTCAAGGATGGGCGGATGACCATCTACTACCGCGACCCCGCCGACCAGGGCAAGTGGCGCACGCTGGCACAGTTCGCGGCCTATACCGCGAGTGAAGGCGCATTCAGTCCGGTCGGCTTCGGCCCCGACGGCACGCTGTACGTCTCCGCCCACAACGGCCGCGACACGGAAGCGCTCTACGCCTACGATATGAAGGCCGGCAAGCTCGCCACCGAGCCGCTGCTGGTCACCCGGGGCTACGACTTCCACGGCAACCTGGTCAAAAGCCGCACGAAACTCCTGGGCGCGCTCATCACCACGGATGCCCGGTCGAACGAGTGGTTCGACCCCGCCATGAAGGCGCTGCAGGACAAGCTCGACAAGCTGCTGCCCGCCACCGTCAACCTGATCGACGTCCCGGCCGACGATTCGCCATGGGTCCTGGTGCGCTCGTATTCCGACGCGATCCCGATGCGCTACACGCTGTACAACACGGTGACGGGCCAGTTCAACGACATCGGTTCGTCGCGCCCGGCCATCGATCCGAAGCGGATGGGCCGCCAGCAGATGGTGCGCTACAAGGCGCGCGACGGCCTGGAGATCCCGGCCCTCCTGACCCTGCCGCGCGGCGCGAACAAGAACCTGCCGATGGTCGTGCTGGTGCACGGCGGACCGTGGGTGCACGGCGCGGTCTGGGGCTGGGATCCCGATTCGCAATTCCTCGCCTCGCGCGGCTACGCCGTGCTGGAACCGGATTTCCGCGGCAGCACCGGCTACGGCTTCCACCACTATCAGGCGGGCTGGAAGCAATGGGGCCGCGCGATGCAGGACGATGTGGCCGACGGCGCCCGCTGGGCCATCGCACAGGGCCATGCCGATCCGAAGCGCATCTGCATCGCCGGCGCCAGCTACGGCGGCTACGCCACGCTGATGGGCCTCGTCAACGACCCGAACCTGTACAAGTGCGGCGTGGACTGGGTCGGCGTCACCGACATCAACCTGATGTACACAGGCGCCTGGAGCCGCGCGTCGGACCTGACGGACCAGTGGAAGGCCTACGGCATGCCGGAACTGATCGGCGACCGCGTGAAGGATGCGGCGCAGCTGAAGGCCACGTCGCCCATCGAGCAGGCCGCGCGCATCACGCAGCCGGTGCTGCTGGCCTACGGCGGCGTCGACCGCCGCGTGCCGCTGTACCACGGCCAGAAGTTCTACGACGCCGTCAGGAAGACCAACAGGAACGTCGAGTGGATCGAGTATCCGGAAGAAGGCCATGGCTGGCTTCTGCCGAAGAATTCGGTCGACTTCTGGACCCGCGTCGAGGCTTTCCTCGGCAAGAACATCGGTCCGAACGCAGGCCGGTAACGACCAGCGGGGCGCGGCCGATTTCGTACGCCGCAATGCAAACGGGCGCCACGCGGCGCCCGTTTGTCATCGCTTGCGCAACGATTACACCGTGAAGTCCCAGCCGGTGGCCGCGCGCTGGTGGCCGATCATCTCGACGGATTCCACGAGCTCCATGGCGATATGCTCCAGGCTGACGCCGTTGCGCATCCCCTCGGTCCAGAACGCCAGGCCCGGCGCGTCGGGGGCGCGGTCAAACAAGGCCTTGTAGAGTATGGCGATGTCGTGTTCGGCATTGCCGTTGAACGTTTCATGGCTGGCCGCGTAATCGGGCGAACCGATGATGTCCAGCGCAATCCGCCCCCAGCTGACGCCCGCCTGGTGCGCGTCCGCCCAGAACCCGATGCCGGACAGGTCGGCCTGGCGTCCGAGCGCGGTCTCGTAGATGCCGGCCAGCGTATCCATGGCGCCGCTGTCCTCGACCTTGACGGTGGCGTCGCTGAACTGCAGCTGCTCGACGTTGACGACCAGCGCCTTCGCCTCCGGCGCTGCCTTGCTGCTCACCACCAGGTAGCCGTTGTGGGTTTCCACGTCGAAGTCGGCACGGGCGCCGGCGAACGTCGCGGTGTCGCTGCCGGCGCCGCCGTGCAGCATCGTGGTGGTCGGCGTCGCCGCGGCATTCGCGTGGGCCGCGCCGCTGGCGCTCGCCGTCTGCGCCGGCGGGGCGCCGAAGCCGATCGTATCGTCGCCGCCGCCGCTGAACACCTGCGTGTTGCCGCCGGACGTCAGCGTGAAGTGCTGGCTGGCCGCGTCGCCGGTCAGCATCTGCGAGCCCCCCTGGACAACGATATTGGCCGCGCCGACGATCGCCGCAAAGTCGACGTTCTGCAGCGCGATGGTGCCGCCGGGCGCCAGGCCGCCGGTCTGGATCACGAGTGCCACGTGCTGCTGGGCGTTGCTCCCGGCGCTCAGGGTCAGGACGCCGTCCAGCGCACCTTGGCTGCTGACCGGCGCGATGGTCTGGACCAGCAGCGATTGGCTCGCCCCCAGTTGCGCCAGGAAGCTCTGGCCGTTGCCGCTCATGTAGACCTGGTCGCCGCTGGACATGGTCGCCGCCTGGATCGCGGCGATCAGGTCGGCGCCACCGTTTGCCACCGTCGTATTGGCGCCGCCGCTGGCCGTCAATCCGTACCCGACGCCGACGTGGGCCACCAGCAGACCGGTGTCGCTGGACAGCGGAATGTCCGCCGTGCCGGCCGCGCCGGTCTCTTCGACGCGGCCGGCGCCCACGATCGGGATCTGGACCTGGCTGCCGGACGCGCCGTCCGGCAGGACGACAGGCACCGTCACCACGCGCACGCCGTCCACCAGTGGCACCGGCGCTTCCTCGACCGTCAGGGCGAAACTGCCGCTCGCCGCCGACACATTGCCCGCGGCATCCGTATCGGTCACGCTCAGCGTGTGCCGGCCGAGGCCGAGCGTCTGGGCGGCGATGCTCCAGTGCCCGTGCGCGTCCGCGTGGGTCGTGCCCACCGCGGTCGTGCCGTCGTACAGGGTGACGAGGTCGTTCGCCGCGGCAGTGCCCTCGAGGACCGGCACCGCGTACGTGATGCCGTCGCCGACCGTGTCCGTATCGGATTGCGCCTGCAGCTGCGGGGTCGCGGGCGCCGCCGGTGCGGTCGTGTCGACCGTCACCGTCAGGGCCGGGCTGGCGGCCGATGCGTTGCCGGCCGCGTCGACCTGCTTGATGGCCAACACATGCACGCCGTCGGCCAGCGTGGAGGCCACGATGCTCCACTTGCCGTCGGCATCGGCCCGCGCCGAGCCAAGCACCGTCTGGCCGTCGGTATCGTAAAGCGTCACCTGCGCCAGGGCCTCTGCCGTGCCGTTGAATGTCGGGGTATTCACCTTTGTGATGCGGTCACCCGCGGTGCCGCTGTCGCTGGCGCTGGCCAGTACAGGCGCGGCGGCGGTGGCCGGTGCGTGTGTGTCGACCGTGACGGTCAGCGCCGCGCCTCGCGTCGAAACGTTGCCGGCGGCGTCGGTCTCCGTCACGCGCAGTGCGTGGCTGCCGTCGGCCAGGGCGGCGCTGGTGATTGTCCAGGCGCCGTTGGCATCGGCCGTGGCCGTGCCCAGCACCGTGGTGCCGGCGCCGTCGTACAGGGTGACGGCGGCGTGCGCTTCCCCAGTGCCGGTGACGGTCGGCGTCGTAACGCGCGTGACGCCGTCGGCGGACGAGGTGCCGGTGTCGCTGGCCGCGACCAGTTGCGGGGCGTCCGGCGCATTCGGCGCCAGCGTATCGAAGTGAAGCGACGGGGTCGCGCCCGCGCCGCCGGTGTTGCCCGCCGCGTCGGCATAGCTGCCGGCGGCGATCGTGATGCTGGCCGTACCGCCGTTCACGTGCGCATCCGGCGTGAACGTCGCGGTACGCACCAGGCCCGTTCCGCTGAGCGCGCCAAGCGTGCCGCCGCTGACGACGAGGTCGCCGTGCGTGCCGTCCCAGGTGAAGCTCGTGCCCGGGTCTTCGCTGAACGTGAACGTGACGGTGGCGGTCTCGCCCATCTTCAGCGCGCTCGCGTCGCTGCCGATCGTGACGGTCGGCGCCGTCGTGTCGACGGTGAAGGTGGCGCCCGAGGACACCGCGCCGGCATTGCCCGCGGCGTCGGTCGCCCTGGCGGTGACGGTATGCGCGCCTTCGCCCAGCGTCGTCGCATCGATCGACCAGGCGCCGTTGGTGGCGACCGTGCTGCCCAGCACCGTGGCGCCGTCGGTGTCGTACACGGTGACGGTGGCGCCGGCTTCGGCAGTGCCCGTGAGGGTCGGCGTGGCGTCGCGCGTGACGTCGCTGGAGGTCGCCAGTTGCGGCGCCGACGGCGCATTCGGCGCCAGCGTGTCGAAGTGGAGCGACGGGGTCGCACCCGCGCCGCCGGTGTTGCCCGCCGTGTCGGCATAGCTGCCGGCGGCGATCGTGATGCTGGCGGTGCCGCCGTTCGTGCCGGCGTCCGGCGTGAAGACCGCCGTGCGCACCAGGCCCGAGCCGCTGAGGGCGGACAGCGTGCCGCCGCCGACCGTGACATCGCCCTGCGCGCCATCCCAGGTGAAGCTCGCGCCCGGGTCCTCGCTGAACGTGAACGTGATCGTGACCGTCTCGCCGATCTTGAGCGCGGCGGTGTCGCTGGTGATCGCCACCGTCGGCGCTGCGGTGTCCAGCACATAGGCCTGCGACGCCACCGGTCCGGCATTGTCGACGGCGTCGACCACGCGCACCTGCATGGTGCCGCTGCCGGCCAGCGTGGCCGCCAGCGACCAGGTCGTGCCGTTGACCTGCGCCGCCGTCCAGCTGGCGCCGTTGTCGAGCGAGACTTCGACTTGTTCGCCGGTCTGCAACGCGGCGCTCAAGGTGCCGCTGATCGTCTGCGCGGCCGTGTCCGTGATGAAGTCGGCGCCCGATGCGCCGTGGTCGGCCGAGAACGCGATGCCACCGATGGTCGTCGTCGGCGCGGTCAGGTCGACGGTGAATGTCAGGCCGGTCGAGGCGCCGCTGGCGTTGCCGGCGGCATCGGTCACGATCGTGGACACCGTGTGCTGGCCCGCGCCCAGCGCCGAGCTGGTAATGCTCCAGGTGCCGCCGGTGGCGACGGTGCTGCCCAGCAGCGTGCCGCCCTCGTACAGGTCGACGGTGGCGCCCGCCTCGGCCGTGCCGGTGAAGGTCGGCGTCGTGGCGGCCGTGATGCCGTCGCTGTGCGAACTGCCCGTGTCACTGGCGGCATCGAGCACCGGCGCCGACGATGCGGCCGGGGCGGTGGTGTCGATCGTGACGCTCTGCGCCGCGGAGGCCACGCTGGTGTTACCGGCGAGGTCCGTGGCCTTGGCCGCCACCGTATGCGTGCCCTCGCCCAGGGTCGTGACCGTGATGCTCCAGGCGCCGTTGCCGTCGGCAATGGTCGAGCCCAGCACCGTGGTGCCGTCGGTATCGAACAGGTCGATGGTGGCGCCCGCCGCGGCCGTGCCGGTGAACGTCGGGGTCGTGTCGCTGGTCGTGGTGGCGTCCGGCAGCGGCGCCGACGGCGCGTTCGGCGCCGTCGTGTCGACCGTGACCTGCGTGCCGAGCGATGCGGCGCTCGCGTTGCCCGCGGCATCGCTCGCCTTGGCGGTGATCGTGTGCGCGCCCTCGCCCAGCGTCGACGTCGTGATCGACCAGGCGCCGTTGGTGGCGACCGTGCTGCCCAGCACCGTGGCGCCGTCAGTGTCGTACAAGGTGACGGTGGAACCGGCTTCGGCGAGGCCGTCGAAGGTCGGCGTGACGACCTTGGTCACGCCGTCAAACGGAATGGCGCCGCTGTCGCTGAGCGGCGACAGGTGCGCCAGCGGCGCCGCCGGTGCCAGCGTATCGAAGTGGAGCGACGGGGTCGCACCCGCGCCGCCGGTGTTGCCCGCCGTGTCGGCATAGCTGCCGGCGGCGATCGTGATGCTGGCGGTGCCGCCGTTCGTGCCGGCGTCCGGCGTGAAGACCGCCGTGCGCACCAGGCCC
>JBJMVU010000226.1:0-9749 GCA_045810485.1 Massilia sp. | reverse complement strand
TGGCCACGTTGTTGAAGAGGCAGAAGCCCATCGGCTCCGTGGGCCGCGCATGGTGGCCCGGCGGGCGGACGGCGCAGAACGCGTTGTCGACGGCGCCGGCGATGACGGCGTCCGTCGCGGCCACGGCGGCGCCGGCCGCGCGCAGGGCGGCGCGGTAGCTGTCCTTGCACAGCAGCGTGTCGCCGTCGAGCGGATAGTGTTCGCCGGGCGCCGCCGGCAGGTTCTCGCGCACGAGGTCGAGCGCGCCTTGGGTGTGGTTGCGCAGGATGTCGGCTTCGTCGGCCAGCGGCGCGCTCACGTGCTCGACGAGGCCGTCCAGGCGCGCGAGGATCAGCTGGTCCTCGATGGCGCGCAGGCGCCCGGGGGCTTCGGGATGCCAGCTGCCCATTTCGTGCAGCGAGCAGTCCGGGTGGCTGTAAATGGCTGTACTCATGATTCCTGGTTGATGCTCATCGATACCGCAAGTCCCTCCGTTCTCGCATAGAATCGACGGGAAAGGCAAAGTGCCGGCATATCAAGATTGCCAACAGCGTTAATCTACCACGCCTGCGCGCCCCGCCGCCCCGAACGACGACCGGAAGCCATCCATGTTCAACAAATTGCACGCCGCCGCCCGCCAGGTCAACGAGATCGTGGTCGGCAAGGACCAGCAGGTCCGCCTCGCGCTGACCTGCCTGCTGGCCGGCGGCCACCTGCTCATCGACGACGTGCCCGGCGTCGGCAAGACGACCCTCGCCCATGCGCTCGCGCTGGCGCTGGGCCTGAAGTTCAACCGCGTCCAGTTCACGAGCGACCTGCTGCCGGCCGACGTCGCCGGCATCTCCGTCTACGAACGCGAAAAGAACGGCTTCGTGTTCCACCCCGGCCCGGTCTTCACGCAAGTGCTGCTCGCGGACGAGATCAACCGCGCCACGCCCAAGACGCAGTCGGGCCTGCTGGAAGCGATGGAAGAGCGGCAGGTCACGGCGGACGGCGTCACCCGGGCGCTGCCGGAGCCGTTCTTCGTGATCGCGACGCAGAACCCCGCGCACCAGGTCGGCACGTTCCCCCTGCCGGAATCGCAGCTCGACCGCTTCCTGATGTGCCTGTCGCTCGGCTATCCGGACGCCGCCGCCGAGCGCGCCCTGCTGATGGGCGAGGACAGGCGCGCGCTGCTCAAGACCATCGCCCCCGTGATGCGGCCGGAAGAATTGCTGGATGCCCAGCGCTCGCTGCGCGCGATCCACGCCTCCGACAAGCTCATCGATTACCTGCAGGCGCTGGCGCAGGCGTCGCGCTCCGGCAAGCTGTTCGCGGAAGGGCTGTCGCCGCGCGCCACGCTGGCGCTGCTGCAGGCCGCGCGCGCGTGGGCCGCGCTGGAAGGCCGCGACCACGTGATCCCGGAAGACGTCCAGGCCCTGCTCGTGCCCGTCTGTGCGCACCGGTTGCGGCCGCTGCGGTCCGCGCAGGGCATCGCGATGGCCAGCCGCGACCTCGTGCTGCAGCTGCAGAAATCGGTACCGGTCTGACATGGCGGACGCGGCCGGCACACTCCCCCAGCCGCGCGGCTGGCTGAACCGCAAGCGGGCCCTGTGGCGCACGAAGGCGACGGCGCGCGACAAGGGCAGCGTGCTGCTGAACCAGCGCCGCGTCTACATCCTGCCCACGCGCGCGGGCCTCGGCTTCTGCGCGCTGCTGTTCATCCTCCTGATCGGTTCGATCAACTACAACCTGGGCCTCGGCTTCGGCCTGACGTTCGTCGCCGGCGCGTGCGCCCTCGTCGACATGGTGCAGACGACGCGCAACCTGGCCGGTCTCGTGCTGAGCCCCGGCCGCGCGCCCGACGTGTTCGCCGGCGAAGACGCGCCGTTCGAGCTGCGCGTCGAGAACCCGACGCGCCTCGCCCGCTACGCCGTCTGGATCGATTTCGAGCACGTGCCCGAGCCGAGGCAGGCCATCGACGTGGCGGCCGGCGGCAGCACCACGCTCGTGCTGCGCACGGCAACAGTCGCGCGCGGCTGGATGCGCCCGCCGCGCGTGCGCCTGTCCACGCACTTCCCGCTCGGCCTGTTCCGCGCCTGGAGCTGGTGGCAGCCGGACAGCCGCGCCCTCGTCTACCCCTTCCCCGAACAGGACGCGCCGCCGCTGCCGCTGCCGGGCCGTCCAAGCGCCGACGGCGCCGGCCGCCCGGTCAGCGCCGACGATTACGAAAACTTCGGCGGCGTGCGCAGCTACCAGCCCGGCGACCCGCTGCGCCACCTCGCCTGGCGCCAGATCGCGCGTCTCGATCCGGAACTGGGCGGCCAGCTCGTCACCAAGCATTTCGAAGGCGGCACGGTCGACGAACTCGTGCTCGACTTCGACGCGCTGCCGGCCCGGCTCGACGTCGAACTGCGCCTCGCACGCATGGCCCGCTGGGTCCTGGAAGCGGAACTGCGCACCCTGCCCTACGGTTTTCATCTCGGCCGCATCCGCTACGACGCCGCGCTCGGCGCGGCGCACCAGGCGGCCTGCCTGCGCGCGCTGGCGTTGTACGGCTTGCCGGAGGAACCGGCGTGAAGATGCCGCGCTTCACGGCGCCAGTTGCGCGCGACAAGCAGGACACCCTGCTGCTGATCGGCAGCAGCCTGCTCGTGCTGGCGCCGCACGCGGCCCACCTGCCGCCGTGGGTGAGCCTGCTGTGCGGCGCCACGCTGGCCTGGCGCGCCGCGGTCACGCTGCTGGGGCGGCGCATGCCGTCGAACGTCATCCTCGTGCCGATCGCGGCGGCGGCCATGTTGGGCGTGCTCGACAGCTATCACACCCTGCTGGGACGCGATGCCGGCGTCGCCATGCTCGTGTTGCTCGTCGCCTTCAAGATGCTGGAGATGCACGCGCGGCGCGACCTGTTCGTCGTGGTGTTCCTGTGCTATTTCCTGGTTCTCAGCAATTTCTTTTATTCGCAGACGATCCCGACGGCGCTGCTGATGCTGGCCTCGCTCGTCGCGCTGCTGGCCACGCAGCTGTCGTTCCAGCTGACGGGCGCCGTGCCGCCGCTGCGCACGCGCCTGTGGATGGGCGCGAAGCTGCTCGCGATGGCGTTGCCGCTGGCGGGCGCCGCGTTCGTCCTGTTCCCGCGCATCGAAGGGCCGCTGTGGGGCATGCCGGACGAATCGCACAGCGCGAAGAGCGGCCTGTCCGACACGATGGCGCCCGGCCAGATGTCGAACCTGGCGCAGTCGGAAGACGTGGCGTTCCGCGTGAAGTTCGACGGGCCGCCGCCGCCGCAGCCGCAGCTGTACTGGCGCGGCCCCGTGCTGGGCAGCTACGACGGGCGCACCTGGAGCCGCGTACGGCCGTGGCGCCACGCGCGTCCGCACGCGCTGGCGCTGTCCGTCGGCGGGACGCCCGTCGGCTACCAGGTCACGCTGGAACCGTCGAACACGCGCTGGCTGTTCGCGCTCGAGATGCCGCGGGCCCTGCCCAAGCTGCCCGGACACGGCGTGGCGCTGTCCGGCGAGCTGGAGTTCCAGTCGCTCGACCCGCTCGCCGAGCGCGTGCGCTACGACCTCATCTCCTTCGTGCACTACAACCTGCAGCCGGACGCGTCGCCCGTCGACGGGCAATGGCTGATGCTGCCGTACGGCGTGAACCCGCGGACGCGCGCGGCCGGCCAGGCGCTCGCGGCCGAGCCCGATCCGGCGCGCCGCGTGGCGGCCGTGCTGCGCCAGTTTTCCGAAGGCGGCTACGTCTACACGCTGCAGCCGCCGCTGCTGCCGGGACGGGATTCGATCGACGATTTCCTGTACGGCACGCGCGCCGGATTTTGCGAGCACTACGCGGGGGCCTTCGTGTTACTGATGCGCTCGGCCGGCGTGCCGGCGCGCGTCGTCACGGGCTACCAGGGCGGCGAGCTGAACCCGATCGACGGCTACCTCACCGTGCGCCAGTCCGATGCGCACGCGTGGGCCGAGGTGTGGCTGCCGCGCCGCGGCTGGGTGCGCATCGACTCGACGGCCGCCGTGGCGCCCGAGCGCGTCCAGCGCAGCCTGGCGCGCGCGCTGCCGCCGCCGGCGCCGTTCGGCTTCGAAGGCCTGGGCCGGCTGCTGCAGCCCCATCCCGACTCGCTCCTTGGCCGCATCCGGTACATGTTCGGCGCCGTCAACAACGGCTGGAACCAGTGGGTGCTGAATTACACGCCGCAGCGCCAGCAGCATCTCGTGCAACGCTTGCAAGAAGGATTGTCCCATTGGCAAAGCCTGGCGCTGATCGCCATGCTCTGCGCCCTGTTGTTCCTGGTAAAAAAATTCTCGCAGCGGCGGAAAGCCGACCCCATCGATGCGCTATACTCGGTCCTGTGCCGGCGCCTCGGCCAGCTGGGCCTGCCGCGTGCGCCGGACGAAGGGCCGACCGCCTATGCGCAACGCCTTGCCGCTGCCGGCCTGGCCCCCGAGACTGGCGCGGCCGCGACGGAATTCCTGCGCCGCTACAGCGCTTACCGCTACGGACCGCAGAGTCCGGGCACCGGCCTCATTCCCATCCTGAGAGATTTGCTGTCCCGAGTTCGATGAACTATTTCGTTCCACTGCTGCTTGCCCTGGCCGTCGGTGCCGGGACGACGGCGGATGCGGTCGCCGCATCCTCCCTCCATCACACCAAAGCCACGGCCAAGTCCGCCAAGTCCGCCAAGGCGGCGCACAAGGCCGGCAAGAAGGCCAAAGCCGCGCCCCCTGCCCGCCCTGCCATCGACTATGACGGCGAGCCCATCAATTTCAGCGACTGGCAGGCCGTGCGCGATTTCGCGGACGACATCGTCGTGCGCGACAACTTCGACCGCTCGCACGTCGAGGATGTGATCAAACGGGCACGCTTCATCGATTCCGCCGTCCAGCTCGTCAAACCGGCGCCGCCCGGCAAGCCGAAGAACTGGAACGCCTACAGCGACCGTTTCATCGAGCCGATCCGCATCAACGCCGGCGTGCGCTTCTGGGAAGAGAACGCGGACCTCCTCGCACGCGCGGAGGCGACGTATGGCGTACCGGCCGAGATCATCGTCGGGATCCTCGGCGTGGAGACGATCTATGGCCGCGACACGGGCCGGTTCCGCGTCGTCGACGTGCTGACCACCCTCGCCTTCGCCTATCCGGAAGCGCCGAACCGCGTCGACCGCATGGCGTTCTTCCGTGGCGAGCTGGAAAACACGCTGCTGCTGGCGCGCAAGGAAAACATCGATCCGTTCTCGCTGATGGGTTCGTTCGCGGGCGCCGTCGGCATGCCGCAATTCATGCCAGGCAATATTCTCAAGTATGGCGTGGACTTCGATGGCGATGGCGTCGTCGACCTGCGCGGCTCGGCCGCGGACGCGATCGGCAGCGTCGCCAACTTCCTCGTCCAGCACGGCTGGGATCGCAACAACACGGGACCCGCCGTGTTCCCCGCCGACGTGGCGCCCAGCCTCGCCTGGCAACCGCTGCTGGGCGGCCTGGAGGCGCGCTACCGTCCGGCCGAGCTGGACGGCGCCGGCGTCGCCACCCGCACCGCGTTGCCGGATGGCCGTTTGTACGGTCTCGTCGATTTACAAAATGGGGCGGACCCGACGGAGTATTGGGTAGCGAATGCTAACTTTTTTGCTATCACTAAATACAACCGCAGTTATTTTTATGCCATGTCCGTGGTCGAATTAGGCCGTGCGGTGAGGTTGGCGCGGGGGATCTAGTGCCCCTGCGGCAACAACTTTGTATCAGTTTGTAACAGGATTGTCATAAATAAGGCTGAGTTCATATAGTCGTGACAACCTTATACCCCTAGGGGTATGCTTATTTCTTCTAGACAGTTCTCCTAAGAAACATAGCATCCTCCCCGATACCCCCTCTCAAGTTGTCATTCCACCATTCAATTCCTAAACGTGCGGCGGCGCATCGATAATTGCTTTACACTTAAGTTTAAATAAAAAACAATTATCTTCTCAGTGAGTTTGTGAGAGAATTGCATTGCGGCTATTGTTGCGATGGGACAACGAACTCAACGAAAGCCACTGATCTTTATTGCTCTTGAGTACTAAATTGGAAATTAGTTGTATAATTTAGTAGAAACTTTCATATCCTTACAGGACAATGAAGTTGGCCGCGAGCTCTGACAAACCCTCATAGGAATAGTGAATCATGACGAACCAAGTCGGTATCGATATGAACAGCGATTCGGAAAACGACGAACTGCTGCAATACAACCCCAATCGCCTGCTCGACACCCTGATCGAGAACCTGCGCCTGAAGAACGACGCCGCCCTGTCGCGCGCCCTGGAAGTTGCGCCGCCGGTGATCTCGAAAATCCGCCACCACCGCCTGCCGGTCGGTGCTTCGCTGCTGATCCGCATGCACGAAGTCTCCGATCTGTCGATCCGCGACCTGCGCTACCTGATGGGCGACCGCCGTGCGAAGTTCCGCATCAGCGACAAGCAGTTCAAGCCGAAGGACAAGGACAACGCAGGCGCCGAGTAATAATGACGAGCGCCGTACCGGACGGCGGCCACTGACGCCGCCGCACCGCCGTTTTACCCCGCAGCGCTTGCGGGAGGGGAAGACCCAGCGCCGTGAACACGCGCCGGGCAAGACATACCATCAGGCGGGAAACACACCCGTCGACAAATAGCGATCGCCGCGGTCGCAGACGATGAACACGATCGTCGCATTCTCCACCGTCTGCGAGACACGCAACGCGATTTCGCAGGCGCCGGCCGCGGAAATACCACAGAAAATACCCTCTTCGGCCGCCAGGCGGCGCGCCATCTGTTCCGCCGCTGCCTGGGTCACGTTCTCGACCTGGTCGATGCGCGATTTATCGAAGATCTTCGGCAGATACGCTTCCGGCCATTTGCGGATGCCGGGGATCGACGAACCTTCCTCCGGCTGCGCGCCGATGATGCGGACCGCCTCGTTCTGTTCCTTCAAGTAGCGCGACACGCCCATGATGGTGCCGGTCGTGCCCATCGCACTGACGAAGTGGGTGACGCGGCCTTCCGTGTCGCGCCAGATTTCCGGGCCCGTCGTCTCGTAGTGGGCGCGCGGGTTGTCCTGGTTGCCGAACTGGTCGAGGATGATGCCCTGGCCATCCTTCTGCATCTGCTCGGCCAGGTCGCGCGCGTATTCCATGCCGCCCGTCTTTGGCGTCAGGATGATCTGCGCGCCGTATGCGGCCATGCTCTGGCGGCGTTCCACCGACAGGTTGTCCGGCATGACCAGCACCATCTTGTAGCCGCGGATCGCCGCCGCCATCGACAGCGCGATGCCCGTGTTGCCGCTCGTCGCTTCGATCAGCGTGTCGCCGGGCTTGATCTGGCCGCGCGCCTCGGCCCCGCGCAGCATCGACATCGCCGCGCGGTCCTTCACGGAACCCGCCGGGTTGTTGCCTTCGAGCTTGCCGAGGATGATGTTGTTGCGGGCCGCCGCTTCCGGCCCGGGGATGCGCACCAGCTGCACCAGCGGGGTATTACCGATCGTGTCTTCGATGGTCTTGTATGCCATTGCCTACTCTTTTGCGAACGCGAAAGCGACATTCTAATCCGAGACGGGGCGGCACGTACGGGACCGGGTCAGAGAGCGGGTCCGCGCCAAAGAAAAACCCCGCGCGCGGCGGGGTCCGGATGTGGTGTTCGACGGATCAGGTGGCCGATTTGGCGGCTTCCGGCTTGGCGTCCGGCTTGGCCTTCGCATCGGCCGGCCTGGCGCCGGCTTTGGCGGGCTTGGCCGCCGCGTCGGCCTTGGCGTCGGCCTTGGCGGCCGCCGTCGCCGTCATCGGCGCCCCCTCCTTCGACTGGCCATTCACCTGCCGGCCGGACTTCGACAGCTGCGTGGCGCGCTTGTCGGCCACCCCTTTCACGCGCTTCTGGAAGTCGGACCAGTCCTTGAACGGACCGGCCTTGGTACGCTCGTCGATGATTGCCTTCGACATGGCCGGACCGACGCCCTTGACCGAATCCAGCGCGGCCGCATCGGCCTTGTTGACGTCCACCTGGGCGAACGCAAAGCCCATCGACGCCACCAGCGTGGCGACTGCAAGCATCAGCTTCTTGATCATCTCGTATTCTCCGTTAACATTGGCGTTGGCCGGGATGGCGGCCGGAAGTGGCCGCCTGTTGCCATAACGGATAGCGCCGGGGATGGGTTGACGGCGCGGTTTGCGACGGCGCAATCAGGCGTGGCCGTCGTTCTTGCGCCGCTGCGCGAACAGCTCGTCGCGCGTGACGGTCGCCGTACCCAGCTTGCCGACCACGATGCCGCCCGCGCGGTTCGCCGTCGCCAGCGCTTCCGGCAGCGAGGCGCCGGCGCCCAGCATCGCGGCCATCGTCGCGATGACGGTATCGCCGGCGCCGGAGACGTCGAACACCTCGCGCGCGTCCGCCTGCACGTGCAGGACCTCGTTCGCCGTGTACAGGCTCATGCCCTCTTCCGAACGCGTCAGCAGCAGCGCTTCCAGGCCGAGGTCCGTGCGCAGCTGCTGCGCCTTTTCCGTCAGCTGTTCTTCCGTCTTCCAGCTGCCGACGATGCGCTTGAGTTCCGACTTGTTCGGCGTGAGCATCGTGGCGCCCGCGTACGGCGTGAAATCGTCGCCCTTCGGGTCGACCATGACGGTCTTGCCGGCCGCGCGCGCGGCGCGGATCATCTCGGCCACGTTGACCAGGCTGCCCTTGTTGTAGTCGGACAGGATGATGACGTCGTAGTCCGGCAGCAGCGCCTTGAACTGCGTGAGCTTGTCGCGCAGCGTGGTTTCGGTGGGCGCGTCCTCGAAGTCGATGCGCACCATCTGCTGCTGGCGGCCGATCACGCGCAGCTTGATGATCGTGGAGATCGCCTCGTCGCGCTTGAGGTAGCTGTGGATGCTCGATTCGCGCAGGATCCGTTCGACGTGGTCGCCCGCCTCGTCGGCGCCGACGACGCCCAGCAGGCCGCATTGCGTGCCGAGGGCCGCGGCGTTGCGCGCCACGTTGGCGGCGCCGCCCAGGCGCTCCTCGCGGCGCTCGATGCGCACGACGGGCACCGGCGCTTCAGGGGAAATGCGCGAGACGTCGCCGAACCAGTAGCGGTCGAGCATGACGTCGCCCACGACGAGCAGGCGCACGGCTTCCAGTTGCGGCGCTTCGGCCTGGCGGTAGCTGTCGGTCGGCAGCAGGCGGCTGGCGGGTGTGCTGGTCATGCGCGCCTCACTTGCCCGTCAGGACGGAGCGGCCGATGCCGTGGTATTCGATGCCCAGGCCCGTCATCAGCGGCGGCTCGAACAGGTTGCGGCCGTCGATGATCACCGGGTGCTTCAGGCGCGCCTTGATCTGCTCGAAGTCGGGGCTGCGGAATGCCTTCCACTCGGTGACGATGACGAGCGCCTCGGCGCCGTCCAGCGCCTCCATCGGCGTCTTGTTGAATTCGATGCGCGCCAGCTGGGCGTCGGAAAGGTCGAGCGCCAGCACGCGCTGCGCTTCTTCCATCGCCACCGGATCGTGCGCGGCGACGCTGGCGCCCCGCTCGATCAGTTCCTTCAGCAGCACGCGCGACGGCGCCTCGCGCATGTCGTCCGTGTTCGGCTTGAACGCGAGGCCCCAGACGGCGAACTTCATGCCCGTCAGGTCGTCGCCGAAGCGCTGCACGACCTTGCGGCCCAGCACCAGCTTCTGGCGGTCGTTGACGGCTTCCACGGCGCGCAGGATCAGGAGTTCCTGGTCGTACTGGCGTGCCGTGCGCTCGAGCGCCTGGACGTCCTTCGGGAAGCACGAGCCGCCGTAGCCGGCGCCCGCGTACAGGAAG
>JBJMVU010000225.1:0-9905 GCA_045810485.1 Massilia sp. | reverse complement strand
TCGAACTCTCGACCTCAACCTTGGCAAGGTTGCGCTCTACCAACTGAGCTACTCCCGCTTCGTTTCGTTTGCCGCGATGTCTTCGCAACAGGCAGGCATTATAGAGATGCTGAGCTATGTGTCAAGGATGACTCAGCAGAAACTTATACCGCGCCCGATTTTTCCTTGATCAGCGGCCAGGCGCGGCGCAGGTAGTAGAACATCGACCAGACCGTCAGCACGCCCGCGATCCACAGCAGGATCTCGCCGCACTTGTGGATGTCGAGCACGCCGTCGAACAGCGGATCGTGGAACAGCAGCATCGGGATGGCGACCATCTGCGCGGCTGTCTTGATCTTGCCCAGCGAGCTCACCGCGACGGACTTGCGCGCGCCGATCTCGGCCATCCATTCGCGCAGCGCGGAGATCGTGATCTCGCGGCCGATGATGATGAAGGCGATGATGGCGTTCACGCGGTCCAGTTGCACGAGCACCAGCAGCGCGCCCGCGACCATCAGCTTGTCCGCGACGGGGTCGAGGAAGGCGCCGAAGGCCGACGTCTCGTTCCAGCGCCGCGCGAGGTAGCCGTCGAACCAGTCCGTGATCGCGGCGACGATGAACACGAGCGTGGACGCCAGGTTACGGTCGGTCACGTGGAGCCAGTGTTCGGGAAGGTAGTAGACGCCAACGACCAGCGGAATGAGTGCGACGCGTAGCCAGGTCAGGAGAATCGGAATATTGAAAGGCATGGGTGAGGCTGATCGGTGCTCTGCTTGTTGAGTTGCGTGCGCGCTAGTCTACATTGCTCTTGCCGTTTAAACCAGTTGAGCCACCGAAGGCGCGCGCGTAAAGACTTTCTGAAGAAGTCCCCCGGACCTTCTGAAGAAGTCCCCCGGACCTTCTGAAGAAGTCCCCCGGACTTTCTGAAGAAGTCCCCCGGACTTTCTGAAGAAGTCCCCCGGACTTCTTCAGTGAAGCTGCCGATAAATCTCTTCCGCCAGCGTACTGGAGATGCCCTCCACCGACATCAGGTCCTCGACGCTCGCATCGATCACGCCCTTCAAGCCGCCAAAGCGCGCCAGCAGCTTCTGGCGGCGTTTGGCGCCGATGCCCTCGATCTCTTCCAGGCGCGACGCCTGGCGCGTCTTGGCGCGCTTGGCGCGCATGCCCGTGATCGCGAAACGGTGCGCCTCGTCGCGGATCATCGCCACCAGCATCAGCGCGGCCGATTCCTTGCCCAGTTCCTGCGGCGGGCGGCCGTCGGCGAAGATCAGCGTCTCGAGGCCGACCCTGCGGCCCTCCCCTTTCGCCACGCCGACGATATTGCCGATGTCGAGGCCCAACTCCGTGAACACTTGTCGCGCCATCTCGACCTGGCCCTTGCCGCCGTCGATCAGCGCGATGTCCGGCATCACGCCCTCGCCGTTCGCCACCTTTTCGTAGCGCCGCGTCAGCACCTGGCGCATCGCGGCGTAGTCGTCGCCCGGCGTGATGCCCGTGATGTTATATCGCCGGTATTCGCCGTTCTGCATCTGGTGATGGTGGAACACGACGCAGGACGCCTGCGTCGCCTCGCCCGCCGTGTGGCTGATGTCGAAGCATTCGACGCGCAGGGATTCGAAGTCCTCGCTGTCCAGGCCAAGCACCTCCGCCAGCGCGCGCGTGCGCGACTGCTGCGAGCCCTGTTCCGACAGCAGCCGGGCCAGCGAGATCTCCGCGCCCTTCTGCGCCAATTCCAGCCACTGGCGGCGCTGGCCCTGCGGCTGGAACACGAGGTTGATGCGGTGGCCGCACTGCTCCGTCAGCGCCATCATCAGTTCGGGCTGGTCGAATTCGATGTTCAGGATGATTATTCCCGGAACGAACTTGTCGCCGTAGTGCTGCGCCATGAACGCGGCCAGCACTTCCACTTCGATCGGACATTCGTCCATCGCCTCGCCGACCTGCGTCGGGAAGTACGCGCGGTCGCCCAGGTGGCGGCCGCCGCGCACCATCGCCAGGTTGACGCACGCGCGCCCGCCCTGCACGACGACGGCGATGATGTCGACGTCGGCATCGCCCGTCGTCTCCATGCTCTGCTGGTGCAGCACGCGCGACAGCGCCTGGATCTGGTTGCGCACGCTCGCCGCCTGCTCGAACTTCAGGTCCTCGGCGTACGCGAGCATCTTCTTCTCGAGCTCTTCCAGCACCTCGGTCTGGCGGCCGCGCAGGAATTTCGCGGCGTTGTCGACGTCGCGCTTGTAGTCTTCCGGCGCGACCAGGTCCACGCACGGACCGCTGCAGCGGCCGATCTGGTGCAGCAGGCAGGGTCGCGTGCGGTTGGCGAAGACGCTGTCCTCGCACGTGCGCAGCATGAACACCTTCTGCAGCAGCTGCATGGATTCCTTCACGGCCCACGCGCTCGGGAACGGCCCGAAGTACTGGTTCTTTTTATCCAGTGCGCCGCGATAGTAGGCCATGCGCGGATAGTCGCCGGCCGTCAGTTTCAGATACGGGTACGATTTGTCGTCGCGGAACAGGATGTTGTAGCGCGGCTTGAGCGTCTTGATCAGGTTGTTTTCCAGGATCAGCGCTTCGGCCTCGCTGTGCGTCACCGTCGTTTCCAGGCGCGCGATCTGCGACACCATCATCGCGATGCGGGGGCTCGACAGCGTCTTCTGGAAATAGCTCGACACGCGCTTCTTGAGGTTGCGCGCCTTGCCGACGTACAGGACCCTGTCTTCCGCATCGAAATAGCGATACACGCCCGGCAGGTCGGGCAGCTTGGCCACCGTCGCCAGGACTTGTTCGCGCGCCTCCTCGGTGGGGCGCACGGGGGATTCCGCATCCTTCGTCATCGTCGCGATCAATTCCTCTTTCATGGCTTGCCACGCATCCGGTCGGGCGCGCGGCGCTTTCGCCGGGGCCGGCAGCGTCTTGCGCCGGGGTACTACGATATCGTCTTCCACTTCCACTGCACCTAAGCAGCGGACGCTCCTTCGGGGGCCTGGGTGACGATGACGAACGCGACGCCGTAGTCGGCTTCGTCGCTGATCGTCACCTGGGCCGTGAGCCGGTGCGTCCGCATGAATTCATCGAGCGCCCCGTTGCATACGATTATCGGCTTGCCGCTCGGGGCGTTGAGCATCTGGGCCGAGCGCCAGGTCATGGGCATGCGCATGCCCAGGCCGATCGCTTTCGAGAACGCCTCCTTGGCCGAGAACCGCGTGGCCAGGAAGCGCAGCCCCCGCACCTCGTTCTTGGCGCGGCGGGCGTGGTATTTGACGAGTTCCTCGGGGCCGAGGATTTTTTCGGCGAAGCGTGGACCGCTGCGCTTGAGCGCGGCCTCGACGCGCGAGATCTGGACGATGTCCGTGCCGATCCCGTAAATCACACCTGCCCCTTCGCGGCATACGACACGCCCAGGCGCGCGGCGACCATGATCGCCTTCATCTCGCGCACGGCGTTCTCGAAACCGGCGAACAGCGCGTGCGCCACGATCGCGTGGCCGATGTTCAGCTCGTGGATGTCCGGGATCGCCGCGATCGGCTGCACGTTCGTGTAGTGCAGGCCGTGGCCCGCATTGACGCGCAGGCCGTGCTTCACGCCGGCGCGCACGCCCACCTTGATGCGTTCCAGTTCGTGCGCGTGCCCCTCGGCGTTTTCTGCTTCGGAATAGCGGCCCGTGTGCAGTTCGATGACGGGCGCGCCCACGGCGGCCGCGGCGGCGATCTGCGCTTCGTCCGCGTCGATGAACAGCGACACGCGGATGCCCTCGCCTTTCAGCTGGCGGATCGCGGCCTCGACTTCCTTCTGGTAGCGGATGACGTCCAGGCCGCCTTCCGTCGTCACCTCTTCGCGGCGCTCGGGCACGAGGCACACGTCCTGCGGCTTCACCTTGCAGGCGAAGTCGATCATCTCCTGCGTGACGGCCGCTTCCAGGTTCATGCGCGTGGCCAGCTGCGGGCGGATCGCGAGGACGTCGGCGTCCTTGATGTGGCGGCGGTCTTCGCGCAGGTGCAGCGTGATCAGGTCGGCGCCCGCCTGCTCGGCGAGCAGCGCGGCGCGCAGCGGGTCGGGATAGACGGTGCCGCGCGCGTTGCGGACGGTGGCGATGTGGTCGATGTTCACGCCCAGGTCGATCACCTGGCCGGCGGGTTGCAGGAAGCTCATGGTCGTATTCTTTTCGTTTAAAGCTGCATCAGGTCGATCAAAATCTGGCGCGTGTTCAGCGGCGCGCCTCCCAGGTGATAGGCCAGCAGGAAGCGCATCAGCTGCTTGCTCTGCGCCTGCGTCTGCGGGTCGGCGTAGTCTTCGCGCTCCATGTCGACGAGCGTCTTGCCGGACACCACCGGCCACGACTCCACCGCACCGGCCGTGCGCGCGCCGCGTTCCGGGTCGACGACGTACAGGCCGTCCGGCTCGACGGGCGCGCGCGTCGTCGTGCAGCGCGCGAGATCGGCGGCGACCCCGGTTTCCTTAAGTAAGGCCCGTTCGAATTTTCGCAAGGCGATGGGCGCCGGTTCGCCGTGCGCCAGTTCGTTCAAGGTGGAGACGTAGTGGTTGAACAGCGCCGGATGCGCATCGTCGCGCGCCAGCAGTTTCACCAGCAATTCATTGAGATAAAAGCCGCACAGCAGCGCCGTCTTCTCGATCGGCAGCATGCCTCCGACCCATTCGGCGTCGATCAGGGTGCGCAGTTCGGACTTGCCGGAAAACGACACGGACAGCGGCTGGAAGGTCTGCAGCACGCCGCGCAGTTTCGAATGCGGCCGCTTCGCGCCCTTCGCGACGACGCCGATGCGGCCATGGTCGCGCGTAAACAGGTCGACGATGAGGCTCGTTTCCTTGTACGGATAGCTGTGCAGCACGAACCCGGGCTGGCCGACGACGCGGCCCTCGCGCACGGGCGCGCGCCGCTTCGTCACCGTCGACGGTGAGTGCGCGTCCTGGTCGGTGTCGATGAGTTCGTCGTCGCGGCTGGGCATGCGGAGATGATACCCCGGCTTGTTACTCGTAGCCGTAAGCGCGCAGGCCCGCTTCGTTGTCGGCCCAGCCGGATTTCACCTTGACCCAGATTTCCAGGTACACAGGACCGCCGAACAGTTTTTCCATGTCGAGGCGGGACTGCGTGGAAATCTCTTTCAGGCGCGCGCCCTTGTTACCGATGATCATGGACTTGTGCGTGTCGCGCTCGACGAGGATCGCGGCGAAGACGCGGCGCAGGTTGCCTTCCTGCAGGAACTGTTCGATCAGCACGGTGCTCGTGTACGGCAGCTCGTCGCCCAGCAGGCGGAACACTTTTTCGCGCACGATCTCGGCCGCGAGGAATTTCTCGCTGCGGTCGGTGATGTCGTCCGGGCCGAAGATCGGCGGGTTTTCCGGCAGGTGGCGCTTGATCTCGCCTTCCAGCGCATCGACCTGGAAGCGCAGCTTCGCGGACACGGGCACGACCGCGGTGAACTCGCGCAGGCCGGCGACCTTCGCCGCGAACGGCATCAGCGCGGCCTTGTCCTTCATGCGGTCGGACTTGTTGATGACGAGGATGACGGGCACGTTCTTCGGCAGCAGGTCCAGCACCTGCTGGTCGGCCGGGCCGAATGTGCCGGCCTCGACGAGGAACAGGATCACGTCGGACGCCGTCAGCGTATTCGACACGGTCTTGTTCAGCGTCTTGTTCAGCGCGTTCGCGTGGCGGGTCTGGAAGCCGGGCGTGTCGACGTAGATGAACTGGGTGTCGTCGCGGGTCTGGATGCCCGTGATGCGGTGGCGCGTCGTCTGCGCCTTGCGCGACGTGATCGACACCTTCGCACCGATCAGCACGTTCATCAGGGTCGACTTGCCCACGTTCGGACGGCCGACGATGGCGATGTAGCCGCAGCGGAAGCCTTCCGGGGCGCCTTCGGTGGTGTCGTTGGGGGTAGTTTCCATGTTCATGCTGACGGGTTTCCTGACTGCTGTTTCTGTGATGGTTTCTGCGGCGACTGCGGCTCCTCGGCCTGCACCGTCAGCTCGCTCTGGTCGGTGGCGATGCCCGCCAGTTTCAGTTGCGCCGAGCGGGGCCGCGACTTGCGCGACGTGGACGGGCTCTTCTGCAGCAGCTGCTCGGCCGTTTCCAGCGCAAGGCGCGCCGCCGCCTGTTCGCCGGCGCGGCGGCTGCCGCCGCGGCCGAACACCTGGATGCCGAGCTTGGGCACGAGGCACTCGATCTCGAATTCCTGGCTGTGCGCGGCGCCGTGCGTGGCGACGACGTTGTAGGTGGGCAGCGAGATCTTTTTACTCTGCAAGAACTCCTGCAACAAGGTCTTGGCATCCTTGCCGAGCGTACGCGGATCGACGGAATCGAGCAGCGGGATATAAAACGAGCGGATCGCCTCGCGCGCCGCATCGAAACCGCTGTCGAGGAAGATGGCGCCCAGCAGCGCTTCCAGCGTGTCGGCCAGGATCGACGGGCGGCGGAATCCGCCGGATTTCAACTCGCCCTCGCCGAGGCGCAGGAATTGCGACAATTCCAGCTTCTGGGCGATCTCGAACAGCGATTGCTGCTTGACGAGGTTGGCGCGCAAGCGCGACAGGTCGCCTTCGGCCAGGTTGTTGAAGCGTTGGTACAGAATGGACGCGACGACACAGTTCAGGATCGAGTCGCCGAGGAATTCGAGGCGCTCGTTATGCACACTGCTGTGGCTACGGTGGGTCAGCGCCTGCTGCAGCAGGCCGGGGTCCCGGAACGTATAGCCTAGGCGAGTTTGCAATAACTGAAGATTCATTGTCGTACCAATTTAATGGGCCGGCGCCGCGCGCCGATCCCATCGCGCGCCTCCCGGCGTATTACTTGTCGGCCTTGTCGGCCTTGGCGGCAACGACGCCGCTCGGGTCGGTGGTACCGTTAAAATCGAAAAGCAGGCTGACGCTGTTCGTCAGCGGGACCCGCTTCTCGTAGGCGAAGCTGATCTCGGCCGTGCCGCCGTCGCGCGTGATCACGAGGTCGCGGCCCTGGATCACCGAGATGTCGTTGACGCCGGCATTCTTGTCGAACGCCTGCTGGATCTCGCGCACGGTGCCGCTGCCGGCCTCCGATTTCGCCTTGACGATCGAATCCTTGACGGCCCGGTATTCGAGGAAGGCCGGAATTACCTTGATGGCCACCAGCGCCAGCGCGCCCAGCACGATCAACACGACGATCAGGCCCGACAGCGAGACACCGCTCTCCGCGCCGATCCGATACCGCTTGCCACCTTTCATCACACCCTCCGCGTCGGCTTAGTGGATACCGCCGATGCGCTTCAGGTTACCGAAGTTCATCCAAACAAACACAGCCTTGCCGACGATGTTCTGGTCCGGCACGAAGCCCCAGTAGCGGCTGTCTGCGCTGTTGTCGCGGTTATCGCCCATCATGAAATAATTGCCTTCCGGTACGATACAGGTAAATCCATCGTAGGAATAGGTGCAATTGTCGTGATGGGGGAACTCCTCCACGGCGCTCAGGTTGATCGTGCGGGCGCCGTCCATGTTCAGGATGCGGTGCGGCGCGTTCGTCAGCTTTTCCAGGAATTGCTTGTGGTACACCGGGCGCTCGTCGTCGAGGTAATCGTCCATCGACACGTACTCGACCGGCTGGCCGTTGACGGTCAGGCGCTTGTTCTCGTAAGTGATTTTATCACCCGGGACGCCGATCACGCGCTTGATGTAGTCCTGGCTCATATCCTTGGGGTATTTGAACACCATGACGTCGCCCCGCTGCGGGTTGCCGACCTGGATGACCTTTTTGTTGATCACCGGAAGGCGGATGCCGTAGTCGAACTTGTTCACGAGGATCAGGTCGCCCACGAGCAGGGTCGGCACCATCGACGACGACGGGATCTTGAACGGTTCGAACAGGAAGGAACGCAGCACGAACACGAGCGCGATGACCGGGAAGAAGCTGCCGGAATACTCGACCCACGTCGGCTGGCGCAGGATGCCCGCCTCCAGCGCGGCGCGGTTGCCGTTGTCCAGCTTGATGCCGTCGGCCGTCAGCTTGGCGTGGCGCGCGTCGTATTCGGCCAGCGCCGCATCCGCCTTCGCACGGCGCTGCTTCGCGAGGACGAACACGTCCAGGCACCAGATGACGCCCGTGATCACCATGGCCACGAACAGGATCAGGGCAAAATTCCCGAGAATCGGCTGCAGATTCATGTCTTGTTTTTCTTTCCTTACTTGTCTTCCACCTGGAGGATCGCCAGGAACGCTTCCTGCGGAATCTCCACCGAGCCCACCTGCTTCATGCGCTTCTTGCCGGCCTTTTGTTTCTCGAGTAGCTTCTTCTTGCGGCTGACGTCGCCGCCGTAGCACTTGGCCAGCACGTTCTTGCGCAACGCCTTGACGTTTTCGCGCGAGATGATCGTCGCGCCGATCGCGGCCTGGATCGCCACGTCGAACATCTGGCGCGGGATCAGTTCGCGCATCTTCGCCGCGACCTGGCGGCCGCGGTAAGGCGCGTTGGCGCGGTGCACGATGATGGCCAGCGCGTCGACCTTCTCGCTGTTGATCAGCATGTCGACCTTGACCACGTCGGCCGCGCGGTTTTCCTTGAACTCGTAGTCCATCGAGGCATAGCCGCGCGACGTCGACTTCAGGCGGTCGAAGAAGTCCAGCACGATCTCGGCCATCGGGATTTCGTAGTGCAGCTTGACCTGGCGGCCGTGGTAGGCCATGTCCATCTGGACGCCGCGCTTGCCGTTACACAGGGTCATCACGGCGCCCACGTATTCCTGCGGCATGTAGAGGTTGACGTCGACGATCGGCTCGCGCACTTCGTTGATCTTGGACGGCTCCGGCATCTTCGACGGATTGTCGACGCGGACGATGGTGCCGTCGCGCATCTCGACCTCGTACACCACGGTCGGCGCCGTCGTGATCAGGTCCATGTCGAATTCGCGCTCCAGGCGCTCCTGCACGATTTCCATGTGCAGCAGGCCGAGGAAGCCGCAGCGGAAGCCGAAGCCCAGCGCCTGCGAGACTTCCGGCTCGTACATCAGGGCGGCGTCGTTCAGCTTCAGCTTTTCCAGCGAATCGCGCAGCGCGTCGTACTGGTTCGCTTCCACCGGGAACAGGCCCGCGAACACCTGCGGCTGGACTTCCTTGAAGCCCGGCAGCGGCGCCGGCGCCGGACGGTTGGCCAGGGTCACGGTATCGCCCACCTTGGCGGCCGTCAGCTCCTTGATGCCGGCGATGACGAAGCCCACCTGGCCGGCCGACAGTTCCGGCAGCGAGACCGAGCGCGGCGTGAAGACACCGATGTTCTCGACCAGGTTCACCGAGTCGGTCGCCATCAGCAGGATCTTGTCCTTCGGGCGCAAGGTGCCGTTGACCACGCGCACCAGCATGACGACGCCGACGTACGAGTCGTACCAGGAGTCGACGATCAGGGCCTGCAGCGGCGCATCCGGGTCGCCTTCCGGCGGCGGCACCCTGGCGATCAGCGTCTCCAGCACGTCTTCCACGCCCAGGCCGGTCTTGGCCGAGCACACGGTGGCGTCGGACGCGTCGATGCCGATCACGTCCTCGATTTCTTTCTTGGCGTTGTCCGGATCGGCGTGCGGCAGGTCGATCTTGTTCAGGATCGGCACCACTTCCACGCCCAGGTCGAGCGCCGTGTAGCAGTTGGCGACGGTCTGCGCCTCCACGCCTTGCGACGCGTCGACGACGAGCAGCGCGCCTTCGCACGCGGACAGCGAGCGCGAGACTTCGTACGAAAAGTCGACGTGGCCCGGGGTGTCGATCAGGTTCAGGTTATAGGTCTGGCCGTCGCGCGCCTTGTACTGCAGCGCGGCGGTCTGCGCCTTGATGGTGATGCCGCGCTCGCGCTCCAGGTCCATCGAGTCAAGGACCTGCGCGTCCATTTCACGTTCCGACAGGCCGCCGCACAGCTGGATGATGCGGTCCGCCAGCGTCGATTTACCGTGATC
>JBJMVU010000224.1:0-11313 GCA_045810485.1 Massilia sp. | reverse complement strand
TGACTTCCATGGGGACTCCGTTGTTGGTGGTATCAGGCGCTCTTGCGCAGGACTTCCGCGCCCGCGCACACGAGCGTGGCGCGGATGATCTCGTCCTCGCGGTCGATGGCGAGGTTGCCCTCCTTGTCGACGATCAGCTTGAGGAAGTCGAACACGTTGCGGGCATACAGGCTCGACGCGTCGGCCGGCACCAGCGCGGCCAGGTCGGGGTGGCCGATGATATGCACCCCGTGCCGGACCACGGTCTGGTTGATCTCGGACAGCGGGCAGTTGCCGCCTTGTGCCACGGCCAGGTCGACGATGACCGAGCCGGGCTTCATCGCCCTGACGGTTTCTTCGCCGATCAGCACCGGCGCGCGGCGCCCCGGAATCAGCGCGGTGGTGATGACGATGTCCGCCAGCTTGGCGCGCTCGTGCACGAGTTCCGCCTGGCGCCGCATCCAGTCGGCCGGCATCGGTCGCGCATAGCCGCCCGCGCCCTGTGCGATCGCGCGTTCCTCGTCCGTGAGGAACGGCACGTCGATGAACTTGGCACCCAGCGATTCCACCTGCTCCTTCACGGGCGGACGCACGTCGGACGCCTCGATGACGGCGCCCAGGCGCTTCGCGGTGGCGATGGCCTGCAGGCCGGCGACGCCGACGCCCATGATCAGGACGCGCGCCGCTTTCACGGTACCGGCGGCCGTCATAAGCATCGGCATGAAGCGGCCATAGGTGTCGGCCGCCATGATCACGGCCTTGTAGCCCGCGATGTTGGCCTGCGAAGACAGCACGTCCATCGACTGCGCCCGCGTGATGCGTGGCACCGCTTCCAGCGCGAAGGCCCACAGGCCCGCCTGCGCCATGGCGGCCAGGTTGGCCGCGTCGAACGGATCGAGCATGCCGATCAGGACGGCGTCGCGCTTCATCCGTGCGCGTTCGCCGCTGTCCGGCGCGCGCACCTTGAGGACGATGTCGGCGCCGAGCGCGTCCGATGCGCTGCCGATGACGGCGCCCGCCCCCGCGAACGCCGCGTCGTCGATCGAGGCGCGCAGTCCGGCGCCTGATTGCACGATTACCTGATGATTCGCCGCGAGCTTCTTTACGGTTTCAGGCGTCGCGGCGACCCGTGATTCTCCCGGACGCGACTCGGCCCGTATCCCTATCTTCATGAATGCTCCAATGTCGTAGCTGTTGAAATGGTTGGCGTTATTCACCGACGATGATAAGGGACGGGGTTCGAAGATTTCATCTTATATAAGACATAATACATAAAACTTTATGGTGAGCAATCAACGGCTTAGCGCGATGGTTTCAACATGCGGAATCGGATTTTGCGAAACGGGATCTGCAGGGCATCGCTTCGGCATCCCGAATTTCTTGATGTGAAACGCGATTCGGCGGTGTGAAACGGGATGGCGACTTTGTTTGTTATTTGTCCTATAATTGGCTTGATGAACAAACATGGCCGACCGGGCCGACGAGGGCGAGCGGATGACAGCTCCCGGAAAACAGCGCGACAGGCCGCCGCGCGTGCGGTCCCAGGGCGTGCGCACCCGCGCCGCCATCGTCAGGGAGGCGCGGACTTTGCTGCTCGAATGCGGCAGCCTCGAGTTCACGCTGCGCGAGATCCACAGCGCACCGGTATCAGCATCAGCAATCTGCAGTATTACTTCCCCACGCGGCTGGCGCTGCTGCGGTCGGTGCTCGAACCGGTGATCGAGGCGTACATGCGCGACCTGCGCGACGCGGTCGGCAGGAGCGCTCCGCCGCGTGCCACGCTGGACGCGCTGGTGGCACGGGCGTTGAATGGTACGCGTTGGCCGCAGGGGTATCGCATCTGGTCTTGTCCATGTTTCTGCTCGTCGGCTTTTACTACGCGACTCGGCCGGTCGCATGAGAGGTCTTTCGCTGGCTTACCGGAGACATGCTCTAACGAACTCATGCGGCGCAAAGTGCGGTGCAGAGCTAACTCATTGATTCGTAAGAGCGAAAACGGCCTGCAAAGCCGTGTAGACGGTTTAAATCTCGACCTTGCTTCCGCTCGGACTTCAGAGTTACTAAACTTACAACATAGATCTGTGGAGTGTTTTGATTTGAGCCCTTTCACTTCTGTTGCCCATCGTTTACGCTTTTCGCGCGGGGGTAAAAGTGTGGGTAAATCCAAAAAACCGGCAGTCTTCATAGGAGAGGTTGGCGGACACCGCCTTCGCCAGAGATTCAAAGAAAAAGCCCCTGCAAAGGGGCTTTTTCTTTTCCGGAACAGAATAGGCGAGCGCGAAGCGTCCCGCCAGGAAGCTTCGCCCCGCGCGCGCCCTGCGGGTGAGATTCGAAGCCGCGCGCATGCTTGCGCGCGGGCGGCCTGTAGCATGTAGGCGAATCCCATTGCCTCCGCCAGGACAATTGTTTTGAGAAATCTTAACATTCATGAGATCCGCTAGCTCTGATCTGCGCAGGCTTTAGGGCAGGATTGGAGCGCTAAGGTGGCGCAGCGCGTACGTGCCCACACGGGAAATTTCTGGCTTGTGCTGGCAGTGTCTGCCGGTTCGCGTTGCTGACCGCGCTGGTCGCCCGGCTCCTGAAGGACTCGGTTCAGCGCGGCCAAGCCGTCACCGGCCCTGCCGGGCCCGCCGCAGTCCTTGAAGTCCAGCGTGACCGTGCGACTTCTCCTGGCATCAAGGAGAGATAGTTGTCCGATTAATACACCGGGAGGATGCGTTCGCCGGCCGGATTCAAGAGCGTCAGCTTGGCCGCCAGTGCCGGTGCTTCTTTTAACCGGCGCAGCTGAAGCGCCTGCGACTGAACGGCACCGGCCAGCGGCGTCCGGATTATTTGACGTAGGTGCCGAGCTTCACTTTCAGCACCTGCGCCCTATCGGTGAAATTCAATCCATCAACGACCTGGTCGCCATTCCACACGCGCAGCATGGTCCACTTGCCATTCTCGAAACGCCCTTCTTCGACGCGGTCCAAAACCATGCCGCGATCTTTCAGATCCTTGCCGGCGCCGAAGCTGATGCGTGCGTTCTGGCCGGTGACCAGGTATTCGTCATCGGCCAGTTTGGCCACCACCACGCCGCCGCTAGGCGTCTCCGAATTGTCCGGAAATCGCCCTTGGGATTCCATTGGGAGTCGCCAAATTGCCATTGACGGTAAGTCACCTTGGCCGTCCACTTCGGTCCGAGATCGATTTCCTGCGCGCTGTGATCATCCGGCTCGGAGACCCCGCGCACTTCACTTTCGAAACTCAACTTCGCCCATTCGCGCGCCATTGGCGCAAACAGGCCTACACGCGGGCGAAAGGCTCGACGCCTTCAGGTCCCAATTATTCGCGCCCGGCGGGTAATTCGCATAACCGGAGTAATCGAAACCGAAGGGATCGAAGCCGATCGCCTGCTGGCCCAGCCGTCCTTATTCGTCAGGCGGGGAAAACGCTGGTTATCGAGTTTGACCCATGTCGGCGTGTACCCCGCGCTGGTGTTCTTCCAGGTTCCGAACCAGAGCAGGCCGAGCCGGACCTTGTTCTCGCGCGCCTGGTTGACCAGGACATCGACAAAGCTGAAATCGAATTTGCCTTCGATGGGCTCGATCTGCTCCCATGAGATCGGCATCACCAGGGTATTGGCCTTCATGTCCTTGATTGCCGGCCAGACTTGTGGCAGCATGGCTGGATAGTTATTGGAATTGTTGGCCTGGCCACCCAACAAAAGATAAGGCGCGCCATTGACCATGAGCGCAAACTTGCCGCTTTTTTGCACCAGCTGCGGCATCGGCGCTGCGCAAGCATGGATAACGATCAGGCACGAAAGCGCGACGGCGGCGCGCAACGGGGCGGCAGCGGGCATGTGATACA
Source organism: Massilia sp. (assembly GCA_045810485.1). Lineage (GTDB taxonomy): Bacteria > Pseudomonadota > Gammaproteobacteria > Burkholderiales > Burkholderiaceae_D > Telluria. Next base: position 7,482 of record JBJMVU010000224.1, on the reverse strand, counting down.
TCCTATTCAGCAATTGACGAGCCGGTAAGTTCCCATTGAATGCACAACGCGGCAATTGCTGAAATCAACAATTATGTGAACGATTTTCACGCGCCTGCTACCCACTCTTTTGTTGAGTTGATATGGGCGTGGCGACCGCAACACGGCCCTTCATAACGCGGTATGAGCCGCAGCGATCATCAGCCTTCGCGGTATCTCCCCTAGCGTCTTGTCAGCGGTTTCAGGCGGTCTCTGCTACCGATTTTTTCACGTTTTCCAAGAATGAACAATGGATAGAAGCTTTGCTATGAAGCGGACAGGGCGCTTGGCAACCATTGGGCTTCATGATCGTTCACTCAATGTTGCATAATGCAAGAGATATATAAAAAGGCGCTACTCGCACTTATCCTCTTGGTGGCTGCGAATGCGCTCATGATGTCTTTTTTCACTTATCAGAGCTATCGCTCGCTTCCCCTGTTGCCTGGGGCGGGAGACGGGCTTCGCCTGAGGGCGGCCGGTTGGACCGATAGCGGGATGGGCGGCACCTCGACCGTCCGCATCCACGATGGTCAGCCGGACAAACTGCGTTTCGACATCAAATTGACGAAAGCGGTGCCATTTCCGTCCGCTATTGCCGACCTGTTGCTCATCGACGCGAAAGGGCGTCAAGTGCTGGCGGACTGGTCGAAGTACGCCAGTATCACCTTCGTGGCAAAATGCACGCCCTCGAATCCGATGGTATTTTCGCTTACCACCTTCGACGAGAAGTTCTCGAAGAAGGGCAACTTTCAAACCTACCGTGTTCCGGCGACCTATTTCTCCTGCAATAAGAACGGGGCGCCGGTATCCGTGGACCTGACCCGGCTCGTCCTCCCTGAATGGTGGCTCAACGCGATGAAAGTGGATTTGTCGAGCCAGAGTTATGCGCTTGACAAGGTGGCAAAAGTCTCCTTCGGCGCAAATTTTAATAGTTCCCTCGATGTCGATTCCGAAGTGGAAATCAGCGAACTCGTGCTGCATGGCCGTGACTATCACTATTTCGCATGGCTGGCCCTGTCGCTGTTGGCCAGTTGGGCCGTATTCGCGATCTGGTTTTTCCGGGCCCATTCGCGCGCGTTGGTTGCCAGCGTGGCTACAAGCCTGAGAAAAGATGTTCCCTTCGCCGCCTACCGCCAACTGACCCTGGAACCGTATAAGGATAAGGAGAAGGCGGCACTTCTGAAATATATCGCCACCAATTACACCGACACCGAAATGGCCCTGGAGTCGGTTGTTGCTGCGACCGGGATCAACCGAACCAAAGTCAACGATTTACTGAAGGCGGAACTGGGTATGACTTTTACCGGCTACCTGAATAAATTGCGACTGACGGAAGCGGCCAGGTTATTGGCCGAGCATAGCGGTGCCGCCATTTCGGAAATAGCGTATTCCATTGGTTATGCCAATGTTTCCTATTTCAATAAGTTGTTCAAGGAAGAATATGGCTGCACCCCGAAGGCGTTTCGTTCAATGTCCACGCAAAACGGAGCGCACCTCGGTGGTTTTCAGGGGGAATCCTCTGCCGACGTGCCGCCCTGACCCTTTCCGTTTGTGACAAATTTATTCGCAACTCCTACAGTTTTATAAAATTTCCGCTTGCGCCGTTAGTTCGTCCTGGCCGCGGAATGCATCGATGCGAGGCGCCCGACTTAAGACGGCCACGCCGGGCGCGCAAATAGATGTCGCCAGAGAATGCGCATGTGGCTGGTTACTACCTGAGGCCGAACCGCTGGTGCCAATCGGCGTTGATCCTCTCGCAAGTGGCGCTGCCGTTCATCGACTTCGATAGGTCGTCGCCCGGGTAAACGCGTCGTCGGTGCACATTGCGATGGTGTTCGGGCGGACCGGATCCTGTCGTGGCCTGCGCCTTGTTCCGCCACTTTTCGGTAGCGTTGTTACACGACTACTGGAGGAAAAGATGCCCAAGATTATTGTTATCGGAGGATCAGCCGGTTCGATCAATGCCATTAAAGTCATCTTGCCTATGCTGCCCCACGACTTTCCAGCGGCAATATTGATCGCCATCCACATCGGATCTCACAAAAGCATCCTTCCGGAAATCTTCGGAGGCCTTTCGCCGTTACCAGTGCGCCACGCAACCGATGGTGAGCCTATCCTCCCCGGACGTATTCTGCTGGCGCCGCCTGATGAGCATCTTGTAGTGGTAAGGAATGGCGATCGAGCTTATGCTCGTTTGGTACACGGGCCGAAGGAGAACCACAGTCGCCCTGCGATTGATCCGCTTTTTCGTTCGGCGGCAACGGTCTTTGGCCCGAACACGATTGGTATGGTACTGAGCGGGTATTTGAATGACGGAACCGTAGGCTTGCAGGCCGTCAAAGCATGTGGCGGCGTTGCGCTCGTACAGAGCCCCGCCGAATCCGAAACGCCGGAGATGCCCGCCAGCGCGATCAAGTATGTAGATGTCGACCGGGTGCTCGGCTTGAGCGAGATTGGGCCGGTACTGCTGGAGCTGGCGGGAGAAGACCTGCAGAAAAACACCGCGATTCAGCAGGATGTTGTGCCCAGCAGGCCCGACTGGATAGATATCGAGAATCGGATCACCATCGAGGACAGCGATATGGATGACCTTGAACAAATCGGCAAGCTATCATCGCTGACGTGCCCCGAGTGTAACGGCGCCTTGTGGGAAATCCAGGCCAAGGGACCAATACGTTACCGCTGCCATACCGGTCATGCGTTCACCGCAAGAGTGCTCGAGGCGCTACAAAGCGAAACAGTCGAAGATGCTATCTGGGGAGCCATTCGAGCACTACATGAGCAAGAACGTCTCTTCAGCAAACTGGCTGAGCAGGCGCTTCGGTCTGGCCAACAAGGCGGGGCTGCTGAATATCAGGCCATGGCAGCGCAAGCACGGGCGCACTCGCAAGCCCTGCGAGACGTGATCGCTGAACGAGCACTTGTCAGCCAGGGTGAAGTTTCCTGACTGCGGTACTTCGTACGTTGGTGGACAGCAGACGCATGACAGGCGTCGGTGTCCGACCCACGTGCAGGACGGGCAGCACGCCGATGTGCGCCAGGCCGCGCGCGCCGCCGCCGGAGCGCACCGGCGCGATGCGGGCCGGTGGACGGCCGAAGGTGCTGCGGCCTGTTCCTCCGCCTGTGCGTAAACGGGAAAGCTGGCGCAGGTCAGTAGTAGCGCGAACAAGGTGAACAGGATGCGGCTCTGATTGCGAGGCGATTGAATGGACATCTGTACTGCCGGGCCGTAGAGAAAGCTCACCAGCATAAAGCAGGCTGCGCGTCATTCCTGGCACTGCGGGAAATGACTGCCCGCGCAGGCGAGGACCCGGTTTTCAGCAGACGTTTGGCGACGATGACATTAGTCCGCATCAAACTTGGGTTCCCGCGGTAATCCCCTCACAAAAAGCACGTTCCCCAGGGTTTTAGGGCATCAAGCCCAATATGCCCTTAGCGCACCAAGCGGCACATGCAAGGCCTCGTCACGCGCGAAGACGTCAAGCAGATACTCGATCGTCGCACGCACACGAGGTGCCAGTAACGCGCGGTGTGGATATTGCAATGTCATCTCATAGCTACCTGGGTCGTGGCTTTCGCCCAGGATCACTTTCAGTGTGCCGGCCTGCAGATGCGGCCAGACATGATGGACGCCGGCTTGCGCAATGCCCAGGCCGGACAGTGCAGCCTGGACCAGTGCTTCGGGCGCCGAGACGGTAACAACAGCGGACTCGGGCTCGAAAGACTCAATACTGCCTTCCGGGCCCCTGAAACCCCAGGCGGAAACGCGTCCCCCGAGAAAGCGCCTGGCGAGTAATTGATGTTCGCCGAGGTCTGACGCGGTACGTGGCACGCCCTGGCGCTCGAGGTAGGCTGGCGCGGCGACCAGTGCCATGTTCAAGCGGCAGATCGGTCGTGACACCAGCGACGAGTCGACAATTTGCCCGCCACGTAAGGCCAAGTCATATCCCTCCTGTACAAGATCGATGCGCCGGTCATCGAAGTCCACCTCGAACGAGAGCGTGGGATGGCGCGCCAGCAGCCCCGGCAACGCAGGCATCAACTGGTCACGCCCGAACGCCGCGCTGGTCGAGATGCGCACCCGGCCGCTGGGTTCGACCTGCCGCGCCGCGACGGAATCGACGGCCGCGTCCAGTGCGGCAAGGGCGACCCGGGCCTGGCTCAGAAAGGCCGTCCCTTCCGACGTCAGCGTCAGTGTGCGCGTGGTGCGGTTCATCAAGCGGACGCCGAGCGCGCGCTCGAGGCCGGCCACGTTCTTGCTCACGGCGGCGGACGAAATATCCAGCGAGCGGGCGGCGGCGGCGAAGCTGCCTGCGTCGGCAGCGCGAACAAAGGACAGAATGGCGCGGATCCGCTGTGTCGAGTCCATGTCGATTTACATTCTCTTCAAAGGCGATTATCAACCCTAGGTTATCAGATCAATGACCGTGCCCCTGGTTCCGGTTACGAATCAACCCGCCCATAATGAAGTGGACCCGTAACATGACCCAGGAGGAAAAGCACGATGTTGATTTCGATCGTTTATGACAGTGGCTACGGCCACACTGCGAAACAAGCCCAGGCCGTAGCAGCGGGCGTCAACGCCGTCCCGGGCGCGGAAGCGCAACTGATTGCCGTTGCCGACGGTGCGATCCCATGGCAAACGCTGGAGGCCAGCGATGCCATCGTCTTCGGTTCGCCGACCTACAACGGCACACTCAGCGCCAAGCTCAAGCAGTTCTTCGAGGACGCCAACAAGCCGGCATGGAACGAACTGAAATGGCGCAACAAGATCGCCGCAGGCTTCACCAACTCGGGCGCGCAGAGCGGCGACAAACTCAACACGCTGGTGTCGATGGCGCTGTTCGCAGCACAGCACGCGATGATCTGGGTCGGTCTCGACCTCAAGCCGGGCAACGCCACCAGCACCAGCAGCGTCAACGAACTGAACCGCCACGGCAGCTGGCTGGGCGCGATGGCCCAATCCAATATGGATCAGCGCCCGGAGGAAACGCCGATCGAGAGCGACCTGAAGACGGCCGCCCATCTGGGCAAGCGAGTCGCCGAGATTGCGCGCCGCTTCAAGAACTGAGCAAACTTTAGAAGGAAGGCCAAGCCATGTCGAACCAAAACCCTCAGCATTCCGCGCTCACGATGGCGGCTGTCCGCGCCGTAGCGCCCGCACTTGCCAACTATACCGAGGCGAAGATCGTGGGTGATCTCTGGAAGCGCCCCGAGCTGTCGGCGCGCGACCGCAGCATCGTTTCCTTGGCCGCACTGATCGCACGAAATCAGACGATCGGCGTCCCGCATTACACCCATGTAGCGCTCGACCATGGCGTCCAGCCAGGCGAGATCTCTGAACTCGTCACGCACCTGGCGTTCTACGCCGGCTGGTCCAACGCGTTCTCGGCGATCATGGCCATGGAACAGGTGTTCGCGCAGCGCGCGCTCGACGTCGCCCAGTTGCGAGCGGGGTCTCCCGGGCTCCTGCCGCTCGACGAGACGGCCGAGGTCCAGCGCGCAGCGGGTGTCGATGCACAGTTCGGCCAGGCATTTCCGGGCATTGTCCAGTACACCACCGAACTCCTGTTCCGCGACCTTTGGCTTCGTCCGGGGCTGGCGCCGCGCGACCGGAGCCTGGCGACCGTGAGTGCCCTGATCGCGGCGGGCCAGGTCGCGCAGGTTCCCTACCATCTGAACAGGGCGATGGACAAAGGCCTGACACAAGCACAAGCAGCGGAAGTCGTTACGCATCTGGCGTTCTATGCAGGCTGGCCTTGCGCCTTTTCGGCGATGCCAGCCATGAAAGACGTGTTCGAACAGCGCGCTGCCGCCTGAACGGCACTCATCAATCGGGAGAATGAAATGAAAGCTAAGCAGGTCTTGATGTTGTGTGCTGCGGCACTGGTTTCATGTTTTTCCGCTTCGGCGAGCGCGCAGGAGCCAAAGCGGCCTTATGTCCGTTTGGCCGAACTCGAAATCGATCCGGCCCAGATGGAGCATTTCAACGCGGCGATTCGAGAAGGGGTGACGGCGGCTGTGCGCGTGGAGCCGGGCGTCCTGGCATTGTATGCAGTCAGCGAAAAGGACCATCCAAACCGCGTACGCGTCTTCGAGATGTATACCGACGAGGGAGCGTATCGGAAGCATCTGCAAACGCCGCATTTCAGGAAGTTCCGCGACACGACGGACAAGATGGTGAAGTCGCGCAAGCTGCTCGATGGCGTGCCGATTGTCCTTGACGCGAAACCGGTCCCTGTACCGGCAACAAAATAGGAGTCACCATGGAGATCAAGTCCGTATTGCTCGCCGCGTCTACCTGCATGGCGATCGCCGCAGCCACGATCGGCGCGGCACACGCACAGACATCGAAGGAAAGCCAGCCTCATGCCTACTATATCGCCGAATTCAGGATCACCAGTTCCGAAGGAATGAAGCCTTACAGCGCGCGCGTGGCTTCCACGTTCGAACCATATGGCGGGCGCTACATCGTCCGCGGCGGCAAGATTGCACCTCTTGAAGGCGAGGGGCCGGATAATCGCATGGTCATCATCGAGTTCGACAGCGTGGCAAAGGCCCAGGCGTGGTATGACTCGCCTGAATATGCGCAGCTGAAGCCGATCCGGCACAAGAATGCGATATCGCGCGTATATATCGTCGAAGGTACCAGCCAGTCATCGCCGGACGCACGCTGACACTTCGGGGCTGGCGCAGTACCAGGCAGCCGTGCTCGAGTTCGATCGGCTTTGGGAGAGCGGTGGCTCCGCCATCCGATGATCCGGTCGAGTGAGCGTATCACGCGTTCGGACGGCGGCGAGAAGTCGACCTCGATTCCCAAGCCTTCCCGGTTGAAGTCATCGATGACATTGAACGGACGGATGCTGCGGCCATCGGCACTGCCAGCGGTAGCGGCTTTTCGCGAACCACGCGATGGCGCGGCTTGATTCGCAGGTTCAGTTCAAGTTCACGATCAATCCTGTAGACCCGCTTGTGGTTCCATTTGAAGCCCTTCACATTGCGCAGGTACAGAAAGCATAGGCCGAAGCCCCAGTTGCGCTGGTTGTTCGTCAGCCGCACAGTCAGTCGTCGATGAGGCCGTTTTCCGCATCCAGCTTGGCCTTGTAGCGGTAGCAGGCCTGGCTGATGCCAAACGCCTTGCACGCCAGCTTGACCGTGACTGAACGCTCAGTCACGGCCCATTGCGCCATCGCCGCCGCCAAGATGGCGCCACCATTTTTTGTGAGCGCTCCGCGACGATCTCGGCCTTGAGACGCTCTCGACGTGCATCTTCTTGAGGCGCCGGTTTTCCTCCTCCAGTTCCTTCATCCGTGCCATCAACGAGGCGTCCATGCCGCCGAACTTCGAGCGCCACTTGTAGAACGTGGCGTTGCTGATGCCGTGCTCGCGGCACAGCTCCGGAACAGGGCTGCCGGCTTCGGCTTGCATCAAGATGGCGGTGATATGGCTGTCGGTAAAGCGGGA
>JBJMVU010000223.1:0-2805 GCA_045810485.1 Massilia sp. | reverse complement strand
TGCCGACAGCGGCGGCGGCACGGCGCTGTACGCCGTCATCGGCCCGGCGCGCCACCTCGACCGCAACATCACGGTGGTCGGCCGCGTGATCTCCGGCATGCCGCAACTGTCCGCCCTGCCGCGCGGCCCGGCGCCGATGGGCTTCTATGCGAGGCCGGAGATGAACGTGCCGATCACATCCGTCAAGGTGGCGGCCGACGTCCCGGCGGACCAGCGCAGCCGCTTCGAAGTGATGCGCACCGACAGCGCCACGTATCAGTCGGTGCTCGACGCCCAGCGCAACCGCGGCGGCCCGTGGACCAAGGTCGCGGCCGGCCACCTCGACCTGTGTGCGGCGCCCATCCCGGTCCGGGAACAATAATTCGGGGTCAGAGCACTTTTTTTGGCAAGTTCTTTAAAGACATTTTGTCAATCAATGTTCTCAAAATGTGCTCTGACCCCGATTTGGGAAAAATCAAACAGCAGACGTTTCGGGGCTTGCCGCGAGCTATAATTTACGGATGAACGCCCCGGCCCCCACCCACCGCCCCATCCAGCAGCTTCCCGACCAGCTCATCTCGCAGATCGCCGCCGGCGAGGTCGTCGAGCGGCCGTCGGCCGTGGTGAAGGAGCTCCTGGAAAACGCAATCGACGCCGGCGCCACCCAGGTCACGGTCCGGCTCGAGGAAGGCGGCGTCAAGCGCATCGCCATCAGCGACAACGGCCGCGGCATCCCGCCCGAGGAAATGCCGCTCGCGCTGGCGCGCCATGCCACGTCGAAGATCGCGTCGCTGACCGACCTCGAGAACGTGAACACGCTCGGCTTCCGCGGCGAGGCGCTCGCGTCGATCGCGTCCGTCGCCGCCGTCAAGATCACGTCGCGCACACAAGGCGCCGCGCATGCGTGGGAGATCGTCGGCTCGCACCAGGGCACGGTGTCGCCGTCGTCCGGCCCGTTCGGCACGACCATCGACGTGCAGGACCTGTATTTCAATACGCCCGCGCGCCGCAAGTTTTTGAAGTCCGAACAGACGGAATACGGCCACTGCGCCGAAGTCGTGCGCCGCATCGCGCTGGCGCGGCCGGACGTATCGTTCAGCCTGACGCACAACGGCCGCACGATCGACCACTGGAACACGAGCGAGTCGGCCAAGCGCAGCGCGCAGATCCTCGGCGGCGACTTCGCCGAAGCGCGCCTGCAGCTCGACGAAAGCGCCGGGCCGCTGCGCCTGCACGGCTACGTCGGCCTGCCGACGGCCTCGAAGGCGCGCGCAGACAGCCAGTACTTTTATGTCAACGGCCGCTTCGTGCGCGACAAGCTGCTCGTCCACGCGGTGAAGGCCGCGTACGAGGACGTGCTGCACGGCGACCGCTTCCCGTCGTACGTGCTGGCGCTCGAACTCGACCCGGCGATGGTCGACGTGAACGTGCACCCGTCGAAGATCGAAGTGCGCTTCCGCGACAGCCGCGCCGTCCACCAGTTCGTGTTCCACGCCGTGCAGCGCGCGCTCGCGCAGACGTCGGCGACGGCGCACGGCAACGCGCCGGCGCCCGTGAGCGCGGCCGAGATCACGCCTTCCGCCACCTCGCTGGGAGATGGAGCGAGCAACAGCGCGGCCTGGCGCCGGCCGCACGAGCAGACGTCGTTCGGGTCGCAGCTGGCATCGCCCGCATGGACGTCGGGCGGCGGTACGGGCGGTGGTGGCGGCGGATCGCGCGCGTCGTCGACGTTTTCGCCGTCCCCGTTCCCGCCCGGCAGCCGCTGGGATGCGCCGACGGGCGCCGGTATCCCGCAACGCACCGCGGACTATGGCGCGCTGTTCACCGGCGCGCCGAAGGAATCGCAACCGCTGGGCGTGCAGGAAGCGCCGCTGCCTGACACGACGAAGCCCGCCTCCGACGACGACTTCCCGCTCGGCTTCGCGCTGGCCCAGCTGCACGGCATCTACGTGCTGGCGCAGAACCGCAAAGGGCTGGTCCTCGTCGACATGCACGCCGCTCACGAACGCATCCTGTACGAGAAGCTGAAGAACGCGCTCGACGCCCAGGCCGGCGGCGAGCAGATGCAGGTCCAGCAGATGCTGATCCCCGTGACCTTCTTCGCCGACGCCATCGAAGTGGGCACCGCGCAGGAAGAGCAGGAGACGCTGAAGGCCCTCGGCTTCGACATCGCCGCCGTGTCGCCGACGACGCTCGCCGTGCGCGCCGTGCCGACGCTCCTCAAGAACGCCGACGCGCAGACGCTCGCGCGCGACGTGCTGCGCGACGTGCGCGAATTCGGCGGCTCGCGCGTGCTGATCGAACGCCGCAACGAACTGCTCGGCACCCTCGCCTGCCACACGGCCGTGCGCGCGAACCGCATCCTCACGCAGCCCGAGATGAACGCCCTGCTGCGCCAGATGGAAGCGACGGAACGTGCCGACCAGTGCAACCATGGCCGCCCGACCTGGGTGCAGTTGGAAATCTCCGCGCTGGACAAGCTGTTCCTGCGCGGGCAATAAGGTTTGATTCATCGATGACTCAGCAGCACAAACCGATGGCAGTTGCCATCATGGGCCCGACCGCGTCCGGCAAGACGGCGGCGGCCCTCGCCATCGCCAAAGAGATGCCCGTCGAGATCATCTCGGTCGACTCCGCCCTCGTCTACCGCGGCATGGACATCGGCACGGCGAAACCGTCGGCAGAAGAACTGGCGAGCGCGCCGCATCATCTCATCGACATCATCGATCCGCTCGACGCCTACTCCGTCGCGCAATTTCGCGAGGACGCGATCCGGCTCGTGGCCGAGATCCAGGCGCGCGGCCGGCTGCCGCTGCTCGTCGGCGG
>JBJMVU010000222.1:0-25981 GCA_045810485.1 Massilia sp. | reverse complement strand
CAGTCCATGACGTAGTCGAAGCTCTTCAGGTCGAACTTGCCGCCGCCCACGCGGGTCAGGGTCACGAACGTGTCCCAGCCGTTTTCCATGCCGTCGTGCCAGTTGAACGTCGACGGTTCGTACGTGCCGTCGCCGACGTGCGCCGCGTCCGCGTCCGCGCCCGGCGCGTTCAGGGTCACCCGGAAGCCGGCTTCCTCGTAACTCAGGTTGAGGCCGTCATAGGTCATGCCGCCGGCGAGCGGGAAGCCGTCGCCGTACATCATCTCGGTCAGGCCGTCGAAGTTCAGGACGGTGGCGCCGGCGCTGCCTGCGGCCAGGAAGGCGACGGCGGCGAGAATGGTTTTGAATTTCATGAAAGTCTCCGAAAATAATCGATATTGCCGGCGCCAACGCGGGCGCCGGCATTGCCATCATCAGTAGCTGAACACGACACCGCGGCCCGCGCCGGCGGCATACACGCGTCCGGGTACGGTCTGGTCGGCCGCCAGGTTGCTGAGGCCGGCGTACTGGTGCTTGTCGTCGTTGATGCGGCGCCAGGTCCTGGCGCCGTCATCCGAGCGGTACACGCCCCACACGTTGTTGATGATGCCGACGATGTAGATCGAGGACGAGTACGTCGCACCGGCGGGCGCCTTGCCCAGTGCGATGGAGGTCGCGCCGTACAGCTGCGGATAGCTCCACGTCTCGTTGCTGCCCCAGTCCGGCGCCGTCACGTCCAGCTTCGTCCAGGTCGCGCCCGAATTGGTGGAGTGCAGGATGCTGAAACCGTCGACCACCCAGACGTCGCCTTCGGCATTCGGATTGACGGCAATCGACGAATTATTGAAGCTCGCCACCCGCGCGCCCGCGTTCACGAACGTCGCGCTCTCGGTGAAGGTGTGGCCGCCGTCGTTCGAGTACCAGAAGTGCGACGTGTCCGACCACTGGTTCCACCACGCGCCGCCCGAGTTGAAGGCATAGACCTTGTTCGGGTTCTTGCGGTCGGCGACGACGCGGTAGCCGCGCCCGATGCCCACCGAGGACAGGGCCGGCAGGTTCGTGTAGGTCCAGGTCGCGCCATTGTCCGTCGTGTAGGCCGGACGCGATTCCGCCGGCGCCCAGACGGCCTTGCCCGGCGCGGTCACGGCGATGGTTTCCTCGTTGCCCTGGTTGGCCAGCGCGTCCGGGTGCTTGCTGGCGAATGCCGTCCAGGTCACGCCGGAGTCGGTCGAGTAGGCGCCGCGCGGGTTGTTCTGGACCCAGCCGCCGCTGCCGACCGCCGCGATATAGGACGGGTTCGACCAGGCCGTGTCGGCGGCATGGCCGTTGCCGAACCAGCCGATCGGACCGCGCGTCGGCTTCTTCAGCACCTCGGTCTGCACGTGCATGCCGATGTCGCCCGAGCTGCGCAGGAGGGAGTAGTTGGCGCCCTTGGGCGGCGTCGCCAGGCTGATCGTGGCGGTTTCCTCGAGGCCGGTCACGTCCAGGTTCCAGCTCGGCGTGGCCGCCGACGCGGTCTTCGTTTCCCAGATGCCGCCGCCGAACACGTGCAGGATGTGGTCGGGGTTGTTCGGGTCGATCTCGACGTCGTCGACCCAGCCGGAGAAGTCCACGTCGGACGGCGTGTGCGGCGTCATCGACGCGATCTCGCGCCAGGTCAGGCCGGCGTCGTCGGACACCTGCACGACCGGCTGGCCCTGCCAGTTGCCCCACGAGTTCGAGACGCCCAGCGCGATGCGGGTGGTCGGACCGGAACCGGAGACCGACAGGCCGCCCATGCCGAAGTTCACCCATTGCTCCGTATCGTAGCTCTTCAGCAGGGTCCAGTTGGTGCCGTCGAACTTGTACAGGCGGGCCGGACCGCCGGCGCCCGGACCCATGTCCTTCGTGAACGCCACGTAGATGATGCCGTCCTTGGCGCGGACCATGTGCGGGATGTAGTAGCCGGTCACGGGGGCCGCCACGCCGGTCCAGGTCGCGCCGCCGTCGGTCGACTTGTACAGGTTGGCCGTCAGGCCGGCCGCGGCGGCGTAATCCGGGGCCACCGACGTGTAGATGGTTTGCGTGGCCGTACCCATGCCCGTGGTCGACGTGTCGAACAGCACGCCCTCGATGCCGCCCGAGGTGCGGCCCGGCAGCGAGCCGATCTGGTCGCCCGGGTACTGGAACGACGTCAGCGACGTCACCTGGTTCCAGGTCTGGCCGTAGTCCGCGCTCTTCCACAGGCCCGACGTGCGCGAGCCGTAGTACAGGACCGACGGCTTGTTCGGATCGACCATCAGGCGTTCGCCGATGGCACGGCCCGGATCGTTGGAACCGGCGCGGAACGGCAGGTCCACGTGGGTCCAGTTGTCGCCGCGGTCGGTGGAAATGTACAGGCGGGCATTGGCGCCCGACCAGTCGTACATGCCGGTGACCAGGTATACGCGCTTGTCGTCGGTCGGATCCAGGGCCACGCTTTCGGCGCCGTTATAGAATTCTTCGCGGACGCCGAAGCCGTCCGTGATCGGAGTCCAGCCCGAGGTGGCCGTATCCCGGCGGTAGACCCCGCCCATGTCGGTGCGCGCGTACAGCACATTCGGGCTCGTCGGGTGGAAGATCAGTCCGGTCACGTAGCCGCTGCCGCCGTATTTGACGTTCTGCCACCGGGTGCCCGTCGCCGCGACATCGGCGCCGCCGCCGGAGGCGCTGCCGATCATGCCGGCAAAGGAAGGCGATTGCGAGGATGGGCTGCTGCTGCCACCGCAGGCGGCTACCAGGCCGGCCAGGACGCAAGTCAGCGCAAGAGTTTGCTTCTTCATGCTTGAACTCCAAAGAGAGATTTGCTGCAACGCACCAATCTGCCACGTACGGCCGAGGCCGGACGGTCAGGTAAAAAATGGCGGGAGGAAGTGACGGGTTTGGCGTTACCGTCTGCGCGCTGACCGGGTCAGGGTCGCGGCCGGGGAAGGGTCGTGGTGTCCATGAAGTCTCCGTCGTTATCGTTTTATGTCGTTCCTGCGCCGGCCTATGCGGCTGGCGTGAAATCGGTTTCTTTCGACGTAGACTAGTAGCAATACACACGCGTTTCTTGCATTCGTAACTACAAAAGCTAGAAAAGTGCAGAAAATTGAAGAGATTTGCGCAGGATTTCTAGTGGCGCCGGAGGGGTGTGGAATGCGGTATCGAGGTTGCTGTCACGATCCAGTTCATCAGTGTACAATCCCCGTTCGCTTTTTTTCTCTCACATTTCCACATGGCCACAATTAATCCCGCCGCCGTCAAGGACTGGCTGCTCGACCTTCAGGCGCGCATCGTGCAAGCGCTGGAAGACGTCGACGGCAAGGCCTTCCTGCGCGACACGTGGGAACGGGCCGAGGGTGGCGGCGGCGTATCGCGCCTCATCGAAGAAGGAAATGTGATCGAACGCGGCGGCGTGAACTTTTCGCACGTGCGCGGCGCCAGCCTGCCGCCGTCGGCGATGGCCGCGCGGCCGGAACTGGCGGGCCGCGCGTGGGAAGCGATGGGCGTGTCGCTCGTGCTGCACCCGCACAATCCGTACGCGCCGACCGTGCACATGAACGTGCGCTTTTTCGAAGCGACGGCCGAAGGCAAGGATCCCGTCTGGTGGTTCGGCGGCGGCATGGACCTCACGCCCTATTACGGCAACGAGGAAGACGCGCGCCACTTCCACCAGGTCTGCCGCGACGCGCTGGCGCCGTTCGGGGACGACCTGCACCCGCGCTTCAAGCGCTGGTGCGACGAGTATTTCTACCTGAAACACCGCAAGGAAGCGCGCGGCGTCGGCGGCATCTTCTTCGACGACTTCAACGAACTCGGGTTCGAGCAGGCGTACGCCATGGTGCAGCGCGTCGGCAACGGCTTCCTCGACGCCTACCTGCCGATCCTGCAGCGCCGCAAGGACCAGCCGTACGGCGAGCGCGAGCGCGACTTCCAGGCGTACCGGCGCGGGCGCTACGTCGAGTTCAACCTCGTGTGGGACCGCGGCACGCTGTTCGGCCTGCAGTCGGGCGGCCGGACCGAGGCGATCCTGATGTCGATGCCGCCGATCGTCAAATGGCGCTACGACTGGCATCCGGCGCCGGGCAGCCCGGAAGAGAAGCTCTACACCGACTTTTTGCCGCACCGGGATTGGCTTACCCTGTGACACGCTGCGTTGCTTTACTGGGCGGCAGTTTCGACCCGGTGCACCACGGCCACGTCGCGCTGGCCGGGCTGTTTGCGCGCCTGCTCCATCCGGACGAGCTGCGCGTGCTGCCCGCCGGCCAGCCGTGGCAAAAGAAAAATGGCCTGGAAGCGGGCGATGCCGACCGCGTGGCCATGCTGTCGCTGGCGTTTGCCGGCAGCGGCGCCCCCGTGACGGTCGATACCCGCGAGATCGACCGCCATGGCGCGACGTACACGGTCGAAACCCTGCGCGACGTGCGTGCCGAACTCGGCCCGGACGCTTCCATCGTGTTCGTGATGGGCGCGGACCAGTTGCAAAAGCTGGACACGTGGCGCGACTGGCGCGAGCTGTTCGCGCTGGCCAATTTCGGCGTCGCCGCGCGCCCCGGCTACCGGCTCGACGATGCCGCGCTGCCGCCCGCCGTGGCGGCGGAACTGGCAACCCGGCGCGCGTCGTTCGACGACGTACGCGCCAGCCCGGCGGGCAAAGTCTGCCTCGCGCACACGCTGGCCGTCGACGTATCGGCGACGCAAGTGCGCGCGGCATTGCACGCGGTGCCTCGTACTGACATAAGCGCGCTCGTTGCGCCGCAAGTGCTAGACTATATTCAACAACATAACTTGTACAAAAACTAATGGATATCAAGAAACTGCAAACGCTCGTCGTCGACGCCCTCGAAGACGTCAAGGGCCAGGACATCGTTCTGTTCGACACGATGCACCTGACCAGCCTGTTCGACCGCATCGCGGTCGTGTCGGGCACGTCGAATCGCCAGACCAAGGCGCTGGCCGCCTCGGTGCGCGACAAGGTCAAGGAAGCAGGCGGCGACGTGATCGGGCTGGAAGGCGAAGACACGGGTGAATGGGTCCTCGTCGACCTGGGAGACATGATCGTGCACATCATGCAGCCGGCCATCCGCCAGTACTACCGCCTGGAAGAAATCTGGGGCGACAAGCCCGTGAAGCTGGGCGCCGCCAAGCGCAAGTCGACGGCCGAAGGCGCGGACGCCGCCGCGCCCAAGACCAAGTCGAAGCACCTGGCCGCGAACCAGGAACAGGAAGAAGCGAAACCGGTGCGCGAGCGCAAGCCGGCGGCCAAGAAGTCGGCCGACGCCAAGCCGGCCGCTAAAAAGCCTGCCGCCAAGAAGATCCCGACCGGCGCCACCGTGAAGGTTGCCGTGTCCAAGACCGCCGCCGCCGACGCGAAGGCTGCGAAAGCTGCGAAAGCCGCCGCCGCCGCGCAAGGGGCAGCACCCAAGCGCACGACGAAGGCTGCCGCCGAAGGCGCCGCACCGGCCAAGAAAGTCATCCGCCGCATCAAGAAGACCGAAGAATAAACCGCGATGCAGTTGTTCATCGTCGCGGTCGGCCACAAGATGCCGGCCTGGATCGAAACCGGCTTCGCGGAATACGCGAAGCGCATGCCGCCCGAGCTGCGCATCGTGCTCAAGGAAGTGAAGCCGGTCGAACGGTCCGGCAGCAAGACGGCGGCCACCGCGATGGCGCTCGAACGCGAGCGCATCGAGGCCGTGCTGCCGAAAGGCGTGCGCATCGTCGCGCTCGACGAGCGCGGCAAGGATCTCACGAGCGTGGGCCTGTCGCAGCAGCTCGAGGCCTGGCAGCAGGACGGGCGCGACGTGGCCTTCCTGATCGGCGGGGCCGACGGCCTCGATCCGGAACTCAAGGCGCGGGCCGACGGCCTGATCCGCATTTCCAGCATGACGCTGCCGCACGGTATTGTGCGCGTGATGCTGGCGGAACAGTTATATCGTGCCTGGTCCATCACCCAGAACCATCCCTATCACCGCGTCTAGCTCCTTGCGATGAAATCGCCCGACAAGAAAATCTACCTCGCCTCGAAAAGCCCGCGCCGGCGCGAACTGCTGCGCCAGGTCGGCATCGATTTCGACATCCTCAGTCTCCGCGCCGATCCCGCCCGCGGCATCGACGTCAGCGAAGACACGTTCGCGGACGAGCCCGCGCTCGACTACGTGGCCCGGGTGGCGCGCGAAAAAGGCGCGTTCGCGTGGAACGTGCTGCACATGCGGCGCATGCCGCTGCGTCCCGTGCTGTCGGCCGACACGACCGTCACCCTCGACGGCGAGATCCTCGGCAAGCCGGCCGATCCAAAGGAAGCCGTCGCCATGCTGGAACGCCTGTCGGGCCGCACGCACCAGGTGCTGACCTCGGTCGCCCTGCATTACACGGACGTGTTCGAGCAGGTGACGCAGGTGTCGAACGTGCGCTTCGCGCAGCTCACGCCGGACGCGATCCGGGCCTATTGCGCCACGCCCGAACCCTACGACAAGGCCGGCGCCTACGGCATCCAGGGTCTCGCCGCCCTGTTCATCGAGCATATCGAAGGCAGCCATTCCGGCATCATGGGCCTGCCCGTGTTCGAGACCGCGCAGTTGCTGCAGAAAGCGGGCGTCAGCGCGCTGTAGGGTGGGCGGCCCTCCGCCCACGCGTAACGCCAACGACCCTCATACGTCACGCGTAACGCCAACGACCCTCATACGTCACGCGTGGGCACGGAGTGCCCACCCTACGTGTATGATGTGATCCTGGACAACATTTAAAACCTGGTCACATGACTGAAGACATCCTGATCAATATCAACCCGCAAGAAACACGGGTCGCGCTGGTGGTTCAGGGTGCCGTCCAGGAGCTGCACATCGAGCGTACGCTCACCCGCGGCCTCGCGGGCAACGTCTATCTCGGCAAGGTCGTGCGCGTGCTGCCGGGCATGCAGTCGGCCTTCATCGACATCGGCCTCGAACGCGCCGCCTTCCTGCACGTGGCCGACATCTGGGAAGCCAGGCCCCACGACGGCAACAATGGTGGCAGTAACAGCGCCCCCACGCCCATCGAAAAGATCCTGTTCGACGGCCAGGTGCTGACGGTGCAGGTGATCAAGGACCCGATCGGCACCAAGGGCGCGCGCCTCTCCACGCAGATCTCGATCGCGGGCCGCATGCTCGTCTATCTGCCGCAGGACAAGCACATCGGCATCTCGCAGAAGATCGAGAAGGAGTCCGAGCGCGAGGCCCTGCGCGCGCGCCTCGCGGGCCTGCTGCCGCCGGACGAGAAAGGCGGCTACATCGTGCGCACGCAGGCCGAGGACGCATCCGACGCCGACCTCGCGGCCGACGTCGACTACCTGCGCAAGACGTGGGGTGCCATCGTGACGGGTGCGCGCACGCGTCCGGCGACGAGCCTGCTGTACCAGGACCTGAGCCTGGCCCAGCGCGTGCTGCGCGACTTCGTCCACGACGAGACGGCCGCGATCCTCGTCGACTCGCGCGAGAACTATCTGAAACTCGTCGAATTCGCCCAGGTGTACACGCCCAGCGTGCTGTCGCGCCTGCAGCATTACACGGGCGAGCGCCCGCTGTTCGACCTTTACGGCGTCGAGGAAGAGATCCTGCGCGCGCTGGGCCGGCGCGTGGACCTGAAATCGGGCGGCTACCTGATCGTCGACCAGACCGAGGCGATGACGACCATCGACGTCAACACGGGCGGCTTCGTCGGCGGGCGCAACTTCGCCGACACGATCTTCAAGACGAACCTGGAAGCGGCGCACGCCATCGCGCGCCAGCTGCGGCTGCGCAACCTGGGCGGCATCATCATCCTCGACTTCATCGACATGGAGAACAACGAGCACCGCAACGCCGTGCTCGCGGAACTCAAGAAGACGCTGTCGCGCGACCGCACGAAGGTCTCCGTGAGCGGGTTCTCGGCGTTGGGCCTGGTCGAAATGACACGCAAGCGCACGCGCGAATCGCTGGCCCACATCCTGTGCGAGCCCTGCCCCGCCTGCAGCGGCAAGGGACAGGTAAAAACGAGCCGGACGATCTGCTACGAGATCCTGCGCGAACTGCTGCGCGAAGCCAAGCAGTTCAACCCGCGCGAATTCCGCATCGTCGCGTCGCAGGAAGTGGTCGACCTGTTCCTCGAGGAAGAATCGCAGCACCTGGCCATGCTCGGCGACTTCATCGGCAAGAAGATCTCGCTGCAGGTCGAGCGCGGCTATCATCAGGAACAGTACGACGTCATCCTGATGTAAAGACTGCAATGTCACGCATTGATGTGAAATTAATACGCCAGTTTCGCCGTCTGCCGGACAAGGACTTGTCATCCTGTTCAATAGCTGTTGCTCGCACAGGACAATGCGTCTAAAAATATGGCCAGGGGCAACGCAGTGTCTCGGTTTGGACTACAATTCGAGACAATTTGTTGAAGATTTTCGAGAGTTGGCGGTAGTGTGCATCCCCACCATGCTGATGCGCAGCCAGCCGACCGCTTAGCGCTGCTGATCGTATACCCCTGAACCACCGCTGGCGGCGTCGGACAACAACTGGCAGGCGACCCGTAAGAGACAATGAACGTACCTCTCATTCCTTCCGATCTGCTGAAGACATCGGACAAGATCCTGTTCATCGCCCACCTGGCGTTGGGCGACTACACGTATTTGCAGAACTGCTTCCAGGCGTTCGCGCGTGCCTACCCGCACCTGAAGCTGCACCTGTGGGTGGACGAAGTGCGCCGCACGAGCGACGCGTCGCAGTGGCCGCACCTGAAAAAGAACGTCCTGTACGACTGGCTCGACGCCTGCGACTTCATCGAGAAGGTCTACAAGCAGAACTATTCGCCCGAGCTGTTCCAGGCGTCCGTCAAGGAAGCGCAACAGGAACACTATCCGATCGTCGTCTCGCTGGGCACCCTGCGTCCCCACTTCTACGCCGACCTCGCGCGCGAGATCAGCCCGGACGGCTTCGTGTTCGGCCTCAAGAAGCCGAACGGCCTGCAGGGCCTGCTCCACTGGTTCAGCTACCGCAAGCTGGACGCGAGCCTCGACCCGGACGTGGCCGACCGCACGAGCGCGCCGCACATCAGCGACGTGCACGCGGAATGGTTCCGCCAGCTGGCCGCCGTCGAGATCCCGCCGTCCGGGCGCATCCCGTTCGTGCACATCCCCGAACGGTTCGTCGACGGCGCGAAGGCCCGCCTGCACGAGTGGGGCTTCGACGGCCGCCGCGGCAAGCTCGTCTTCATCAACCCGTTCGCCAAGACGCGCAAGCGCTGCTGGCCCGTCGAGCGCGTGGCCGAGCTGATCGAGACGATGCGCGCCCAGCCGGAATGGCGCGACGCCTGCTTCATCGTCAACGCGGTGCCGCAGGAAGTGGACAACGTGAAGGCCATGCTGGCGCGCCGCCAGCTCGACCGCACGGAACTGTTCAGCGCCAACGAGAACTTCTTCCAGCTGCCCGCGATGCTGGCGCAGTGCGACCTGATCGTGTCGGTGGAAACGGCCGTGATGCACCTGGCGAACGCCGTCGGCGTGCCGGTCGTCGCGCTGATGCGCCAGAAGACGCCGGAATGGGCGCCGGTCGACAAGGCCAACTCGACCGTCATCACGGCGGATCAGAGACGGGACTGGGTCAAGGCGATACCGGTGGATGCCGTCATGCACGCGCTGGCGTGACTTGCCAGCTTGGTGGACGCGTTACTTCGCGGACGGGAAAAACAACTGCTCCCCCGCCGGCTTGAACGACGCGATCCTTGCCTGCCCCTCCGCCGACGTGATCCAGTCGATCAGCGCCGTCGCCCCCTTGTAGTTGATGCCCTTGTGCTTCGCCGGATTGACGGCGATGATCCCGTACGGATTGAACATGCGCTTGTCGCCCTCGACGAGGATGGCCAGCCCCGTCTTGGCTTGATACGCGCCATACGTCGCGCGGTCGGTCAGCGTGTACCCGCCCATCTCGGCCGCCATGTTCAGCACCTCGCCCATGCCCAGGCCGGCCGAGACGTAGTTGCCGCCCGCGGGTTTCGTGCTGGCCTGCTGCCAGTAACCCTTCTCCATCACGTCCGTGCCGGAATTGTCGCCGCGCGAGATGAATTTCACGTTGGCCGCCGCGATCTTTTTAAACGCCGCGATGACGTCGTGGCTGCCCTTCACGCCCGCCGGGTCGGCCACGGGTCCTGCGACGATAAAATCGTTGTACATGACGTCATGGCGGTCGATGCCCCAGCCCTCGGCCACGAATTTATCCTCCAGCGCGCGCGCGTGCACGAGCGTCACGTCGACGTCGCCGTTCTTGCCCAGCTCCAGCGCCTTGCCGGTGCCGACCGAGATCACGTTCACCTTGATGCCCGTCTTCGCTTCGAACGCGGGCAGCAGGTAGCCCAGCAGGCCCGAGTTCTCGGTGCTCGTGGTGGTGGACAGGCGCAGGGGCTTGCCGGACTGCGTGTCCGACTGCGCATGGGCGAACGGCGTCGCAACAGTCAAACAGGCGATGAAGCCGAGGATGGAACGGCGCTGCATTGATGTCTCCTTGTTGGTATCAGCGAACTTCGAGATGCCCGTCGCGCAGCTTGAGCCGCTGCACGCCGGGCAGGTTGATCAGGTCGCGGTCGTGGCAGGCGATGATGACGCTGCTCCCCGCTTCGATCATGGTCGGGATCAGGGCGATCACCTGGTCGCGCGCGGCGCCGTCGAGGTTGGCCGTCGGCTCGTCCAGCAGCAGCAGGCGCGGCTGCAGCACCTTCGCGCGCGCCAGCGCCACGCGCTGCTTCTCGCCGCCGGACAGCCTGGTCGGGTCCGTGTCGCGCAGGTGCGCCACGCCGGCCCAGACCATCGCCTCTTCCACGACGGGCCGCACGGCGGCGGGCTGCCCGCCGCGCACGACGAGGCCGTAGCCGATGTTGTCGGCGACGCTCGTCGAGAACAGGATCGGGTGCTGGTGCACGTAGACGATGGCCCGGCGCAGCGCGCGCGGGTACGGGTGCACGCGCAGGACGTCCTCGCCGGCGAAGCGCAGGCTGTCGATCTCGGCCCGTTCCAGGCCGCCCAGCACGCGCAGCAGGGTGCTCTTGCCGGCGCCGTTCATCCCCGTCAGCACGTAGGCGCTGTGCGTCGCGATCTCGAGCACGTCGATGTCGAACAGCAGCCGTTCGCCATGGCGCTTGCGCAGGCCGCGCACGCCCAGCAGCGACTTGCGGCGCTCGTCGCGCTGCTTCATGTTCTCGTTCTCGTACACGGCCGCCGAGATCTGCGAGTGGATGCCGATGCTCATGCACGCTCCCGGACCGTGTGGGCGTCGCCCTGCAGCAGCATCAGCGCGCCGTTCATCAGCAGCGCGATGGTGACGAGCACGATGCCGAGCGCGATGCCCTGCGCGAACTCGCCCTTGCTCGTCTCGAGCGCGATCGCGGTCGTGATCGTGCGCGTCTCGCCTTCGATGTTCCCGCCCACCATCAGCGCGCAGCCGACTTCGGAGATCACGCGGCCGAAGCCGGACAGGACGGCCGCCATCACGCCGAACCGCGCCTCGTGCAGCACGCGCACCATCACCTGCATCGGCGACGCGCCCAGCGCGATCGCGGTCTCGGCGTAGCGCGGATCGAGCCCCTGCACGGCCGCGAGCGTGAACGCGAGCAGCACGGGCAGCGCGACGACGCACTGGCCGAACACGATGCCGGGCTGGGAAAAGAGCCATTGCAGGCCGCCCAGCGGCCCGTGGCGCGACAACAGCAAATACAGCACGAGGCCGATCAGGACGGTCGGCAGCGACAGCGCCGCCTGCGCCAGCCAGATGACGATGCGCCGCCCCGTGAAGCGCCGCATGGCGACGACGTAGCCGATCGCGATCGCGGGCGGCGTGGCCAGCAGCAGGCCGACGATGCTCGTCTTGAGCGACACCCAGACGATGCGCCACAGGTCCGGGTCGCCCGTGAACAGCAGCCCGAAGGCGCGCGCGACGGCGTCCGCAATGTCGTTCATGGGCTGGCGTCAGGCCGTTCGCAACGCGCGCGCCGTCTCCAGCGCGGCCAGCCAGTCCGGCTCGAACACGAGGCGCTCTTCGCCGGACAGCAGCAGGAAGTGGTGGCCGCTGCAGCGGGCCAGCAGCGACATGCCGACCTGCTCCGCCACCGCATGGCCCATCTGCGTGGTGCCGGAGCGCGACAGCAGGAACGGGATGCCCATCTGCGCGCCCTTGATGACCATTTCGGACGTCAGCCGGCCCGTCGTGTAGAACACCTTGTCGGCGCCCGTCATCCCTTCGAGCCACATCAGGCCCGCGATGGCGTCGACGGCGTTGTGGCGGCCGACGTCCTCGATGAACCACAGCAGTTCGCCGTCGCTCGTGAACAGCGCGCAGCCGTGCACGGAGCCGGCCTGCTTGTACACGGATTGCTGGGTGCGCACCGTCTCGACGATGCGGTGCACGACGGACTGCCGGAGTCTCGCGTCGGGCGGCAGCACGATGCGGTCGACCTCGTCCATCAGCCCGCCGAACACGGAGCCCTGGCCGCAGCCTGTCGTGACGACCTTCTTCGCCGTGCGCGCCTCGACGTCCTGGATGCCGCCGCGCGTGACGACCGCCACCGCATCCACCGACCAGTCGACCTGCACCGACACGATGTCGTCCAGCGACCGCACGAGGCGCTGGTTGCGCAAGTAGCCCAGCGTGAGCGCTTCCGGCGCCGCGCCCAGCGTCATCAGGGTGACGAGCTCGCGCTTGTCCACGTAGACCGTCAGCGGGCGCTCGGCCGGGATGTGCAAGGTCTCGCGGCGCCCGCGCTCGTCGATGGCCGTCACGGGATGCGTGAGGCCGGCGCTGGCCTCGGACAGCTGGGGACGATAGGAAGAGGTCATGCTTGCAATTGTGCCATGTGCCCCAAAATCTGGCCGCCACCGTAGGAACCCTGGTGTGCGACCTCGCCGCCGAGCCGCACGCGCACGGCGCAGTACTTGAATTCCGGGATCTTGCCGTACGGGTCCAGCGCGGCGTTCGTCAGCCGGTTGATGGCCGCCTCGTAATAACAGAACGGGACGAACACCGCGCCGCGCGGCGTCCCGTCGTCGGCCCGGGCATACAGCGCGACCTCGCCGCGGCGCGACGCGATCGTGATCACGTCGCCCGGCCGCCCACCCAGCGTTTCCAGGTCGAGCGGGTGCACGAGCGCGACCGGGTCCGGCTCCAGCGCGTCGAGCACGCCGGCGCGGCGCGTCATGCTGCCGGTGTGCCAGTGCTCGAGCTGGCGGCCCGTGATCAGCACGACGGGGTACTCGGTGTCGGGACGCTCGTCGGCCGGGATGATGTCGGCCGGGACGAAGCGCGCGCGGCCGTCCTCGCGCGGAAACTCCCGCGTGAAGACGACGGGCTCGCCCGGATCGCCCTCCGCGCGGCACGGGTACGTGACGGCGCCGTCGTGCTCCAGCCGGTCCCACGTGATGCCGGCGATGCTGGGCATGAGGTTCCGCATCTCGTCGAACACGGCGGCCGGCCCGGCGTAATCCCAGGCCAGGCCGAGGCGGCGCGCCATCTGCTGGATGATCCACAGGTCCTGGCGCGCGTCGCCCGGCGGGTCCAGCGCCTGGCGCCCCAGTTGCACGACGCGGTCCGTGTTCGTGAAGCTGCCCGTCTTTTCGGCGAAGCTCGATGCAGGCAGGATCACGTCGGCCAGGTAGGCCGTCTCGGTCAGGAAGATGTCCTGCACGACGAGGTGTTCCAGCGCCGCCAGCGCTTCCCGCGCGTGGTTCGCATCCGGGTCGGACATGGCCGGGTTCTCGCCCATGATGTACATCCCTTTGATCCCACCGGCGAGGATGTCGTCCATGATCTCGACGACCGTCAAACCTGGCTTGCCGTCGAGTGACCGCCCCCACGCGGCCTCGAACTTCGCCTGCGCCGATGCGTCGTCGACGCGGCGGTAATCGGGATACATCATCGGAATGAGGCCCGCGTCCGACGCGCCCTGCACGTTGTTCTGGCCGCGCAGCGGATGCAGGCCCGTGCCGGGGCGGCCGATCTGGCCCGTCATCAGCGCGAGCGCGATCAGGCAGCGCGCATTGTCCGTGCCGTGCACGTGCTGCGACACGCCCATGCCCCAAAAAATCATCGCCCCCCTGGCCGTCGCGTACAGCCGCGCCACGTAGCGGATCGTCTCCGCGGCTATGCCGCAGATGGGCGCCATCGCTTCCGGACTGTAGTTCGCCACGTTCGCGGCCAGCGCGTCGTAGCCGCTCGTGCGGTCGGCGATGAACGCCGGATCGACGAGGCCCTCTTCCACGATCGTGTGCATCATGGCGTTCAGCAGCGCGACGTCCGTGTCGGGCTTGAACTGCAGGAAGCGGTGCGCATGGCGCGCGAGGTCGGAACGGCGCGGGTCCGCGACCACGAGCTTTGTCCCCGTTCTCGCTGCGTTCTTCATCCACGTGGCGGCGACCGGGTGATTCACCGTCGGGTTGGCGCCGATGACGATCACGACCTCGGCGCGCGTCACGTCCATCACGGGGTTCGACACGGCGCCCGAGCCGATCCCTTCCAGCAGCGCGGCGACGGACGACGCGTGGCACAGCCGCGTGCAGTGGTCGACGTTGTTGCTGCCGAAGCCCGTGCGCACGAGTTTCTGGAACAGATACGCTTCCTCGTTGCTGCCCTTGGCCGAACCGAAGCCGGCCAGCGCCCGCCCGCCGTGCGCGTCGCGGATGCGCCCGAGGCCGGCGCCGGCAGCCTCCAGCGCTTCTTCCCACGTCGCTTCGCGGAACACGTCCAGCACGCGCGCCGGGTCCATCGTGAATTCACCGGTCTTGGGGAAGCCCTCACGCCGGATCAGCGGCGTGGTGAGGCGCTGCGGATGGTGCGCGTAGTCGTAGCCGTAGCGGCCCTTCACGCACAGGCGGCCGTGGTTGGCGGGACCGTCGCGGCCATCGACGCGCACGATGCGGTTGTCCTTCACCTGGTACGTCAGCTGGCAACCCACGCCGCAGTACGGGCACACGGAATCGACCTGCTTGTCGGGCACGGCCAGCGCGGCGCCGCGCGCCGGCGCCAGCGCGCCCGTCGGGCAGGCCTGCACGCATTCGCCGCAGGCCACGCACGTGGAGGCGCCCATCGCATCGCCCTGGTCGAACACGATGCGCACATTTTCTCCGCGGCCGGCGAGGCCGATCACGTCGTTGACCTGCTCGTCGCGGCAGGCGCGCACGCAGCGCGTGCACTGGATGCAGGCGTCGAGGTTGACTTCGATCGCGGCATGGCTCACGTCGGGCGGCGGCGCCGCGCGCGTGGCGGGGAAGCGCGGCGCGCCCACGCCCAGTTTGCCGGCCCACTGCGCGACCTCGTCGTCGCGCGTGCGGGACGTGTCCGGCAGGTCGGACAGCAGCAGTTCCAGCACCATCTTGCGGGCGGCGACGGCGCGCGCGCTGTCGGTGCGCACCTTCATGCCGGGCGCCGGATGGCGGCAGCACGACGGCGCCAGCGTACGTTCGCCGTCGACTTCCACCACGCACGCGCGGCAGTTACCGGCCGGCTCCAGGCCATCCTTGTGGCACAGGTGCGGCAAGTCGATGCCGGCGCGCGCGGCCGCATCGAACAGCGTCTCGAACGGTTGCGCCTCGACTTCGCGGCCGTCGATCTCGAATAATACAGTCGGCACATTCGCGTTCATGACGCCTCCAGCTCATGCGGAAAATACTTGACGACGCAATCGAACGGATTCGGCGCCGCCTGGCCCAGGCCGCAGATCGACGCGTCGCGCATCACCTGCGACAGCTCGGCCAGCAGCGCGGTGTCCCAGACGTCCCGCTCCATCAGCGCGACGGCCTTCGCAGTGCCGGCGCGGCACGGCGTGCACTGGCCGCACGATTCCTCGCGGAAGAAGCGCAGGGTGTTCAGCGCGGCGGCGCGGGCGGTATCGCGGTCGGACAGCACGACGACGGCGGCCGAGCCGATGAAGCAGCCATGGCGCTGCAGGGTGTCGAAGTCGAGCGGGACGTCGGCCATCGACGCGGGCAGGATGCCGCCCGACGCGCCGCCCGGCAGGTAGGCGTAGAACGTGTGTCCGTCCTGCATGCCGCCGCAGTATTCGTTCAAGAGTTCCTGCATCGTGATGCCGGCCGGCGCCAGCTTGACACCCGGCTCGCGCACGCGCCCGGACACGGAAAACGAACGCAGCCCGCGCCGGCCGTGGCGGCCCTGGTTCGTGAACCATTCCGCGCCCCGTTCGAGGATGTCGCGCACCCAGTGCAGCGTCTCGAGGTTGTGTTCCAGCGTGGGCCGTCCGAACAGCCCCACCTGCGCGAGATACGGCGGCCGCAAACGGGGCATGCCGCGCTTGCCCTCGATCGATTCGATCATCGCGGACTCTTCGCCGCAGATGTACGCGCCGGCGCCGCGGCGCAGGACGATCTCCGGTATGTCCGGCACCGGCGGATCGGCGCGCAGCCGGTCGAGTTCTTTCTCCAGCATCGCGCGCAGGCCGTGGTATTCGTCGCGCAGGTACAGGTAGATCGTGTCGATGCCGACGGCCCACGCGGCGACGAGCGCGCCTTCCAGGAAGCGGTGCGGATCGCGTTCGAGATAGTGACGGTCCTTGAACGTGCCCGGTTCGCCTTCGTCGATGTTGACGGCCATGAGGCGCGGGCCCGGCTCGTTCTTGACGATGCGCCACTTGCGCCCGGCCGGGAAGCCGGCGCCGCCCAGGCCGCGCAGGCCGGACGCCATCAAGGTCACGATCACGCTTTCCGGATCGAAGCGCCCTTCCGTGCAGGCGCGCAGCAGCTGGTAGCCGCCGGCCTCGCGGTAGGCGTCGTAGTCGAGGTGGCCGGTGTGCACGTCCGTGGTCGCACCGGCGCTCGCCACCCGCACCGTATCGGCGGTCGCCCCGGTGACGGGCCGCTGGCCCACGAGCGCCGCGGGCGCGCCGTCGCAGCGGCCGATGCACGGCGCGGCCAGCACGCGCACGTCGGCGCCGAGGATCGCCGGCAAACGGTCCAGCAGGTCGCGCGCGCCGGCCAGTTCGCACGACAGGCCCGCGCATACGCGCACGGTCAGCGCGGGCGGCGCGTCCTCGCCGTCGCGCAGCACGTCGAAGTGGTGGTAGAAGGTCGCCACCTCGTAGACCTCGGATTGCGCCAGCTTCAGCTCCTGCGCCAGCGCGGCCAGGTGGGCTGCGGACAAGGCGCCCCAGCGGTCCTGGATCTTGTGCAAATGCTCGATCAGCAGGTCGCGCCGCCGGGGCGCGTCGCCCAGCGCGGCCTGCACGTCGGCGAGCGCCTGCGGGTCGACGCGGCGGCCCTTCGGCGCCTCGCGCTTGCGCTGGCGGCTCGGGCCCTGCGTCGCAATGGGGATCACGGGATGGTTCATGGTCGATCCTGCCTTACGTTGAATGAACGGCCATATTGGAGCTGGTTGAACGCGTGGGCGGAGGGCCGCCCACCCTACCCGCGACGTAGGGTGGGCACGCCGTGCCCACGCGTTCAACGATCACATACAACCTACTCACTTGAACAACACGATGGCCTTCTGGAGTGTAATCCACACGCCGATCAACAGCGGCACGCCAACCACGGCCCACGCGAGCGCCGCGACCAGCGGATTGGCGCCCGCGACGGGCATGGCCACGGCCGCGCCGCCGGCGATCCCGGCCACGCCTGCCGCACCGGCACCTGGTCGCGCCGCCGCGCCGTCGCGCTCGTGCGCCAGGCGGCGTTCTTCCGCCAGTTCCCGCTCACTCATGAAGTAGCGCGCGGCCACCGGGCGCACCAGCACATTGCACAGGAAGCCCAGCACCAGCAGGCCCGCCAGCACGTACATCACGGTGTCGTACGCCTGCGCCTTCGGCACGCCGTGCGCGATCTGGTATTCGCGGATGTAGTTGATGAGGCTCGTGCCGACGACGCCGGCCGCGGCCCACGCGGTCAGCAGGCGGCCGTGGATCGCGCCCACCATCTGCGTGCCGAACAGGTCGGCCAGGTAGGCGGGCACGGTCGAGAAACCGCCGCCGTACATCGACAGGATGATGCAGAAGAAGATGACGAACAGGGCCAGGTGGCCGCCGTGCGCCAGCGCGGGAATTGCCGCGTACAGCACGAAGCCGAGCGCGAGGAAGACGAAATACGTGGCCTTGCGTCCGATGTAGTCCGAGCACGACGCCCAGGCGAAACGGCCGCCGATGTTAAAGAGCGACAGCAGGCCCGTGAAGCCGGCCGCGATGGTCGCGATCTGCGCCTTCTGCTGTGCATCCAGCTCGTTGAACGAAGCGCCCGCGCCACTGAGGCCGATCAGCCGGCCGCCGAACACTTCCTGCAGCAGCGGCGACGCCATCGCCAGGATGCCGATGCCGGCCGAGACGTTCAGGAACAGCACCAGCCACACGAGCCAGAACTGCGGGACCGACCACACGCGGCTCACGTGCACGTGGCCGTGGGTGATCATTGCGTTGGATCCTTTCGACGCCGGCGGGTTCCAGCCCTCCGGCTTCCAGCCCGTGGCCGGCACGCGGTACGACAGCGCGCCGCCCAGCATGAAAACAAAGTAAATCGCGGCCAGCGCGAGGAAGGTTTCCCACACGCCCACGGAGGCAGCGGTGGCGAAATGCTTCATGAGGCGGTCGGCCAGCGGCGCACCGATCATGGCGCCGCCGCCGAAGCCCATGATGGCCATGCCGGTCGCCATGCCGCGCCGGTCGGGGAACCATTTGATCAGCGTGGAGACGGGAGAAATATAGCCGAGCCCGAGACCGATGCCGCCGATGACGCCGGAGCCGAGCCACATCAGCCAGATCTGGTGCGCATAGATGCCCAGCGCCGAGATCACGAGGCCGCCGCACCAGCACACCGCCGAGACGACGCCCGCCTTGCGCGGTCCCGCGTGTTCGAGCCAGCCGCCGAACAGCGCGGTCGACAGGCCGAGGAAGACGAAGAACAGCGTGAACATCCAGCCCAGCATCGAGATCTTCCAGTCGCAGGTCGTCGCGGTGATCTCGGCCAGGAAACCCATGCCGGCCGGGCAGGCGAGCGACTCCCTGATGCCCACCGCCTTCGACAACGGCAGCCAGAACACGGAGAATCCGTAGGCCATGCCGATGCACAGGTGGATCGCGAGCGCGGCGGGCGGCACGAGCCAGCGGTTGAAACCGGGCTGCGCCACGGTGTGTTCCTTGTCCAGCTTGTCCAGTAAGGCCATGTCTCCTCCGTGATTGTCGTTTTTCAGAGTGTATATTTTTGGAAACATTTACTGCATCGGGAGCGTAACACGAGTGTGCGTATCGCCCAATATTTACGGCGCCGACCAGTTATCATCGCGGCCATGATCGATATTCCCTCCCTGCTGGACGCACTCCCCGCCCGCATCGACGCCATTCCACGCACTGCGGCCGCGCGCACGCCGGACGCCCCCGCCCTCGTCGACGCCGGCCGCACGCTCACGTACCGCGACCTGGCCGACCTCGTCGACCGCCGCGCCGGCCAGTTGCGCGCACGCGGCGTGCGTCCCGGCGACCGCGTGCTGCTGGCCAGCGAAAATTGCGCGGACCAGATCGCCCTGATCTTCGCCGCGGCGGCCGTTGGCGCCTGGATCGTCAACGCCAACCCGCGCCTCACCGCGCCCGAGCTGGACGCGATCCGGGACCACAGCGGCGCGCGCCTCGCGGTGTACACGGCGGCCGTGTCGCCCGAGGCCGAGGCGCACGCCGCGCGCGCCGGTGCCAAGTTCGACGACGGCCTGATGGTCGGTCCGCTGAACGACCACTGCACGCCGGAACCGGACAACGACGTCGCCGCCCTGCTCTACACGACGGGCACCACGGGCAAGCCGAAGGGCGTGATGCTGACCCACCGCAGCCTGCTGTTCGTGGCCGCCGTGTCGAGCCGGCTGCGCGGCCTCACCCCGCTTGATCATGCCTGGGGCGTGCTGCCGATCTCGCACGTCTACGGCCTGACGTCGGTGATGCTGGGCACGCTCAGCGCCGGCGCCTGCCTGCACCTGGCGCCCCGCTTCACCCCCGAAGCGATGCTGGCTGCCATCCGCGACGATGGTCTCTCCATCGTGCAGGGCGTGCCCGCGATGTATGCGCGGCTGCTGGAACACATCGGTCCCGGTGACCCGCTGAGCACGCGCCTGCGCTTTGCCTACGCCGGCGGCTCGCCGCTCGATCCGGCCCTGAAGGTGGCGGTCGAGCGCCTGCTGGGCGTACCGCTGCACAACGGCTACGGCCTGTCGGAGGCGGCGCCCACGGTCAGCCAGACGCGCCTGGATGCGCCACGCTTCGACACGTCCGTCGGCCTGCCGATTCCGGGCGTCGAGGTGCGTGTCGTCGGCCAGGACGGGCGTGACGTGGGCGAAGGGACGGCGGGAGAACTGTGGGTGCGCGGGCCGAACCTGATGCGCGGCTATTACCGCAATCCGGAGGCGACGGCCGCGGCGCTGCGTCCCGGCGGCTGGCTGAACACGGGCGACATGGCGCGACAGGGCCCGGACGGCGCGCTGTTCATCGTCGGCCGCACGAAGGAATTGATCATCCGGTCGGGCTTCAACGTGTATCCGCTGGAAGTGGAGACGGTGCTGAACGCGCATCCCGGTGTGACGCAGTCGGCCGTCGTGGGGCGCGCCGTCGCCGGCGGCAACGAGGAAGTCGTCGCCTTCGTGCAGCCGGATCCGCGCCGCGCGCCGGGCGTGGCCGAGCTGCGCGCGTGGGCCGCGGAACGGCTGGCGCCCTATAAACGGCCGGCGCGCATCGTGCTGATGGACGCGCTGCCGGCGGCCGCGAACGGCAAGGTGCTGAAGCACGTCCTCAAGACGATGGCCTGAATCACGGCACGGCCGGCGCCGCGCCGTCCAGCGCCTGCGCGATGCCGTTGACGAGCGTGCGCAGGCGGCCCAGTGTGCCGCCGTCGATTTCGTTCGACAGCACGACGATGGCCATGCCGTTGTCCGGGTAGAGGACGAGCATGCTGGCGAAACCGGGCTGCGTGCCGTCCTGGAACAGCACCCGGCGCCCGCCCTGCCGCAGGATCTGCCAGTTCAGGCCGGCCGTGTAGTCGCCGGCCCGGTCGGTCGGCAGGTGCGCCAGCTTCACGGCCGGCGCCTGTTCCGCCAGGTGCCAGCGGGCGTACGCAAGCATGTCCGCCAGCGTCGACTTGAGCGCGCCGGCGGCCTGCATCTGGTCCGGAAATGCCGGCTGCGGCGCGCCCCCTTCGTAGCCGGTAGCGAGCCGAGACCGCTGCCGGGCCGTCGGCGTGATGCAGGTGTCGGGCATGCCCAGCGGCGCGGCGATGCGCGTGCGCACCAGGGTCTCGAACGGGACGCCATAGACCCGCTCCAGGATATGGCCGGCCAGTTGCGCCGCCGCGTTCGAATAGCTGAAGCGCGTCCCCGGCGGCGCGGCCAGCGTGGCACGGTGCAGCGCCGCGTAAAAGTCCGCGCGGGTCGATCCGGCGACGAAGGCGCGCAGACGCTGGGGATACGGGATATCGCCGGGGCCTTCCGGCATGTCCGGCAGCAGGCGCGGCAGGCCGGACACGTGGTTGACCAGATGATGGATGCGGATCGGCTGCCCCTCGAATGCCAGGTTCGGATAGTCGCCGTCGAGGTAGCGGCGCACGTCGTCGTCCAGCGCCAGCTTGCCGTCGACCTGCGCCTGCGCGAGCAGCGTGCCCGTGAAGGTCTTGGTCAGCGAAGCGATCGGATACAGCGTGCGGTCGTCGGGGACCGGGTCGCCGTAGTGGTGGGTCGATGCCGTTCCTGCCCGGATGACGCCGATCGACAGGCCGACGGCCCGCGGATCGGCCATGAAGCCGGCCGCCGCGTTGGCAATGGCGGCGGCAATGGCGTCGGCCGCCTGCGCGCCCCGGAACACGCCCAGCAGCGGCAGCGCCAGCAACAGGGCCGTGGTGTCTCGTCGTTTTTCGCTCGTCGCCTGCATCGTGCCGTCCTTTCGCCATGTCCGATAGCGGGACTGTAGCGAAAGAGGGCGGCCGGCTCGACGGCAATGCGACGAAACGTTGAATGCGTGCGCCAGGCCGCCGAAATCAGCGTCTCCGCTTCTTCCAGTCGTACCCCGGGCCCGTCACATCGACCCCGGGGTGCCCGACGACGTCCGGGTGCTCGGAACACATCGTCACGAAGCGCACGCCCTCGCCTTCGCGCTGGCGCCGCCGCAGGTCTTCCATGAAGCGCATCGCCTCGACCATCGCGGTCGTGTCGAACGGCTGCGCGTGCGCGGCCTGGCGCCCATCTTCTTCGATCGTCCAGTAGACCATATACATCGTGCGTCCTCCTGCTCGCATCGTGTGGGCGCACGGCCGGCATGTCAAGACCAGCGTTATAGCAAAGACCGATAGTACGTAGGACTTGTCCTAAATCGAGCCTATATGTTCGCCACCCCACACAAGAAGCCGGCTTCGGCGTCTAGGCTTACGTCTTGGATCAACAGCAGGACACGCACATGAATCTTAACAGTCATATCCAGCCAGCAAGCTCGCCGCTCCAGCTCTGGGGCGGCCTCGAATGCACCGTCAACCGCGTACGCGATCAGTACTTCTCCCAAATGGAACGCAACGGACATGCCGAACGGCTTCAGGACCTGGAGCGGTTCGCCTCGCTCGGTATCCGCGCCATCCGCTACCCCGTCCTGTGGGAACGCACCGCACCCGACGGCATCGACTCCGCCGACTGGTCGTGGTCCGACGAACGCCTGCCCGTACTGCAGCAACTGGGCGTGACGCCCATCGTCGGCCTCGTCCACCACGGCAGCGGCCCGCGCCACACGAGCCTCATGTCCCCCGATTTCGCCGAGAAACTGGCCGACTATGCCGGCGCCGTCGCGCGCCGCTATCCGTGGGTCGAGTACTGGACGCCCGTCAACGAACCATGCACGACCGCGCG
Source organism: Massilia sp. (assembly GCA_045810485.1). Lineage (GTDB taxonomy): Bacteria > Pseudomonadota > Gammaproteobacteria > Burkholderiales > Burkholderiaceae_D > Telluria. The sequence goes on along the minus strand of JBJMVU010000222.1, from coordinate 3,158 downwards.
CTTCTCCGGCCTCAACGGCGTCTGGTATCCGCACGATACGAGCGAACAGGGTTTCATCCGCGCCCTCATCAACCAGTGCCGCGCCGTCGTGCTGTCGATGCGCGCGATCCGTGCCGTGAACCCGAACGCGAAGCTCGTGCAGACCGACGATTTGTCGCGCACCTACGGTACGCCGGAGATGGCGGAGATCGCGAATTTCTTCAACGAACGCCGCTGGCTGGCGTGGGACATGTTGTGCGGGAAGATCGACCCCGGCCACGCACTGTGGGACTACCTGCTCGACAACGGCGCGGGCGCCGACGAACTCCTGTGGTTCAGGGACAATCCCTGCCCGCCCGACATCATCGGCGTCAACTACTACATCACGAGCGAGCGCTGGCTCGACCACCGCGTCGAGCGCTACCCGGAAAGCCACCGCACCAATTACCGCGGCATCCCGCACGCCGACATCGAATGCCCACGCGTGCTGGCCACGCCGACGCCGGGCATCGGCCCGCTGCTGCAGGAAACGTGGGACCGCTACGGCCTGCCGGTCGCCGTCACCGAGGCGCACATCGACGCCAACCGCGAAGACCAGTTGCGCTGGCTCGTGGAGATCTGGAACGCCGCAAAGAAAGTCCAGCAGGGCGGCGCCGACATCCGCGCCGTCACCGTGTGGGCCCTGCTCGGCTCGTTCGACTGGAACTGCCTCGTCACCGAATGCCGCGGCTATTACGAGCCCGGCCCGTTCGACGTGCGCGGCCCGCAGCCGCGTCCGACCGCGGTCGCCAACCTGATGCGCGAACTGGCGAGCGGCCGGCCGCTGTCGCACCCGGTGCTGCAGGGCCAGGGCTGGTGGCGCCGTCCGGGCCGCTTCCTCGCGAAGCCTGTCGCCACCCGCACCGCCGTCGCCGACATCGCCGAGCGCGGCGCGTTCCGCTCCACGTTCCCGCAGCCGATCCTGATCACGGGCGCGACGGGCACGCTGGGCCGCGCCTTCGCCCGCATCTGCGAACGGCGCAACCTCGCCTACCACGTGCTCACGCGCCAGGAAATGGACATCGCCGATCCGGCGTCCGTCGAAGCCGCGATCGTGCGCTTCAAGCCGTGGGCCATCATCAACGCGGGCGGCTATGTGCGCGTGGACGATGCCGAGGGCGACCTCGACCGCTGCATGCGCGAGAACGCGCACGGCCCGACCGTGCTGGCGCTGGCCGCCATCCGCCACGCGCTTCGCTTCATGACCTTCTCCAGCGACCTCGTGTTCGACGGCACGCTCGATCGTCCGTACGTGGAATCGGACAAGGTGGCGCCGCTGGGCGTGTACGGCCGCAGCAAGGCCGACGCGGAACGGCGCGTGCTCGATTCCGACCCGCAGGCCCTCGTCATCCGCACGAGCGCCTTCTTCGGACCCTGGGACGAGCACAATGTCGTCACGCAGGCCCTCGAGGCGCTCGACGCGGGCCGACCGTTCACGGCCGCGGCCGACCAGGTCGTGTCGCCGACCTACGTCCCCGACCTGGTGAATGCGTGCCTCGACCTGCTGATCGACCGCGAATGCGGCCTCTGGCACCTGACCAACGGCGCCGCGATGAGCTGGGCCGACCTGGTACGCAGCGCATGCGCGGCGGCCGGTGTCGACGACAGCCGGCTGGAAGTGCGCACGACCGACGAGCTCGGCCTGCGCGCCGCCCGTCCGCGCAACAGCGCCATGAGCAGCGAACGCGGCCTGCTGCTGCCGTCGTTCGACGATGCCCTGGCCCGCTACCTGCGCGAGCGCGAGCTGGCGGCGCAGCGCGCGGACAACGTCGAATCGGCCCATTACGCCAGCTGATCCATGCCCGCCGGGCACAGCCGCGCGCGCCCGCGTGCGGCTGTGTTACCGCTACATTAAAATCTGATAAGGTGTATTTACCGCAGGAATTTCTTTAGTTACACTACGTTACTTAGCGTTACTCTACGCAACCGAGGTGTGACTGACATGTCCGAATTCCTTCGCCAGCCGCTACCCGCGGTGTCCGGTACGTCTGCGGGCTACAGCCCGCTTCCCCTCACGCCCTCCATCACCTTGCGCTCGGCCGTGCCGCCGCACCTGGCGGGCTTCAGGTCCACCCGCGAATACGTCAAGATCTGCATGCGCGCCGCCCTGCACCCGCGCCGGACGCCGCAGTGGCTGCACCTGCTCAACTCGCACCCGGCATTCCCGGAATACGTGCGCAACTGCCCGCGCTTCCTGTACAAGGTCTACCGCCCGTATATCAGCCACGCGCTGGACGCCGGCGCGCGCCTGGAGACGATCCGCGCCCACTACGACTTCATGTTCCGGCGCGGCCTGGGCCAGGTGCTGGCGCGCGCCAGCCTGGACCCCGTCGTGCTGGCTGCGGCGGCCGGCAAGAGCGGCCTGCCCTACCAGGTCCAGCTGCGCACCGTGAACATGTTCGACCGCGAGGGCGAACTGGTGCTGCAGCTGACCCAGGACGACAAGGCGCTCTACACGGTGGCGTTCACGGTGGCGCCGCGCGACGGCCGCGCGGCCGTCAGCATCGGTTGCATCCAGGGCGGCAAGACGGAAGATGCGCGCGAGGCGATCCGCACGGCCACGCGCGAGCTGCACGGCATCCGGCCCAAGCAGCTGATGGCGACGCTCGTGCGCCAGCTGGGGTACGACTACGGATGCGAACGGATGCTGATGGTCTCGAACCGCAACCGCGTGATCTACAAGGCGATCCGCAACGGCCGCGTGCTGGCCGACTATGACCAGCTGTGGGAAGAACTGGGCGCGCGCAAGCGGGCCGACGGCGACTGGGAACTCGATTGCGCGCCCGTGGCGGCGCCGGATCTCGATGCGATGCCGTCGAAGAAGCGGTCGGAGGCGCGCAAGCGGCATGACGTGGTGAGCCGGCTGGCCGATGAGGTGTGCGTGGCGCTGCGCGCGCGACTATGAACCGTCATTCCCGCGCACGCGGGAGTCCATACCGAGCACGGTAGGGTGGGCTCACCGAGCCCACGCGGGCGTCAACGTGACGCCCGCGTCACGCGTGGGCACGTTTCATTTGAGGCCCTGGGCCTCAAATGCCCACCCTTGTATTATCCTTCTGAGCAATTTGCTTACCTGAGGGGCACCTCAGGTTCTGAGCAGCTGGATGCCGAGCCCACCCTTTGGCACGAGCCAGTTTCGT
>JBJMVU010000221.1:0-16130 GCA_045810485.1 Massilia sp. | reverse complement strand
TACATTATCGCTTTCACAGGAGAAACAAGTGGGAATCAGCTCACCCGGTATCGGTTCCGGCCTTAACATCAACGACCTCGTCAGCAGGCTGATGGCGGCCGAGTCCCAGCCGCTCTCGCGATACGACATGAAGACGGGCGCGTACCAGGGCAAGCTGACGGCGTACGGCCAGGTCAGCTCGGCCGTGAACGGCTTCCAGAGCGCGCTGACCACGCTGAACTCGTCCAATACGTTCAGCGCGCTGACCGCCGCCTCCAGCAACAAGGACCTGATGTCCGCCACGGCCAGCACGGGCGCGGTACCGGGCAAGTACAAGATCAACGTGACCCAGCTCGCCCAGGCGCAAAGCCTGATGACGGGTGGCCAGGCCAGCAACAGCAAGCAGATCGGCGACGGCAGCAAGACCACGCTGACGTTCCAGTTCGGCAGCGTCAGCGGCGGCACGTTCGGCACGACCGGCAACCCGCTGGGCGTCGGTATCGCCACGTCCGGCATCGCCACCGGCTCGCTGACCATCAATGGCACCGCGATCAGCACGAACGGCACCACGCGCAGCGCGCGCGACCTGGCGCAGGTCATCAACGACGAGTCCAAGAACACGGGCGTCACGGCCAAGGCCGGCACGACGACCACGTCGGCCACGCTGTTCGGCGGCTTCAACGACGTCACCGTCACGAGCGGCAGCTATGCGCTGTCGGTGGGCGGCGTCAACGTTGCGTCGTCGGACGGTAGCACGACGGTGACGACGGCGTCGATCGATACGGCGCTCGCCACGAATACCGTCAGGGACGGACTCGCCGCCGCGAACATCACGATGACCGGCTCGGCCGCCAACGGCGACCTGCAATTCTTCGCAGCCGACGGCTCGAACATCAACATCACGGAAGCGGTCACCGGTACCGTCACCGGCGGCATCGGCCTGTCGAGCGCCGCCGCCAACACGGGTTCGAACACCACCGTGACGGCCGGCGTGACGCTGAGCTCGGCAGACGGCAGCCAGATCGAGATCGGCGGCAACAACCCCGCCGCCGCCGGTCTCGCGGCAGGCAGCGCCGGCAGCTTTATCGGCGCCGGCTTCGTGCAGGACGGCGCCCAGGCCAGCGGCACCGTCACGCTCGACACGAAGGACCAGACGCTGCAGGGCGTTCGCGACGCCATCAACAAGGCGAACATCGGCGTGACCGCGACCATCGTGTCGGACGGCAGCAACAACCCGTACCACCTGGTGATCTCGTCGAACAAGACCGGCGAAAAGTCGTCGATGAAGATCAGCGTCGACGGCGCGGACGGCGGCCCCGTCAACGCCGGCATCGCCAGCCTGCTGGGCTACGACCCGAACGGCACGCAGGGCATGACGCAGACGAGCGGCGCGCAGGATACCAAGCTGACGATGAACGGCATCGCCGTCTCCAGCGACAGCACGACGGTGGACGACGTCGTCCAGGGCGTCAGCATGGACTTGAGCGCGACCGGCACCACGACGCTGACGGTCGGCCAGGATTCGAGCTCGGTGACCACCGCAATCAACGGCTTCGTGAAGGCTTACAACGACCTGAACTCGACGATCGCGAAGCTGACCGCCTACGACCCCGAGACCAAGAGCGGCGGCGTGCTGCAGGGCGATTCGGCCGTGCGCTCGATCCAGACGCAGCTGCGGCGCGTGCTCGGCACGCCCGTCGAGGGCTTGAACAGCAACATGAAGACCCTGACCCAGGTCGGCATCACGTTCGCGCAGGACGGCAGCCTGAAAGTCGATTCGACCAAGCTGAGCACCGCGATTTCCAAGAACTTCAGCGACATCGCCGGCCTGTTCGCGGCGGCCGGTGCGGCCAGCGACGGCGGCATCGCGTACAACAAGTCGGGCACGGCCACCCAGCCGGGTGAATACGCCGTCAACATCACGAAAATGGCGACGCAGGGTGCGCTGACCAGCGCCAGCCCGCTGTCGGGCTCGACGACGATCGCCTCGAATACGACCTGGACCGTCACGCTGAACCAGACCGATCCGGCCACCGACAGCAAGGTCCAGAACATCAAGATCCCGGCCGGCACGTACGCGAACGACCAGTTGTCGTCGATGCTGCGCGCCGCCATCAACGGCAACAGTACGTTTTCGTCGTCCGGTGACAGTGTCGAGACCTCGGTCGACGGGTCCGGCAACCTGTCCATCTCGTCGAGCAAGTACGGCGAGACCTCGAACATCTCGATCGCCAGCGTCACGGGCACGCCGGTCGGCGACCTTTTCGGCAGCGCCGCGCCGGTCAAGGGTACCGACGTCGAAGGCACCATCGGCGGTGTCGCCGCAACGGGCAACGGCCAGGTGCTGACCGCCGCCGACGGCTCGAAGGCGGCCGGCATCCAGCTCACGGTCAACAGCGGTGTGACGGGCGACCGCGGCACCGTGACGTTCTCGCAAGGCTATGCCTATGGCCTGACGAACCTGGCCAAGAGCTTCACCGGCAAGGACAGCCTGATTGCCAGCAAGACCGACGGCCTGAACGCCAGCATCAAGGCCGTGGCCAGCCAGCGCGACCGGTTCAACGAGCATTTGACCAAGCTGGAAGCCATGTATCGCGCCCAATTTACCTCGCTCGACTCGATGTTGTCGTCGATGCAAACCACGCAAAGTTACCTGACCCAGCAACTGGCTGCCATCTCGGCCAACCAGTAACTGGATTTATTGGAGAAGCATCATGTTTGGAACCATGAAACGCGGCGTCAACGCCTATCACAACGTGAGCATCGAGACCGGCATCGCCTCGGCTTCGCCGCACAAGCTGATCGTCATGCTGTACGACGGCGCCCTCGTCGCGCTGCTCGGCGCCAAGACGAACATCGCCGCGGGCAATATCGCCGCCAAGGGCTCGGCCATCTCGAAGGCCATCTCGATCATCGACAACGGCCTGCGCGCCTCGCTCGACAAGGATGCCGGCGGCGAGATCGCGGCCAACCTGGACGCCCTGTACGACTACATGAGCCGCCGCCTGCTGCATGCGAACCTCAAGAATGACGTGACCATCATCGACGAAGTGCACGGCCTGCTGGCCGACCTGCGCGGCGCGTGGGTCGAGATCGGCGACAAGGTCCAGCAGCCGCAGCAGGTTGCCGCGTCCACGGCGATGCCGAAAGCCCCGACCCTGGCGAGCGCATGATGGGGAGCACGACGATGATGACGAATACCGAAATCGCCTCGCTGTACGAAGCCATGGTCGGCATCACCGACCAGATGCTGGCCGCCGCCGCCGCGGCCGACTGGGACCGCCTGCTCCAGCTCGAACACCAGTGCGCGGCCTGCGTGCGCCAGCTGAAGGACAATGGCGACACGCCGCTGGCCGGCCAGGAGCGCCTGCGCAAGGTCAACGCCATCCGCAGGATGCTCGATTCCGACCGCAAGATCCGCGACCTGACCCAGCCGTGGATGGCGAAGCTGCAGGTCATGATCTCCAACAAGACTGTCGAACGCCGCGTCGCGCACGCCTACGGCGTCTGACCACTGAACGATGCTGCCGCGCGACAGCGTTTCGCTGACCCAGGTCGCGGCAACCCGTCCCGCCTTACCCGTCGGCGACCCGCGCCAGCAAGCCTTTGCGCGCGCGCTCGCCGGTCTCGTCGGCCAATCGATGCCGGCCGACGTGTTGGCGAAACTGCCCGACGGCAGCTTTGTCGTACGCATCAACGACATGGCGGCGCGCATGCCGCTGCCGCAGGGCGCCCAGGTCGGCACGCAGGTGTCCTTGAGCCTCGTGACGGTCGCGCCGCGCCCCACGTTCCAGGTCCAGACGGGCCAGGGTGCCCCCGCCTTCGCCGAAGCCGGCCCGCCGCTGCCGGAAGGCGCCAGCCCGCAATCGTCCCCGCTCGCTTATCTCGAAGGCAAGGATGCCGCCGCGCTCACGCGCACGGCGGCCCTGCTCGCGGGCGCGCGCGGCCTCGCGCAACTGCCCGGTGGCACGGCGGACGGCGCCAACGCGTCGATCAGCGCGGCCGGCAAGATGCTGGGCGACGTCATCGCGGCCGCGCAGAAAGCGGAGACGCAGGCCAGCGCCGCCGTCGGCCGCACGCCGCTGCTGGGCGGACCGTCCGCCGACGCGGGCGCCATCGCCCAGGCGCTGAAAGATGGGCTCGGCAAGAGCGGCCTGTTCTACGAATCGCACGTGGCCGAATGGGCCGAAGGCGCCCGTCCCCGCGCCGACCTCGCGGCCGAGCCGCAAGCGCGCGGCATGCCGCCGCCCACGGACCCGAACACGGCCCAGTTCATCAACCTGCAGCTGAACGCGCACGAACAGGGCCGCGTCGCCTGGCAGGGCCAGCTGTGGCCGGGACGCGACATGCAGTGGGAAGTGGAACGGGACGCATCCGGCCGGCAGGAACACGGCGACGGCGAGGACGGCGGCACGTGGCAGAGCAGCCTGCGCCTGCGCTTCGGCGCGTTGGGCGAGCTGGCGGCGCGCGTCGTGCTGTCCGGCGACCAGTTGCACATTCGCCTCGACGCCCGGGACGAATCGGTCAAGGGCCTGCTGGACGCGCACCGCGCGCGCCTGGCCGAGGCGCTGGACGCGGCCGGCACGCCGCTGTCCACGCTCACCATCCACGACGATGGCCAAGGATGATGGACAAGGATAAGCCGACGCGCCGCCAGAGCGCCGTCGCGCTCGCGTACGGCGCCGGCGATGCGGCGCCGAAAGTCGTCGCCAAGGGCAAGGGCCTCGTCGCCGAACAGATCATCGGCCGCGCGAAAGACGCCGGCGTGTTCGTGCACGAATCGAAGGAACTCGTGGCGATGCTGATGAATGTCGACCTCGACCGCCAGATTCCGCCGGCCCTCTACCGCGCCATTGCCGAACTATTGGCGTGGCTCTATTATATTGAATCCGCGCAAGTTTCCGAGGACACACCACCACCCGCAGCGGACACGGCGCGGCTCCTCCCACCTCAAGAAAGCACTCCGGTTGACACAGATGCAAGCAATCACTGACGCCGAATTAGAAGCCTGGCACGACTACGAGGTCGAGTCGCCCAGGGAGATCGTGGCCCTGCTGCGCCAGATCGCCGAAAAGAACCAGCTGATCCGCATGCTGATCAAGGGCGAGGCCGACGTCTGCGTCACGTCGCTGCTGGAAGTCGATCCGGATGCGGGCACCGTCATCATCGACCGCTCCGTCAGCCCCGAGCAGAACACGCGCATCGTGGCCGCCGGCACGGTCCGGTGCGACACGTCGCTGGACAAGATCCGCATCGTGTTTGGCCTGGACAACCTGCGCGAGGTGCAATTCGAAGGCGGCCCCGCGCTGTCCGCCGCGCTTCCCGCCAGCCTGATCCGCCTGCAGCGGCGCGAGTTCTACCGCATGCCGACGCCGGTGACGAATCCCGTGCGCGCGACGATCCCCCTGCCGGCCGAGCTGGGCGGCGGCACCGCCGTGTTCCCGCTGGCCGACATCAGCTGCGGCGGCGTCGCCATCTACGACAACAAGCTGCAGCTCGGCACGACCATCGGCGACACCTTCCCGGACTGCCGCATCGACCTGCCGGAGATCGGGCCGGTGACGTGTTCGTTGCAGGTCCGCAACTCGATCGACATGACGCTGCTCAACAACAAGACGAGCCGCCGCCTCGGCTGCCAGTTCATCGACATCTCGCGCGGCAACCTGGCCGCCGTGCAGCGCTACATCACCAAGCTGGAACGCGAGCGCAACGCTCGCCTGGCCGGCCTGGCCTGAACACCGGGGTCAGACCCCGTTTTTGGGCAATTGCTTAAAACTGGGGTCTGACCCCGGTTCTGGGAAATTGCCTAGGCCGGGAACGCCGGGCCGCGAGCCTGCATCCAATCGTCAGGCATACGACCAGGAGATCCCATGCAGGCCGCACCGAACCCCTCTTCCCTCGACGACGACGCATTGCTGCGGCGCATCCGCGCCGGCGACCGCGACGCGTTCACCGATCTGATGCGGCGTTTCAACCGCCGGCTCTACCGCGTCGCGCGCAGCGTCCTGCGCGACGATGCGGAAGCCGAAGATGCCCTGCAGGATGCCTATTTGCAGGCCTATCGCGCCCTGCCGACGTTCCGCGGCGAGTCCGCGCTGGGCACCTGGCTCACCCGCATCGTCGTCAACGCCGCCCTGATGCGCCAGCGCAAGACGGGGCGGCTCGCCGAGGTCATCGAACTGGGCGCGGATTTCGGATCGGACGACGCGGCCGTGACGCGACCAGCCAATGTGCGCCTGGACGAGCCGGCGCAGCCGGAACTGGCCGCGCTGCGCGCCCAGACGCGGCGCCTGATCGAGGCGGGCATCGACAAACTGCCCGCCGCCTTCCGCACGGTATTCGTGCTGCGCGCAGTGGAAGAGCTGACCGTGGAAGAGACGGCCGCCACCCTGGGCATTCCCGAAGCCACCGTGCGCACCCGGCATTTCCGCGCACGGGCCATGCTGCGCGAGGCGCTCGCGCGCGAGATCGACTTCGCGATCGAGGACGCGTTCGGGTTCGACGGCGCGCGCTGCGACCGCATCGTGGCCGTGGTCCGGCGCCGGCTGGACGCGGAGGCCTTCTGACGGGAAGCGGGAACGTGCGGGCAAAAGCGTGCATCGAATGGGTTGTTCCACCTTTACCAACCCATTCGAGGAGTCTCGTCATGAACAAATCCGCCCCGCTGCTCTTGTCTTCCCTGCTGGCCTTCGGCGCCGCCGCCCACGCGGCCGGCCCGAACGATGCGCAGATCGCCGCCATCGTCGTCGCCGCCAACGCGGTCGACATCGACGCCGGCAAGCAGGCCGAGACGAAAACGCAGAACAAGGACGTGCGCGCCTTCGCCGGGCGCATGGTGGCCGACCACGCCGGCGTCAACCAGCAGGCCGTCGCGCTGGTGCAAAAACTGCACGTGACGCCCGAGGCGAACGACACCAGCAAGAGCCTCACGCAGGGCGGCGCGGCGACGCGCACCCGGCTCGCAAGCCTGTCCGGCAAGGCGTTCGACAAGGCCTATGTCGACAATGAAGTGGCGTACCACGAGACCGTGCTCGGCGCGCTCGACAAGACGCTGATTCCGAACGCGTCGAATGCCGATCTGAAAGCCCTGCTCGTCAAGGTCCGCCCGGCTTTCGTGGCGCACCTGGAGCATGCGAAGCACATCCAGGCCGAACTCAAGTGAAAACGCTGCTTGCCGCGCTGTGCGCGCTGCCCCTCGCGGCCGGCGCGGCGGAACACCGCGTCGTCATCGACGGCATGCACTTTTCGCCGCAGGTCGTGCAGGTGAAGCCGGGGGATACGATCGTGTGGGAGAACCGCGACATGTTCGTGCACAACGTGACGGCGGGCGGAATAAAGTCGGGTGACCTTCAGCCCGGGAAGACATGGCGCTGGGTGGTGCCTGCCAAGGTGTCGTTCGACTATCTGTGCACGCTGCATCCGGTGATGAAGGGGCGGGTAGAAATATCAAAACGTCATTCCCGCGCAGGCGGGAATCCATACTGAGCCACCTCAGTTCACTCAGCATGGGGGGAACAGCCCGGCGGGCTGTTCCCGCGTTCGCGGGAACGACGGCGTGGAGCGTCACACCTGCATGTTCATGATGTCGTGATACGCCGACACCAGCTTGTTACGCACCTGCACGGTGGCCTGGAAGCTGATGCTGGCCTTCTGCATCGCGATCATCGTATCGGACAGGCTCACGGAATCGTCGCCCGCGGCGAATTTCTTCCCCATGTCGTCCGCCTGGACCTGGGCGTTGCTGACGTTCTGCAGCGACGCCTTCAGCGCATCCGAGAAGCTGACCTTGGTCGATGATTCGGCCGCGTCCGTCCCGGTCGCCTTGCCGAGCCCGCCGATGCCGCCCAGGCCACCCAGCGCTTCCGCGGGCGACGCCGGGCCGGCCGGCTTCTGCGCCGCCGACTTCAGCTGCGCCATCATCGCCTCGATCCGGCTGCTGTCGATGCCGCCGATGTTCATGTCCGTTCTCCCAGTGCTCGCAATACAAATCGATTCAGGCTGTCAGAATATCAGTGCCTGGGCAACGACTGCCCCCGAGCAGCGCCGTAAACAGGGCCTTATTCCGGGGTTTGAATGTTGCCGTACGGCTCCATAATGGCGTTCATACACCCATTCCCCTCCCCAACATGGCAACGACAGCGGACGAACTCCTCGACAGCGACATCGCACCCCCGGCCGAAGACAAGCCGAAGTTCTGGCAGACGACGAACGGTAAACGCATCGTCATCGGCGGCGCCATCGCCGGTGTGGTGGCCATCGTCGCGGCATTGTGGCTGTGGACGTCGGCCCCGGAATACCGCGTCCTGTTCTCCAACTACACCGACAAGGACGGCGGCGCGATCACCGCGTCGCTCGACCAGATGGGGGTCAAGTACAAGTTCTCGGACAGCGGCAGCGCGATCCTCGTGCCGGCCGACCGCATCCACGACCTGCGCCTGAAGCTGGCCCAGCAGGGCCTGCCGCGCGCCGGCAACGTCGGCTTCGAGCTGCTCGAAAACCAGAAGCTGGGCACGTCGCAATTCGTCGAGCAGGTCAACTACCAGCGCTCGCTCGAAGGCGAACTGGCCAATTCGATCCAGTCGCTGGCCGCCGTGTCCTCGGCACGTGTCCACCTGGCGCTGCCGAAGCCGTCCGTGTTCGTGCGCGACCAGCAGAAACCGACCGCGTCCGTGCTGCTGAACCTGCAACCGGGCCGCACCCTCGACCAGGCCCAAGTCAGCGCCATCGTGCACCTGGTGGCGTCGTCGATTCCGGAACTGCCGCCGGCGAACGTCACCGTCGTCGACCAGAACGGCACGCTGCTGTCGGACAGCGCGAACAAGAACGGCAAGCAGCTCGACCCGAACCAGCTGAAATACGTCGAGGCGCTGCAGCAGAACATCGTCAAGCAGGTCGAATCGATCATCGCCCCGCTGGTGGGCCAGACCAATGTGCGCGCCGAAGCGACGGCCGAAGTCGACTTCGCCCAGACCGATACCGCGGCCGAGATGTACAAGCCGAACTCGCCGCCGGAACCGCAGGCGATCCGCAGCCAGCAGACGTCCGAGCAGAGCGGTCCCGGCAGCACGAACCCGTCCGGCATCCCGGGCGCGCTGTCGAACCAGCCGCCGGGCGTGGCGACGGCCCCGCTGGAGGGCGGCGCACAACCGCAAGCGCAGTCGACGAGCACCGGCCCGAGCCGCAAGGATTCGACGACGAATTACGAAGTCGACAAGACCATCCGCTACGAGCAGAGGCCGATGGGCGGCGTCAAGCGCCTGACGGTGGGTGTGGTGGTGAACTACCGCCGCAGCATCGATCCGAAGACGGGCAAGGTCGTCGTCAGGCCGCTCACCGCCGCCGAAGTCGCGCAGATCAACGAACTGGTCAAGCAGGCCATGGGTTACAGCCAGGCGCGTGGCGACTCGCTGAACGTGACGAACGCCCCGTTCGACGGCGTCGACAAGCCGGAAGAGCGGGCGCTGGACTGGTGGAAGGATCCCGCCAACCTGCCGCTGGCGAAGGATATCGCACGCTACGCGTTCATCGCCCTCGTGCTGGCCTTCCTGTGGTTCCGCTTCGTGCGCCCGCTGCTCAAGCCGGCGATCAAGAAATTCGACGAAGCCGTGGCGATCCCGCCCGAGCCGGAACCGGAAGAGCCGGAACCGGAACCGGAGCCGGATTACGAGGCGGAAGCGCGCATGCAGCGCGAGGCGGAAGAACACCAGAAGGTCCAGGTCTACAAGAGCAACCTGGAAATGGCGAAAGACATGGCGAAGAACGATCCGCGCATCGTGGCCAACGTGATCAAGGAATGGCTGGGGACTGAGTAATGAGCGACAAGGACAAGGACAAGGAAAGCACGACCAAGGCGGCCATCCTGATGCTGGCGCTGGGCGAGGCCGAAGCGGCCGAAGTGATGAAATTCCTCGGCCCGCGCGAGGTGCTGAAGCTGGGCGCCGCCATGGCGCAGATGAAGGCCGTGCAGCACGAGGAAGTCCTCTCGGTGCTGGGCGAATTCCGCGAACGCGTCGACCTGCAGTCGACCGTCGGCCTCGATTCCGACGAGTACATCCGCCAGGTGCTGACCAAAGCGCTGGGTGACGACAAGGCGGCCGTGCTGCTGAACCGCATCCTCGGCGGCAAGGACGCCTCCGGCATCGAAAGCCTGAAGTGGATGGATTCGCCGTCCGTCGCCGAACTGATCCGCAACGAGCACCCGCAGATCATCGCGACGATCCTCGTGCACCTCGAGCGCGACCAGGCCTGCGAAGTGCTGGCCCACTTCACGGACCGCCTGCGCAACGACGTCGTGCTGCGCATCGCCACGCTGGACGGCGTGCAGCCGGCCGCCCTGCGCGAACTGAACGACGTGCTGACCAAGCTGCTGTCGGGCAACGAGAACATCAAGAAGTCGTCGCTGGGCGGCGTGCGTACCGCGGCCGAGATCCTGAACTTCATGAGCGGCGAACAGGAAAGCTCGGTCATGGAGAACATCAAGAACTACGACAACGACATGGCGCAGAAGATCATGGACGAGATGTTCGTGTTCGACAACATCATCGACATCGACGACCGCGGCATCCAGCTGTTGTTGCGCGAAGTGCAGTCGGAGATGCTGATCGTCGCGCTGAAAGGCGCGTCGCAGGACTTGCGCGATAAAATCTTCAAAAACATGTCGCAGCGTGCGGCGGAAATGATGCGCGAAGACCTGGAATCGAAAGGTCCCGTGCGCCTGTCGGAAGTGGAAACGCAGCAGAAGCAGATCCTGCAAATCGTCCGGCGCCTCGCCGACGAAGGCCAGATCGTGCTGGGCGGCAAAGGTGAGGACTCGTTCGTCTGATGGCAATCTCGAAAGAATTTCAGTCGGCATATCAACGTTGGGAAATGACGTCGTTCGGCGACGAGCGTCCCAGCGTGCAGGCCCAGCGCGCGGCGGAAGCGGCTGCGGCCGCGGCCGCGGCGCGCGCCCACGAACCGCCGCCGCAGCAGCAACATCCCGCGTTCCAGCTGCCGACTGCCGAGGAACTCGAAGCGATCCGCGCCGCCGCGCGCGACGAAGGCTATGCGGACGGTCTCGACGCGGGCCAGGCCGAAGGCCATGCCGCCGGCTACGAGGAAGGCCTGTCCCTCGGCCGTGCCGAGGCGGCCGAGGAACTCGAACACCTGCGCCAGCTCGCGACGACGTTCGGCGACGCCGTCACGCAGGCCGACGAAGCCATCTCCAGCGACGTGCTGGAACTCGCGCTGCACCTGGCGCGCGGCATGGTGCGCATGGCGTTCGACGTGAAGCCGGACCTGATCATCCCCGTCGTGCGCGAAGCCATCGACTACCTGCCGAACCTGCAACAGCCGGCCCTCCTGATGCTGCATCCGGAAGACGCGCTGATCGTTCGCAGCAGCATCGGCCACGAGCTGGACAAGAACGGCTGGCGCGTCGTCGAAGATGACAGCATCGCGCGCGGCGGCTGCCGCGTGGACACGGCCAGCAACCAGATCGACGCGCAGATCGGCGCGCGCTGGCAGCGCCTGACCCATGCGCTGGGCAAGGACCTGGACTGGCTGGAATGAACTCCCACACGGCCCGCTGGAAGGCTTACCTGAACGACTGCGGCAGCGTCGCCGACCTCGTCGAGCCGATGCAGGTGTCGGGCCGCGTCACCCGCGTGGCGGGCCTCGTGATGGAATGTGTCGGCCTCAAGCTTGCGGTCGGCAGCGCCTGCATGATCCCGGTCGCGTCCGGCGCCCGCATCGAGGCCGAAGTCGTCGGCTTCGAGGGCGAACGGTTGTTTTTGATGCCGCAGTCGGACGTCGAAGGCGTCGTGCCCGGCTCGCGCGTATTCCCGATCGAAGCGAGCATGCCGAAGCCCGGCACCGTGGCGCATCCGCGCCGCCGCCCGATGGACCGCGCGCGCCACCTGCCCGTCGGCTGGGGCCTGCTGGGCCGCGTCGTCGACGGCGCCGGCCGCCCGCTGGACGGCAAGGGCCCCGTCACCACGGAACATATGGGGCCGCTGAACGCGCGTCCCATCAACCCGCTCGACCGCGTGCCGATCTCGGAAACGCTGGACGTGGGCGTGCGCGCGATCAATTCGATGCTGACGGTGGGCCGCGGCCAACGTCTCGGCCTGTTCGCGGGTACGGGTGTCGGCAAATCCGTGCTGCTGGGCATGATTGCGCGCTACACGACGGCGGACGTGATCGTCGTGGGCCTGATCGGCGAACGGGGCCGCGAGGTGAAGGAATTCATCGAACAGATCCTCGGCGAGGAAGGCATGGCCCGCTCGGCCGTCGTGGCCGCGCCGGCCGACTCGCCGCCGCTGATGCGCCTGCAGGGCGCCGCCTACGCCACCGCCATCGCCGAGCATTTCCGCGACGAGGGCCGGAACGTCCTGCTGATCATGGATTCGCTCACGCGCTACGCGATGGCCCAGCGCGAGATCGCCCTCGCCATCGGCGAACCGCCCGCGACCAAGGGCTATCCGCCGTCCGTGTTCGCGAAACTGCCCGTGCTGGTGGAACGCGCGGGCAACGGCCAGGCGGGCGGCGGCTCGATCACGGCGTTTTATACCGTGCTGTCGGAAGGCGACGACCAGCAGGACCCGATCGCCGACGCGGCGCGCGGTATTCTCGACGGCCACATCGTGCTGAACCGTAAGCTGGCCGAAGCGGGCCACTACCCGGCCATCGACATCGAACAATCGATCTCGCGCGCGATGCACGGCATCACGTCGCGCGAGCACCAGCAGGCCGCGCGCACGCTGAAGCAGCTGTATTCGCGCTACGAGCGTTCGCGCGACCTGATCAGCGTGGGCGCCTACGCGCCGGGCACGGATCCGGTGCTGGACAAGGCCATCGCCTTGCACGAACGCATCGAGGCGTTCCTGTGCCAGGAAATCCACGACAACGTGGGCATGCTGCAGAGCTTGGGGGAATTGACCTCGCTGTTCGGCTGATTGGCCGTTCAGGCTCATCGGTATACTTGATCTACCATGGCCAACGCATCCGCACTCGACACCCTGATCGACCTCGCCCAGCGCGAGTCCGACGCCTGCGCCAAGCGCCTGGGCGCGGCGCTGAAGGCGGTCGATGACGGAGAACAGAAGCTGCAGATGCTGCTCGGCTACCGCGACGACTATGCGAACCGGCTCGACGCGGCGCAAATGGCAGGCATCACCCCGTTCGCGTACCAGAATTTCGTCGCCTTCCTCGGCAAGCTGGAACAGGCGATCGACGGCCAGCGCGAAGTGCTGAAACACGCGCGTGTGAAAGCCGACACGGAAAAGAAGGGCTGGCAGGAAAGCGAGCGCAAGCGCCTGTCGTACCGGACCCTGAACGAGCGCGCGGCCGCCGAGGCGCTTGCGATCGAAAACAAGCGCGACCAGAAAATGATGGATGACCACGCGGCCCGGACGGTCCGCGCCAGGCGCTGACCGGCGCCTTACCCAACCGAAGCGACAGCGACATGACCACGACCTCCCCTCTCCAGCTCAACACGGCAATGGGCGTCAACCAGCGCCCGAACAATACGGGCAACGGCAACGGCGGCAGCGACGGCAGCCAGTTCAGCGCCATGCTGAGCGGCGAACTGGGGCGCAGCGCACTCGCGTCCATGCCCGCGCCCGCGCCAGCGCCCGCGCCGGCCGCGAAGCAGGAAGCCAAGCCGGCCGAAGCCGAGAAACCCGCGCAAGCGGACGACGCCGCGCCGCAGCAGGCCGCCAAGCCGGCCGACAGCAAGACGGACGCCGCCGACTCGCAGGACGATGCCGCCAAGGCCGACGACGACACATCGGACGACGACAGCACCGCCAAGGCGGGCGATCCGGCCAGCGCCATGCTCGCGCTGATGGCCAGCCTGCACAAGGGCGCCGCAGACACCGGCAAGACGACGGCCGCGGGCCAGGCCTTCGACGCGCTGTCCGGCAAGGGCAGGCGCACGGACGCCGGCCAGCTGGCCGCGCTGCAGGCCGCGATGAAGTCGGTGGCCAGGGAAGCGGGCCTCGACGCGGCCGGCGCGAAGACCTTCTCGGCGACGTCGATCAAGAACCCGGCCCTCGCGGCCGCCGGCGCCGAGCTCGGCGCGGACAGGGCGGCGGCCCCGGTCGAGCTGGGCGCCGCGGGCAACATCCAGCTCGACGCCAGGCCGCAGCTGGACGCCGCCGACTTCACCCTGCAGCAGGCGCGCGACGCCGCGCTGCTCGCCCAGAAGGAACAGGCCCCGACGGCCGCCGTGGCAACGGCCCAGCTGCAGCCGGCCATGCTGGAAGCGGCCCAGGCCGCGGCTGTCGCCGGCGAAGAACTGGCGGCGCACGTCGGCACGGATGCGTGGAACGACCAGGTCGGCCAGAAGGTCATCTACATGGTCGGCGCCGAAGACCAGACCGCGTCGCTGACCCTGAACCCGCCGGACCTGGGTCCGCTGCAGGTGGTGCTGTCCGTCTCCAACGGCCAGGCCGACGTGACGTTCTCGTCGAACCAGCTGGAAGTCCGCCAGGCGCTGGAAAACGCCCTGCCCCGCCTGCAGGCAATGATGAGCGAGAGCGGCATCGCACTGGGCAATGCGACCGTCAACGCGGGCATGTCGAACGGCGGCCAGGCGCAGCAGGACCAGGCGATGGCATCGAACGGTTTCGGCCGTCGGGGCAACCCTGGCCGCGGCAACGATGCGGACACGGTCGTGGGCGAAGCCAACGTCCGGCCGGCCACTCGCACGGCGATGATCGGCGATCGCGGGATGGTCGATACGTTCGCGTAAAAACGGACGCACATCATCGTAGGGTGGGCACCACCGTGCGCACGCGAACGTTTGCATCATGCATACGCCACGCGTGGGCCCGGGGTGCCCACCCAACGTTTGGATACAGCCTCGACAACAATCCGCCAAGAAACAACGAGATACCCCAGGTTCCTCCCTCTTTTCGACCGTTGCCGCTGCTCACTTTTTCCCGATAATGACATAATGACGGGACGATCCAACAGTGGGACCGAAGACTCTTGAAAGCAAATCCAAAAATCAAAGCCGATCCGAAAGCGGATGCGGCGGCGCCGGCAGCCGGCGGCGGCAAAGGCAAGCTGTTCGCCATGATCGGCGCGGCCGTGGTCGTGCTCGGCCTGGGCGGGGGCGCCGGCTGGTACTTCATGCACGGCAGCAGCGCGGAAGCGGCGGCCGAACCGGCCAAGAAGGAACATACTGGCAGCAAGAAAAAGAAGAAAGAGGAGGCGCCGCCCGAATACGTGGCCGTCGAACCCTTCACGGTCAACTTGCAGCCGGAACATGGCGACCAGTATCTGCAGGTCGCGTTCACCTTGCAGGTCGAGGGGCCGGAGCAGGTCGAGCTCATCAAGGCCAACATGGCGAAGGTGCGCAGCCGCGTACTGTTGCTGTTGTCGGGCAAGAAGCCATCCGAGATCAGCACGGTGGAAGGCAAGCAGCAGCTGGCCGGCGAGATCCTCGCGGTGGTCAACGAGCCGTTCGTGCCACGCGGTGACGAACAGGAAGTGTCGGACGTTCTCTTCACTTCCTTTATCATCCAGTAAAGCAGAAGTCATTACGGTAAAGCTGCATCATGGCCGATAATTTTCTCTCACAGGAAGAAGTCGATGCCCTCCTAAAAGGGGTCAACGGCGATCAGGACGACGTTGCGACGCCTGAAGACACCTCGGGAGTCCGCACCTATAACCTGGCAACGCAGGAGCGGATCGTCCGCGGCCGCATGCCGACGCTCGAGATCATCAACGAGCGTTTCGCCAGGTATCTGCGCGTCGGCCTGTTCAACTTCCTGCGCCGCTCCGCCGAAGTCTCGGTGGGGTCCGTGCGCGTATCGAAGTACAGCGAATTCATCCGTAACCTCGTCGTGCCGACGAACCTGAACCTCGTGCACATGAAGCCGCTGCGCGGCACGGCGCTGATGGTGTTCGATCCGGGCCTCGTGTTCCTGCTGGTCGACAACCTGTTCGGCGGCGACGGCCGCTTCCACACGCGCGTGGAAGGCCGCGATTTCACGCAGACCGAGCAGCGCATCATCATGCGCATCCTCGACATCGTGTTCGAGGCGTATGCCAAGTCGTGGGAACCGGTGTACCCGATCGAATTCGAGTACATCCGCTCCGAGATGAACACGCAGTTCGCGAACATCGCCACCCCGAACGAAGTCGTGGTATCGTGCACTTTC
>JBJMVU010000220.1:0-43583 GCA_045810485.1 Massilia sp. | reverse complement strand
GACGTCGACATCAACGGCGGCACGCCGGCCGTGCACTATTTTTCGGAGTATGCGACGGTCGACGGCGTCAACCTGCCGACCCGGCACCTGATCTACGTGCGCGACCCGGACGGCGGGCACGCAATGGATCCGCTGGTCGTCTCCATCGCCGTCAGCAACGTGCGTTTCGGCTGACGCGCATGCAGAATGGTGGCAACATCCACGTGATGCACGCGCGGCCGCTGATGACGGCAGGCGTCGCGGCTTCCCTGCGCGACCGCGAGTGGCGCGTGACGACGCATGACATCGAGCCCGGCGCGGCGGCCGGCGCGGACCTCGTCATCGCCGACTACGAGACGGGCCTCGCCATCGCGCGCGGGCGGCAGGTCCTCATCGTCACGCACCGCGACAAGGAGGCGGACGTGCTGCGCGCCTGCGCGGCCGCGGTGGCGGGCTATCTGCTGGAAGACGTCGACGCGGCGGACCTGCGGTATGCCGTGCGGCGCATCCTGACGGGCGACCGCTACTTCAGTCCGGACGTGACGAAACACCTGGAGGCCGGCGGGTGCCGCGAGCACCTGACGAACCGCGAGACGGACGTGCTGCGCCTGCTGGCCGGCGGCCGCTGCGACAAGCAGATCGCGCGCGACCTGGGCATCGGTGTCGGCACCGTGCGCTGGCATCTGCGCAACCTGATGGGAAAACTGGGCGTGTCGGCGCGGCTGCAGGCCGTCGTCGTAGCGGCGCAGCGGGGCATCGTCGGCATCGACGGGGTGGTGCTGGGGTGACTGTAAAGAGACGTAAAGAAGGGTAAAAGAGTTTTATCGGCCAACCACCGCGCGCGCCGTCCTGCGCATAATTCGTGCAGGTCAGCGAGAAAGGACGATGGTGAATACTGCACGCGCACATGCCGGAACGGTTCCGTTCCGCCCCGCCCGGGAGGCGGCACGACAAACGAAACGGGAGGAGTCCACGCTCGTTCCGGCCGACGTGCTGGCGCGCGCCGACCGCATCCTGTTCGTCACGCACCTCGCCATCGGCGATTTCACTTACCTGCAGGCGTGCCTGCGCGCGTTCGCCCGCGCATGGCCGCACGTGCGCATCCACCTGTGGGTCGACGAACGCCGCCGCACGGCCGATCCGGCCGCGTGGTCCCATTTGCGCCGGTACGCGCTGTACGACTGGCTCGCGGCCTGTCCGTGGATCGAGAAGGTCTACGACAGCACGTACAGCCCGGCCGCGTTCGCGCACTCCGTCGACGAGGCGTGCGCGGAACGCTATCCCGTCGTCGCGTCGCTGGCCGTCGTCGACTGCCACCGTTATGCGCGGCTGGCGCGGCGCATCAGCCCGCGTGGCTTCGTCGTGGGCCTGACGAAGCCGGCCGAGCGCCTGTTGCACATGCCGTCGCGCTGGGCCGGCTACCGCAAGCTGGACGCGGCGCTGCCCGTGTACAGCGCCGTGGAGGCGGCGCAGCAGCACATCAGCGACATCTACGCCGGCTGGTTCGCCCGCTGCTTCGGCGTGGACGTGCCGCCGGCCGCGCGTCTGCCGCGGCTGGACATTCCCGAACGCTGGGTACGCAGCGCGCACGCGCAATTCGCGGCCTGGGGTTGCACGGTGGGCAAACCGGTCGTGTTCGTGAACGCGTATTCGAAATCGCCGGACCGTACGTGGCCCCTGGAGCGCGTGGCCGCGCTGGCGCGGTCGCTGAAGAACCGGCTCGCATGGCGCGGCGTCACCGTCGTCGTCAACGTCGTGCCGGAAGCGCTGGATGAAGCGCGCCGGCTGTTCGAAGGGCGGCCCGACCAGGACCTGGCGCACGTGCGCCTGTTCAGCGCGGAGGAACACTTCTTCCAGCTGCCGGCCGTGATGCGGCTGTGCTGCCTCGTGGTCTCGGTGGAGACGGCCGTGATGCATCTGGCGAACGCGGTGGGCGTGCCGGTCGTCGCGCTGATGCGCCGCAATCACCCCGAATGGGCGCCGATCGACCGCGCGCGCAGCACGGTGATCATGGCGCCGCAACCCGACGACTGGATCAGGCGCATCGGCGTGGACGAGGTGCTGGCCGCCGTGGACGGCCGGGAGTGAGGGGTAGCCTTACGGCACAGCCTTAAGGCGCGTCGGTCGCCGCAACCGGTTCCTCGAACGACAGGCGGTTGTGCGAGGGGTCGCGGATCGTCATCTCGCGCGTCCCCCACGGCATCGTCTGGATGTGCGGGCGCGAATATTTGAACGCCTTGGCCAGCAGCGTGGCCTGGTAGCCGTCGAGGTCGCGCACGGCGATGCGGATCGATGCGCCCGGGCTGCCGTCGCCGTAGTGTTCGGACAGGTGCAGCACGCAGTCGCCCAGCGACACCTGTATATAGACCGGGAAGTCGCCGCCTTCGAAGCGGTGCTCCCAGTCGACCTTGAAGCCCAGGAAGTCGATATAGAATTCGCGCGCCTTCGCTTCGTCGAAGATGCGCAGGACCGGGGTGACGCGGGACAGGGTGTACATGGGAGCTCCTTGCGCGATTCAGGAACCGCCGTCCCGGCCGGCGTCCGCGAGGCGCTTGCGGTGCGCCGCGCCCAGGGTCAGGTAGAGCATAGCGGCCACGCCGGCGAACCCGATGCCCGCAAGCCAGTCGGTGGTCGCGCCCGAGCGTACGCCATCCACGACGCGCGTGGCGGCGAGGAACAGCATGCAGGCGGGGGCAAGGAAGCGTGCGTAGCGTGCGAAGAAGGACATGGCGCGGCGGGATCGTGGTAAAGCTGCCAGCTTACCAGACCGCCGCGCCCCGAAGTTCGCACTTTCTCACACCGGCATCGTCAGTACTTGTAGTTCAGCCCCAGCACGAACGAACGGCCCGAGTGCACGTACAGCAGCGTGTCGTTGCGCTGCGTGTCGCGGCCGTAGCGCAGCGGCGTGTCGTTCAGGTTCTGGCCTTCCAGCGACAGGCGCAGTTGCGGCGTGAGGTTGTACGAGACGCTCATGTCGATGTTGGTCGAGCCGTCCACCATCGTGTAGTCATGGCCCGCCACGTCGCCCAGCACGGCGTAGATGTAGCTGGAGCGGTGCGCGGCCGACACGCGCGCGCTGAACTTCGCATCCTCGTAGTACAGGGTGAGGTTGTGGGTGCGCGGCGACAGGCCCGTGAAGTCCGCCACCTGCGTCAGCTGCTCGTTCGCCGGCGTGGCCGGGTTGTCCACGCGGGTGATGTAGGTGATCTTCGACTTCACGCGCGTCGCGTTGGCGAGCAGGCCGAAATTGCTCCAGAAGCCCGGCAGGAAGCTGAACGGCGCCTGCAGGTTGAATTCCCAGCCCTTCAGCGGACCGCCGGCCGTGTTGACCTTGCGGCTGACGTTGACTTCCGTCGTGGGCAGGGTCTGGCAGATCGGCGCGCCCGTCAGCGAGCAGCCGTTCAGGATCAGGAGTTCATTGGGCAGCCCGAGCGTGTTGTACGGCACGCGCTCGTTGACGCTCTGGATGAAGCTCTTGATATCCTTGCGGAAGTGCCCGAGCGAGACCATGGCGTTCTTCGCGTAATACCACTCGGCCTGCAAGTCGTACGTGTTGGCGCGGATCGGGTCCAGGTTCGGATTGCCGATCGAGACCGACTGCGAGATCGGCGACACGGTGGCGTTCGGCGCGAGGTCCGTGTACTCGGGCCGCGACAGCGTCTTGCCGGCCGAGAAGCGCAGGAACACGTCCTTCGGCAGCTGCGCCGTCAGGTTGAAGGCGGGCAGCCAGTCGCGGTATTTCTTCGTGCCGGTGTTCGGCTGGAGCTGACCCTGCACGTTGATCATCGCCATCGAGGTGGCCGTCGTCTCGGCGCCGCGCACGCCCGCGTTGCCGCGCCACGTGATGCCCAGCAGGTCGTAGTTGAAGTCGACCATGCCGTACAGCGCATTGATCTTTTCTTCCACGCGGCGGTTGGTCTGGGCCAGGTAGTTGTATTGCGATCCCGGCACGGCGTCGCAATGGCATTCCGTGTTGACGACGCCGAGGAACTTCTGCAGGTCGACGGCGGCCCACGACGACGGCACGCCCGTGCCGCCCAGGCCCGAGCCGAAGCCGCTGATCTGGCGCGAGATGTCGGCCATCGTCACACCGGCCGGCAGGGCCACCGCGTTGGCGCTGTTGCCGATCTCGTAGTTGGTCCAGATGTTCTTGCGGGCCGAGATGCCGAAATGGCTGGTCAGGTGGTCGTTGATTTCCCAATGCACGTTGGCGGCCTGGGTCTGCAGCTTGTTCGTCGTGTCGAGGTAGCGGCCGACGAACATGCCGCGCACGTTGCCGGCGGCGTCCTGCGGGGCGAACTGGAAGTTGGCCGGGTTCGCCACGTCGATGCCGAAGTTGAGCGCCGGGACGTTGCGGTTGTCGCGGAAGTCCCACGCGAAGCCGTTCACGTTCGGCGCGTCGAACTGCACGGTGGCGCGCATCGGCTCGTTCAGGTTCGAATTCGAGTTACCGGCCATGAAGTCGGCCTTGACCGTGTCGCTGAACTTGTGGCTGCCGGACAGCACGTGCTGGCGGAACTTGGTCGTGTACACGTCGAGCAGGCCCTCGGTGCGCACGTCCACGCCGTTGAACTTGCCGTAGTCCCAGCTGCCGTTCGGGTCGAAGTTCGCTTCCAGGATCGACGTCTGCGGCTTGCCGTTCGAGCCCAGGTTGCGGCCGAACGAGATCGCCTCGATGTAGTTGTCGTAGCGTTTGTTCGCGAACTTGCCGTACATGAGGTCGAGATTCAGCTCGCTGTCCGCATTCCTCCACTGGTAGGAGTTGGTGATGCCGGTGCGCTGGTAATCCGTCTGCGAGCGGCGGTAGCGCGGGATGCGCGGCGCGAACGCGCCCGAGCCGGCGGCCGGGTTGGCGACCGTGCCGCCGTAGTTGTCCTTGCGGCCCATGACGCTGTTGTACGCGGTGGGGTCGGTCGCGCGCGGCATGCCGGTGCCGCACGTGGTCGCGGTACTGCCCTTGACGGCGTCGTTGCCCGGGACCTGCGG
Organism: Massilia sp.; assembly: GCA_045810485.1. GTDB lineage: Bacteria > Pseudomonadota > Gammaproteobacteria > Burkholderiales > Burkholderiaceae_D > Telluria. Next base: position 38,618 of record JBJMVU010000220.1, on the reverse strand, counting down.
CGACACGCCCACGGGCGAGCAGAAGCCCCCGTCGTTGCTGGCGCTGAGCAGTTCCACGGCCTCGTAGCCCTCTTCCGTCGCGCGCCGTTTCGAATACGCGGCGGACAGCAGGGCGCCGACCTTGCCGAAGCCGGTGTCCCAGCGGTCGGACAGCAGCGCCGTCACGCGCGGCTGCGTCTTGCCGCTCAGGGAGTTATGGCTTTCCTGGCCGCCGATGCTGAACGTGCGTCCCTTGAAGTCGAACGGCCGCGCCGTGCGCAGGTCGACCGTGGCGCCCAGCGAGCCCTCCTCGATGGACGCCTCCGACGTCTTGCGCACTTCGAGGCTGTTGAACAGCTCCGAGGCGAACACGGAAAAGTCGAAGCCGCGGCCGCGGTTGGTGCTGCCGTTGATGTCCGAGGCGCCCGTCGCGGCCACGCCCTCGATGCCGTTGATGCGCACGCGCGTGAAGCCCGCGTTCAGGCCGCGCACGGTGATCTGCTTGCCTTCGCCGCCGTCGCCGCGCGCCAGCGCCACGCCGGGCACGCGCTGCAGCGATTCGGCCAGGTTCGCGTCGGGGAACTTGGCGATGTCCTCGGCCTTGATCACGTCGATGATGCCGTCGCTGTTCTTCTTCGTGTTCAGGGCGCTGTTCAGGCTTGCGCGGAAGCCCGTCACGACGACGACGCTGTCGGCCGACTTGCCGTCCGCGCTGGTCGTCGCGGCGGGCGCCGCATCTGCTGCCGCGGTAGCGGCCGCCGCGGCGGTTTCCTGCCCGTGCGCGTGCAGCGACGCGAGCATGGCCAGCACGCCGATGCTGATGCGGCTGCGGCGTGAAAGCGGGTGACGAATTCCAGGGTGTCCAGTTGCATGCATCGTGGTTGTCTCCATGTTGTTATCGACGACTCGTGGGTCATATTGACGGGGCATGGTAGCGCCAAGCGTCGCGCCGCGAACCGCTCGCCCGGTCCGATCGCGGTAATAATCACGTTGTTGAGCGCTTGCATGGCGAATCGACAACGGTGTTCGCACAGGCGGCACAATATGCGCTCACCGCGTGCGCGGTGCACAATCAAAGGAGACCTTCAGTGCCAAGTTCCCTCTCACGGCGCGCGCTGCTGCGCGCCGGACTCGCCGTGCCCGTGCTGGCGGGCTGCCAGTCCTTCGTGCCGAAGGCCGCCGGGGGCATCGGACGGACCGACGTCCGCGTCGCCGCGCCGTTCGCCATGCCGGCCATCGCGGCGCCCGATTTCTCCGGCGCGCCGCGCTTCGACATCACGGCGTACGGCGCCGCGCAGGACGACCAGGCCAGGACGAGCGCAGCGATCGCCCGCGCCATCGCGGCGGCCAACGCGGCCGGCGGCGGCGTCGCCGTCGTGCCGCCCGGGACGTGGCCGACGGGACCTATCCACCTGAAGAGCCACGTCGCGCTGCACGTGGAAGAGGGCGCGACCCTGCTGTTCTCGCCCGACCCGCGCGACTACCTGCCGGCCGTGCCCACGAGCTGGGAGGGCCTGGAATGCATGAACTACTCGCCGCTCGTCTATGCGTACGACTGCGAGAACGTGGCGGTCACGGGCCACGGCACCTTGCGCGCACGGCTCGATGTGTGGAAGCAGTGGTATGCCCGGCCGCAGGCGCACATGGACGCGCTGGTCGCCCTGTACAACATGGCGTGCCGCGACGGCGTGCCCGTGGAGCGGCGCGACATGACGGCGGGCCAGGCCAACCTGCGCCCGCACTTCATCCAGTTCAACCGCTGCCGCCACGTGCTCGTCGAGGACATCCACATCGTCGACAGCCCGTTCTGGGTGCTGCATCCCTACCTGTGCCGCGACGTCGTGATCCGCAAGGTCGACATCGCCGCGCACGGCCACAACAACGACGGCGTCGATCCGGAAATGAGCCAGAACGTGCTGATCGACCAGTGCACGTTCGACCAGGGCGACGACGCCGTGTCGGTGAAGTCGGGACGCGACCGCGACGCGTGGCGTATCGGCGTCGCGGCCCGCAACATCGTCATGCGCCGCTGCCGCATCAAGAACGGCCACCAGTTGATGGCCATCGGCAGCGAGCTGTCGGGCGGCGTGGAGAACGTGTTCGTCGACGACTGCCACTTCGACCATGCGGATTCCTCGGTCGCCAGCACCATCAACAACCTGCTGTACGTGAAGACGAACGAACGGCGCGGCGGCTTTGTCCGCAATATCCACATGACGAACGTGAGCGCCACGCGCATCAAGGGCGGCGTGCTCGCGGTCGAGACGGACGTGCTGTACCAGTGGAAGACGCTCGTGCCCACGCTGGAACGCCGGCTGACGCCGATCGAGGGCCTGTTCGTGTCCGGCATCCGCGTCGAGGATGCCGGCTTCGTCTGCCTCGTCAAGGGCGAGGCCGAACTGCCCGTGCGCGACGTGCGCCTGCGCGACGTGGCCGTGCGCACGGTGCGCGGCACGCCCGTCGTCACCGAGCACGTGACCGGTTTCGACAACCGTGCGGACGTGCGGGCATGAGCGGCCGTCGTTGCGTTGCGGTGCTGGCCGCCGCCATCGTCGCATGTGCGCCCGCCGCGGCGCAGGAACTGGGTATTCCGCAGGCGTCCGATACGGCGGCCCTTGCGGCGGAGCGCGCAAGTCACGCGGGCACCACCTGGCTGATGGCCGCCGTGGCGCCCGGCCTGCCGGATCGCCTGAGCATCTTCCGCTCGGACGACGGCACGACCTTCGTCACGCAGGCGTCGGAAGCGTATGCCCCGCCGCGCGGCACGCTGCGCGACCCGGCGATCGTGCGCCTGGACGGCCAGTACCGCGTGGCGTACGTGGCGGGGGCCGGCAACGCGATCGGCCTGGCCCGCTCGTCCGACCTGAAGCACTGGACGTTCGTGCGCACCGTGCCGATGCCCGGCCCCGTGCGCGCGCCGCGCTGGGTGCGCACGGGCGACGGCGGCGTGAAGCTCGTCGTCGCGCTGGCGCAAGGGCCGGCATTGGTCGATCCGGATGGCGCCGCGGCGCCGCGTGCGCTTGCGGGCCTGCAGGACAGCCACGAGGATGCGGCCATCGTCCAGGACGGCGACGGTTACGTGGCCCTCACGCGGCGGCGCGCGGACGGCGTCCTCGAACTGGCGCGGGCGCGTGACCTGGCCGGACCGTGGGCCGTCGAACGCACGCTCGATGCGCTGGGCCGGACCGCGCCCGGCGCCGGCCTCGCGCGCCGGCCGGATGGCAGCTGGCGCATCGTGTTCGCCGACGCGGCGGGCCATGCGTGGCAGGCCGACAGCCGCGACGCCATGCGGACGTGGACGGACAAGCGTGCGCTGGCCGGCGTGGCGGCGGGCGTGGCCGCGCCCGACCTGCTGGCCGAACGGGCGCAGGACGTCGCGAACGCCGTGCGCCCCGCGCGCGTACCGCAACAGGTAAGTTGGGACCCGTACTCGCTGACCGTCGGCGGCAAGCGCGTCGTCGTGTGGTCGGGCGAGATCCACCCGTTCCGCCTGCCGGACCCCGCGCAGTGGCGCGACGTGATCCAGAAGATGAAGGCGCTGGGCTTCAACGGCGTGTCGTTCTATTTCGACTGGGCGTATCACTCGCCGGCGCCGGGCGTGTACGATTTTTCCGGCGTGCGCAATGTCGAGCGCGCGCTCGAGATCGCGCAAGAGGAGGGCATGTACGTGATCGCGCGCATGGGACCGTACGTCAACGCCGAGCTGTCCGGCGGCGGCTTCCCCGGCTGGATGTTCCGCAACCGCGCGGAGGCGCGCACGGACGATCCGGCCTATCTCGCGGCCGTCGACGAATGGATGACGCAGATCGACGCCATCGTCGCGCGCCACCAGGTGACGACGGGCGGCGGCTCCGTGATCGCCTACCAGATCGAGAACGAGCTGGGGAAGGTGGAACCGAAGCATGCGCGCCAGATGGCCCACCTGGCCGCGAAGGCGCGCGCGGACGGCATCACGGTGCCGTTCTTCCACAACGCTGCGGGCCGGCTGCCCGACTGGACGCCGCAGGGATCGTCGGCGCCGTGGGCGAATCCCGGACCGGCGGACCTGTATGCGTTCGACGGCTATCCGGGCGGCGCCTGCGACGTCCATGCGAATCCGGCGGGCCCCAACAAGGCGCCCGACTGGGGCGTCTACGCGGCGCCGGGACCGAAGGCGGGCGCGCTCAGCTCCCCCGGCACGCCCGGCTTCCTGGCGGAGATCGGCGCGGGGTGGTTCGATTACTGGGGCTCGAACGGCACGTACGGTTGCACGGCCGAGCGGCAGGGCAAGGGCTACCAGCGCGTGTTCTACGGGACGAACCTCATCAACCGCATCACCATCCACAACATCTACATGGCGTTCGGCGGCACGTCGTGGGGCTGGCTGCCGGGGCCCATCGTCTACACGTCGTACGATTACGGCGCGCCGATCGCGGAAGACCGCGGCCTGCGCCCGAAGGCGCTGGCGCTGAAGCAGCAGGGCATGTTCGTGCAGGCGGCCGGACCCGTGCTCGCGCGCATGGACAAGGGACCGGAGATCCGCACGACGAATCCGCGCGTGCGGCTCTACCACAACGTCAACACGGAACTGGGCGCGCACGTGCTGTTTGCCGTGCACGGGCCGTCCGACCTGCTGACGGACGATGCGTTCTCGTTCGACCTGACAACGCGTGACGGCGCGTACACGATTGCGTCGCGCATCAACGGCCAGGACGCGAAGATGCTGCTGGCCGACTACGCGCTGGAGCGCCAGCACCTCGTTTACGCCACGTCCGAATTGCAGGCGCAGTTCCGCGACGGCGCGCGCGACGTCGTGCTGCTGCACGGCCGCGACGGCGAAGCCGGCGAGACGGTGCTGCGCTACACGTCGGCACCGCAGGTCGAGGTGCTGGCGGGTGACGTGCGCCCGACGTTCGACCCGGCGCGCGGCGACCTGAAGCTGGCGTATGGCCACAACGGACTCGCGCGCGTGCGCATCACGGGCGGCGGACGCGCGCCGCTGCTGCTGCTCATCGCGGACGAGGGCACGTCGCAGCGCTTCTGGGCGCAGGAGACGCCGGCGGGCCGCATGCTGGAACTGACGCCGGCGCTCGTGCGTGCGGCGCGCATCGAGGCCGGCCGGCTGCACCTGGCGGGCGACACGACGGCCCCCAGTCCGCTCGAGATCTGGGGGCCGGACATCGCGGAGGCTTCGTTCAACGGCGCCGCGTTGCGCCTGGCGCGCCAGCCGGACGGCAGCCTGCGCAGCGTCGAGCCGCTTGCGGGACCGGCGCGCGTGACGGTCCCGGACCTGCGCACCGCGGCCTGGACCCGGCACATGGACAGCCCGGAGGCACGACCCGGCTTCGACGATACGGGATGGGCGCAGGCCGACAACCGCCCGTCGGCCGCGCAGACCTGGACCCTGCCGGAGCGCGGCCAGCCCACGCTCGCGATGAGCGACTACGGTTTTCATCACGGCGACGTCTGGTATCGCGGGCGCTTCGACGTCACCGATCCTGCTGCGAACAAGCTGGAGCTCTTTTATGGCGGCGGCGGCGCGGGCATGCTGCAGGCCTGGGTCGACGGCCGCTTCCTCGGCCAGCACGAACTGGACACGGGCCGCTCGTTCCCGGAGACGACCGATACCGTCCGCTTCGACCTCGGCAAACTGGCGCCGGGACCGCACGTCGTCGCCGTCATGGTCCGCAACGATTCGCACAACTGGGACCTGATGGCGGACGACGCGCACCGCGAAGCGCGCGGCCTGATCGCGGCGTCGCTGACGTCGAAGGGCGGGCGGCGCTTCGCAACGCCGATCCGCTGGCGCATCCAGGGCAACCTTGGCGGCGAGGATATCGTCGACCGCGTGCGCGGGCCGTTCAACGACGGTGGCCTGTACGGCGAACGGGAAGGCTGGCACCTGCCCGGCGCCTCCGTGCAGGGCTGGTCGCAGGCCCGTCCCGGCGACGCGCCCCCGGCCCCCGGCACATACTGGCTGCGCACGCAGGTGAAACTCGACCTGCCGCGCGGGCACGACGTGCAGCTGGGCCTCGCATTCGGCGACACCAGCCGGCCGCGCTCCGACCGCGAGAACCGCGCACTCATCTTCGTCAACGGCTGGAACCTCGGGCAATTCATCGCCCACGTCGGACCGCAGCGCGTGTTCGTCATCCCGCCGGGCATCCTCGACCCGCACGGCGACAATACGATCGCGCTCGCCGTGACGACGGATGGGAATCACGCCAACGCGCTGGAACCCGTGCGTCTCGTGGTGTTGCGCGCGGCCCACGGCGGCGTGACCGGCGACGCGGTAAGCGGCGAGTCCCGGCCGTAGTTATTGAACTGTCAGTCACTCGCTCGCAACACCTGCTAGTGAACAACGTGACAGACGCCGGTCGCGGCCTTACAATGTTGCCTCACGAGAACACTGGCTGGACCGGCTCCTCACCGGTCGCGCTGCGAGGATACATTTTGATGCTAGGGTTTGACGACATCGCACAATGGCGCGCGCGGATCTTCTCGCGCCTGTTGTCGATCGTGCTCGTCCTGGGCACCATCGCGGCCATCCCCAGCGTGATGGTCGTGCTCCGTCATGGCGTCTGGACCGTGGCGGTCATGGACGGCATCGCGCTGACCTGGCTGTTCGCCCTGTGGCGCCTGGAGCGCCTGCCGTACACCTTCCGCGTGCTGAACTTCCTCGCCATCATCTACATGGTGGCCATCTGCCTGATGGTGAAGGTGGGGCCGGTCAGCCAGAACTACCTGATAGCGCCGCCCGTGATGGCGGCGATCCTGCTCGGTACCGCGCCCGCGCTGGCGGCGCTCGCGGCCAGCGCCGTCATCCTCATCCTCGGCATCGGCCATTTCCAGGCCGCGCTGGTCGACATGGGACACGACCCGTTCGTCACGTCGCTGCTCGTCACATTGAACTTCACCTGCGTGGGCGCGCTGCTGACGCTCACGTGCTCCACGCTGCTCAAGGGTCTATCGCGTTCGCTGGACGAAGCGCGCGGCTTCGCGAAGTCGCTGGAGACGGGGCAGGGCGCGCTGCAGGCCGTGAATGCGGAACTGCGCCTGACGTCGGCCGCGCTCTCGCGCCTGAACGACATGGTGCTGATCGCGCGCGCCGTCGACTCGCCCGACCGCGACCAGCCCATCATCTTCAGTAACGAAGCGTTCCAGCGCCGCACCGGCTACAGCGATGCGGATATCGTCGGCCGCAGCATGCGCGTGCTGCACGGTGCGGGGACGGATCCGGCCGTCGTCGACCGCATCGTCGAGTCGATGCGCAACGGCCAGCCCGCGACGGCGGAACTGGTTAACTACACGAAGGCCGGCGATCCGTACTGGGTCGAGATGGAACTGATGCCGTTCACGGACGACGCGGGCCGGATCAGCCACTGGGTCGTCGTCGGCCGCGACATCACGGAGCGCCGCCACTCGGCCGACGCGATCCATCGCCTCGCGTACTACGACGTCCTCACGGGCCTGCCCAACCGGCGGCTGATGACGGAGCGGCTGGACGCCATGGTGGCGTCGGCCAACGCGGGCCGCGGCCTGGGCGCCGTGCTGTACATCGACCTGGACAACTTCAAGCACGTGAACGACGCGCGCGGCCACGCGACGGGCGACGCGCTGCTCAAGCACACGGCGAAGAGCCTCGGCGACGTGGTGCGCAAGGGCGACACGGTGGCGCGCCTGGGCGGCGACGAATTTGTCGTGCTGCTCGACGGCCTCGGCACCGACCCCGCCGCCGCCACGGCCGCCGCATTGTCCGTGTCGGACAAGATCCGCGGCGCGCTGGCGGAGGACATCGTCATCGACGACCAGAACTACCACTCCACCGCGAGCATCGGCGTGGCGCTGCCCACGCGGCCCGGCCAGTCCGTGGCCGACCTGCTGCGCGACGCCGACCTGGCCATGTACCACGCCAAGGCGGCCGGCCGCAACGGCGTGGCCGTGTTCGAGACGCCGATGCTGGCCGCGGCCGAACGCCAGCTCACGCTGGGCCGCGACCTCTCCGCGGCGCTCGACAACGGCGAACTCTCGATGCACCTGCAGCTGCAGGTCGACCATGCGGGCCAGCCGGTGGGCGCGGAAATGCTGATGCGCTGGCGCCGCGCCGACGGCACGTTCGTCCCGCCCGACGTGTTCATCCCCGTGGCCGAAACGACCGGCATGATCGTGCCCCTCGGCCTGTGGGTGCTGCGCCAGGCCTGCCAGGCGCGCCTCGCGCTGCAGGCGTCCGGCCACCCGCTGCAACTGTCGATCAACGTCAGCCCGCGCCAGTTCCGCCAGCCCGAGTTCGTCGACCAGGTGCGCGCCGCGTTCGCGGAGTCGGGCGTGACGCCGCACGCCTTCGTGTTCGAAGTGACGGAAGGCCTGCTCGTGGAGGACTTCGACATGATCACGACCAAGATGCGTGAACTGGCCGCCATGGGGATCCGCTTCTCGATCGACGATTTCGGCACGGGGTATTCGAGCCTGGGCTACCTGAAGAAGATGCCGCTGTACGAACTGAAGATCGACAAGAGCTTCATGCGCGACACGCCGCACGACGCCAACGGCACGGCGATCGTGCAGACCATCCTCGCGATGGCCGACCACCTGGGCCTGCGCGTCGTCGCGGAAGGCATCGAGACGGAGGCGCAGGCGCGCTTCCTCGGCGAGAATGGCAAGCCGTGCATGCAGGGCTATCTGTATTGCCGGCCGCTGCCGCTGCCGGAACTGATCGCGCGGCTGGACCGCGGCGTCTGAGTTCACCCTGTTGGGTGGGCGGCCTCCGCCAACGCGGATGCACGCAAAACGCGAACGTCTACCGTTCGTTTGCGACGCGTTCCACATCCTGTACGACGTCGACCCACTTCGCGTGAGTCAACGTGGCGAGACGCGCCGGCGTGAGGCGCACGGCAGCATCCGGCGCGCCGGCGGCCGGGAACACCTCGTCGAACGCCTTCAACGACACGTCGCAGAACACGCGCAGCGGCCGCGCTTGTGCTGGTGTCTCGAACCTCGAATTCCTTTCTCGGTCCGTTCCTGGCAAAGCGGGTCGAAACGAACCTCGGAGGTCTCGAAAGCGCCTCGCTACTCGGGGACTTTCGCTGGCTGCTGGTATCTGCAAGTCTCGCGACAGTGGCGGGTGCTCTGTTGATTCCAACCTTTCAGCGTGTGTTTTGCCGGGCGGTGCTGCACTTCCAAGTGCATCGCTCGATTCCCAAGCTGATTCTTCATGGTTTTTTCAAGGGCGGTCTTTCGTACGTTCGAGATGTCGCCCGCGTGCCTGCCGTACGGAACGTCACGGACGTCCGCTCCGGGCATGGCGTCTCACGCCGGATCACCCTGTTGAATGTCGGCGCTACGGCACTCTGGACGGTTGGGGTGTTTGCTTCGCTTTACGCAGGCGTCCTTGATCCTTCAGGGCGTGTCACCTCCAGCACGCTCTCGTCGATTATCAACGGTGGCGCCACCATCATGATGGCAGTGTTTATCGACCCGCACATGTCAGGGATGACGGACGATGTGATTGAAGGCAAGGTCACAGAGGGACAGTTTAGGAAGGCCATCGTTTGGCTGGCAGGAAGCCGATTGGCTGGTACCGTTGCAGCACGAGCGCTGCTCGTGCCGGCAGCGATCCCGATTGCCTCAGTGGCCCGCGGCATATGAAACTCTCGGCCCAGGTCCGCTTTGGGCCCAGGCTGTGTAAAAACATGAATTCTGGTCCTCTGCGCTCGGCCACAGCTAATTGTGGAGCACCAGATGGCCTTGCGGCGGGCCGCTTGCTCTCCGCGACACGTTTAGCGAATCCTCAAGACTGTCGGGTACGGTGGCCGGCCGCCCTGGCGCGCGAAGGACGCGGGGGCTGCATCGATGCGGGCCGTCAACGCTTCGAAATTAACGTAATCGGTCAGGCCCGCCAACGGATCGCCTATTTTTGCCGATCTTCACGCTCTTGCTCGGCAAATAGGCCGGTCGGGCGTTTCATCATGACGATACGCGCCGGCTCGGTTCGATGTCAGAATTTTACCGATACCGCGTCAGATCGGTAGAGGTTTTTCGAGGTGACCATAATGAAGCGGATCTTGAAGCTTTGACGTACACAGATCGGCCAGTCGCGGCATTTCGAACTGACCAAAGGGCAAATTATGGCCTAATTTTGATATTTATCAAACTCCATACTCCAGCCGTTTTGTAAGTTAAGACATTTGACTTCGCAATGATATTTGATAAAGACCGAATAATTTTAGTGATCAATCAAATTCTGAGCAAGAGCGTCCGCGTAGTTGAGTGCTGGCGCGCAAGAAAACGTGTCTTGCCAACTGCAGGACGTAGGTTTGACCGACCTTCCGGGTATACCGAATATCCATGGACTTGGTGACGCGCCGCGCTTTGCTGGTCGCTGGTTTGAATACGAGTTTTATATCATCGCTGCCCCGATTTTTGCAAAGTACCCCGCCGAGAATGAAGGCGAGGGGGAAAGTTGGCGACATCGGGGGGGCGGTCGTACCCTCTGCAATCATCAGCGTCGCGGACTTTGGCGGCCGGCCTGGCGCGGGGCGAGCCGCGTTAACCAACGCGTTCAACAGAGCTTTCGATATATTGCGGCGCCGTGGCGGGGGAACGCTTTTCGTCCCCCCGGGCATATATGACTTCGGTAGTTACGTCGAGCCGGCATACATCATTTTGTGTCGTGATCTGCGTAATGTTGCCATATCAGCTTATGGTGCAATCTTTGCGGCGAGAACGTCGGCAAACGTCGTTCCCAACATGTTTTATTTCGTTAATTTCCAGAATGTCACGATTGCCGGAGCAAGTTTTGTCGACCTAGGATTTAATCCTTGGGTGAATTGGCGTGGAATGTATTGCGTCGGGATTCAGGCGAACGAGACAAGTTTTCTCTTAAGAATGGTCGATTGCTACGCCCAGCGGGTAGTTGGATTATTGGCTTCGAATAACAACAAAACTACTCGACAGTATATTTCGCATGTAAGCGTTCAAGCCGAAGTGCAAAATTCGTACTATGGGGTCGGATCAAGTTACATAAAGAAGAATGTTGACGTTGAATTGGTATGCCATAACGTAAGACGTGCCTTCATCTCGGCCTCCTTAAATACGGCAACAATTAAGATCAAGGCGACAAACAGTGCGTTCTGGCCCGGCAGCAATGGGCTGGTGTCGCTTGCCACATCTGGGACTAGTACAGGTAACGTCGAAAACGTGCTCGTCAAGGTAGATGTCTCGGGCGAGTGCATACACAGCGCTTACGTCCACTTTTATCATCAGGGCCCCGAGATAAGCGGTTATATGCGCGACATCGATGCAACGGTGAATGTCCTAGAGCGCAATTCAGACGGAAACCTATTCTTATTTGATCATGAGGTTGATCGCATTCTATCCAAAACAGGGCGGACTTGGGACCGTATCTCGCTGCATGGAACAGTTGCCGATAACTTCAGGGGAGAAATTATATCAAATCCTTCCGTAACGACATCACCCGGCACGATATATATCGACCACAAGCTGGCGAAAGCATTGCACGGAAAAATTCTCGCAGCAGGGTTTCATGTCAGGTAACTTGCGGTGATGCTGGATAGATTTTGCTTAATAGATATTTGCAATCGCAAGCGTTCGGCAGTAGAGCATATTCCCGTCGCGCTACCGTGATCTTCGCCGAATTTTCTGCCCAATCGAAGGGGCGCTCGCTCGAGGGGATTAACATGGATAATTTTCGCGGTGCAAAATATCGGCCTGATATCGACGGCTTGCGAGCAATTGCCGTTCTCTCGGTTGTGCTATTTCATTTGGACAAAAAATTGATTCCGGGAGGCTTTGTTGGTGTCGATATATTTTTCGTTATTTCCGGCTACCTGATTACACTGATTTCCTATTCGGAAATGCGCAATAACACGTTTAGTTTTTCCGGCTTTTATCGCCGACGAATTAACCGAATCATGCCCGCATTGCTGGTCGTTATTGTCAGTGTTTTAATATTTGGATTGATCGCACTTCCGCCCATGGATCTGACGAAACTGTTCAAGGGGGCTGTTGCCGCAACAGCGGCCGTATCCAACGTGTACTTTTGGCGGGAATATGGAAATTACTTTAATGCCGGAATCGATGAGGCTCCGCTCCTGCACACTTGGTCATTGGGCGTCGAGGAACAGTTCTACTTTATGTGGCCTGTACTTCTGCTTGGGCTTGCCCGTACGAGGGTAGTGCTTAGATCCGTAATCTTCGTCGCCGGTCTCGCGTCTGCCGTCCTCATTTCCGAAATCGGCACCCGGACTGCGGCATCGGCTTCATATTATCTACTGCCCACCCGTTTTTTTGAACTCGCGATTGGAAGTTTGCTTGCCATTTTAGTTTTCGAAAAGCCGATTCCGCTCAACCGAAAGATAGCGACCATTTCAGGAATTGTCGGGCTTGTGCTAATTTTTGGGAGTTTATATTTTCTTTCCGAAACTTCGCCATTCCCCGGAGTCTATGCCCTTTATCCATGTATTGGGACTGCCTTGCTGATTGCCGCTGGCTCCAACCCGGACATCTTGACTACACGCTTGCTTTCTCTTAAGCCAATAGTGTTAATTGGGCTTATCTCATATTCTTTCTATCTTTGGCATTGGCCACTCATCGCATACGCCAACTATTTCGATATTCAGGTTACCCTGCTTTCCCGTGCAGCTATTTTCGTAGCATCGATTCTTCTTGCATGGCTCTCCTGGAAATTCATAGAAGTTCCATTTCGCACATCTGGCTCTGTGATGAAATTCAACGCGATCCTAACAAGACGTTATGTGGGACCATTCACCACGATTGCTCTGGCATCGTTCATTGTAATTCAAAGCAAAGGATTTCCAGAGCGATTTGATCCGCGAGTTGCAGACTATGAAAGGATTATCAATACGGCGCCGGAAAAGTTGTACGAACAATGCCACTCGTCGACGTTTTTCTACCGAAGAGAGCCGAACGCATCATGTATACTTGGCAATCCAGCAAGGAGCCCGGAACTGTTTCTGATCGGCGATTCCTTTGCAAACCATTTTAGCGGCATGGTTGACGTTCTGGCAAAGCAGGATGGTTTCACTGTAATGCACTATACAATGGATGGATGCCTGCCAGTCAAAGGGCTGGGCTTCGGCACAGCGCCATCTTACATGGAAAAATGCCGATTAAGAAACGACTTCAGTTATCAATATATCGCCAGGCGGGGATTTAAATATGTATTACTTGGCGGATCGTGGCCTAACGATGGATCATCCGAATCCTTTGCCCGGCTTCAGCAGGGATTGCAAAATTCGATATTTAGCATAATTTCGTCCGGGGCAAAGCCTATTATTATATTGAATAACCAAATGACGAACAGAGCAGACTGTCCAGTGCGCCAATTACTCATGAATAGCGGGAAAAGCTGCGATGAGGCGCCTCATCCTAACGGCAAGCAATGGAGAATGTTTCAGCTACTCAAAAAAGAGTTTCCCGAACTCATTTTCATTGATCCAAACAAAGTAATTTGCTGGCAAAATAAATGTCATTCTATAATAGACAAGGTACCGTTATACCGCGACAGCGCTCATTTGAATGACGTCGGCTCGAGGTTGATTGGTAGGATGTTGATAGGAAAAGGAATACATCTAACGCAAGGCGATGCGTCGCCCAGCTTGTTTGAATCGACTGATACGATGACACATAACGAGAGGCCCTGATTGGCTGCTAACACCTGTGGCCGTGTCGTGATCGGCGCATGAGACCGTCTCGAAAAACTGTCGCGAGCATCGCAGGTCCAGCGCAACGCGCAGTTGGCTTTTCTGTACCTGGCGGGCTACAGTCCACTCAACGTGCAAGCTTCGGTTACGCGCGTGAAGGTCCAGAAGCCGACGAACGTGAAGCTCAGCGCAATGTCGAATTGATGTGGCTGACGCGGCGCCTGACGCCCGATTGCAAGACGATCGCGAACTTCCGCAAGGACAACGGCAAGGCCACTCGCAATGTCTGCCGCCAGTTCGTCGTGTTGTGCCAGCAGCTGAATCTGTTTTCGGATGCGGTGGTCGCGATTGATGGCAGCAAGTTCAAGGCCGTCAAAGCAGCGACCGCAATTTCACCGATGCCAAGCTCAAGCGCAGGATGCAGGAGATCGAGGCCAACATCACCCGCTACCTTGCAGAACTCGACACGGCCGACCGGCAGGAGCCTACTGCCAGGCAAGCGAAAACTGTCCGCCTCAACGATAAAATCGCCGCGTTAAAATCGCAGATGGCCACGCTCAAGGAAATCGAAGCGAAGCTGGTGGAAACAAGTGTACGCCGAGCACGAATAGGCGAGTAACGCGCTGGGAGCACCTGGCCGTAGTTGACGATATGCAGATGCGCCTCGAACAAAGTCCGAACGCCATGCGGATCCGACGCTCCACGGTCGAGCATCCGTACGGAACCATCAAAGCATGGATGGGCGCGACGCATTTCCTGACGAAAGGACGGAACGCGTGAAGACGGAGATGAGCCTGCATGTGCTCACCTACAACTTCCGACGATTGATGGCTATTCTGGGCAAATCGGGCATGATGGCCGCGATCCGGGCCTGTGCCCGTTTTCTCAAGCGATTCGGGCTGCTTTGGGGGCATCAGCATTTTGGGCCGACTGAATTCGGCAACGATTAACTACGGTCGTCACAGCGCTTTCTATTGCCTCGCGGCTAGCCCTGTCAGTGCCGAGCATTCGGCTCCGCGTTTTTATACGGCCTGGGTCGGTAGCCGTCAGTCATGATAGTTCGAGATTTTCCAGCTCGGCAACATGATATGCTGAGTCGGACGCCCGGGCTCGACCAGGAGCAGACGCTGTCTTGAACCGGGAATACAAGTGGAATTTGAAGAGTCCAACTTCGACGATGGAACAAACCAATGAAATCCCTGTTTGATGAGTTTATTTATGACGGAGGTTTATCGACTTGTCGAGAAATACTCGACGCCGTGCATGCCAAGGAAAAGCTGCCGGATCGCGTCATAGATGAATTCAATTCAAACTGCTTTGATATCACCCTCAACTACACCGAAGGGTTCGCACTGCTCGAAGATGTGCTGGACACATCGCCTGGCAGGCAGCAACGCTTCGTTCTCGACGAGTTCATTCGTCGTCTGGCTCAAGCGGAAGCAGCTCTTGGAGCGCTGGAGAAGCGCTAATCATTCGCGGTCAGATAGATCGGAAGAGAGTGTCCGTAATGGGTCGGTTTCGGTCCTTGGCAACAGACCGGCATCGGTCACAGGCGTCCCACAATCCACTAGGTTAAGACATGTAATCGCGTGACAGCCTACTGCCGCTCGTGGCACGCCGAAAACATGGTTTCCGGTACAGTCATATGTACGGACGTTCAGACGCAACGAGCGGCCGTACAACCATGCTGTCGACACCTGGAGGTCGCATGCGGATCATTCGACGACGCGCCGGCGTGCTGCTCGCCCTTTGTTTTCTGGCGTCCTGCGGTGGCGGTAGCGGCGCCGGCGGTCCAGGTGGTGCCGTCAACACGCCCGTGGCACCGGCGCCGCAGCCGCCACCTGCCGCTGGCGGTCTCCTGGCGCTGTCCGAGGTCGCCCAGGTCGACAATGCCGTCTACCTGACCGCACCACCGGGCGACACGCGCCTATTCATCGTCGATCGCACGGGCCGTGTCCTAGTGATGGAAAACGGCGCATTGCGCGCCACGCCGTTCCTCGACGTCAGCAGCCGCACGAGTACCGCGGGCGAAGGTGGCTTGCTGTCGATCGCGTTCGATCCCCATTTCGCCAGCAATGGCCGGGTGTATATCGTCTATGTCGCGCGCGACAACGTCATCACGCTCGAGCGCTATACGGTCGGCTCCGACAGGAACGTACTGGACCCTGCTTCGCAGCTGACGGTTTTGCAGATTCCACATCCGGACTTCACCAACCATTATGGCGGCCAGCTGGCCTTCGGTCCGGACGACATGCTGTACCTGTCCACCGGCGACGGCGGTGGTGCCGGCGATCCGCGCGGCAACGCCCAGAATCCGCTGTCCTTGCTGGGCAAACTGCTGCGCTTGGACGTGCGCAATGCGACGGCGACGAGAAGCTACGAGATTCCGGCATCCAATCCATACAACGGCATGAGCTCGCGACGCAACGAAATCTGGGCACTCGGGCTGCGCAACCCGTGGCGGTTCAGTTTCGACGGCAACCTCCTGTACATTGCCGACGTCGGCCAGGCGGAGCGAGAGGAAGTCGATATCAGCGACGCCGGCGCCGGCGGTCTCAACTACGGCTGGAATATCCTGGAGGGTGGCGCGTGCTACAGCGGCGGGACCTGCGACACGGCCGGCCTGACACTGCCCGTCCACGAATACGACCATGGCGCGAACAACGCCAACGGCTGCTCGATCACCGGTGGCTACGTGTACCGCGGCGCGAAGATCGCCCATCTCGGCGGCAGCTATGTGTTTTCGGACTATTGCGGTGGTTACTTGAAGTCGCTGCGTTACGCGGGCGGCGGTGCGCCGACCGTCACGACATGGGACGTCGCGAAGGTGGGCGCCGTGGTCTCGTTCGGACGAGACGGCAGCGGCGAGCTCTACCTCATCGGGTCCAGTGGCAGGATCTACCGCATCGACAACCGAAGCACGTCGAGCGGATAGCATCTCGCGCGGCGCTTGTATAGATGGGTTTCATGGTAGCGCGAACGCGGCATACTGACTGGACGTGCAGCACGACGTATATTCAAGTTTCGCTTTCCCTGCAATAGCAAGATGCTATTCCGGTTATACGTCAAGCAAAAGCTCGCAGAACGCCATGAGACGCCGCGAATTTCCCTGAGCGGGCGGGAAGGTGCTGGCATGACAGTCCTTGATTTTTCCAGGGCAGCAACCTGCTAGGCTGGGCCGAACGGCTGAGATCGGCAAGGAGCAGACGTACCGCAGGTGGCGACTGCAGGGCCGCTCTACGACATTACGACGATCTCTAAAGGGAATGGCGTGACGTCCATGCCCGTTTTTGTTTCCGTCCAGCATCACGCGAGCGCAGCCCGCCAGCGCGCCCGGTACGCGTCCAACCCGTCTGGCGCCCGTGCCGCGATCGCCGTGCTGGCGCCCGGCGGCGCTGCGTCGCGGTAGCGCAGCATCCAGCCGCCGCACGTGGTGCCGCTCGCATCGTCGGAATACGACACCGGCTGCTGCGGGCGCAGCGCCGCGAGCAGGGGACCGAACCACGGGTTCGCCGTGAAACTCCCTTCGACGGCGAGCGGGCCGGCGGCGCCCAGCGCGTCGAGGCAGTAATCCGTCATCAGCACGCAGTACAGCGTGGCCAGCGCATAGCGTTCCTGCGCGGTCGCCGGGAGCTGGCCCTCGATGCTGCCGGTGCGGCCCGCGAACGGACCGCCCGTCGCGGCGAAGCAGGGCAGCGCCAGCGTGCCTTGGGCGACGAGGCGTTCGATGGCGTCGAAGCTGCAGGTTGCCGGTGCGGCGCCGGCCAGTTCGCCGAATTCGCGCCCGCCCATGAAGCGCATGCACGCGACGGGCTGGCCCAGCGCGTTCGTGTTGGCCAGCATGTCGGCCCGCTCGCACAGCCCATCGAGCCCGGTACCGAACGCCGCGGCGATCATCCACGTGCCCGTCGACAGCACGGTGCCCTCGGCGCGGCCGAGATAGCGCAGCAGCGACGCATTGCTGTCGTGGATGCCGCACAGGACCTCGCAATCGGCCGGCAGTCCGGTCGCGGCGGCGATCTGGGGACGCAGCGTGCCCAGCGCCGCATGCGCGGGCGCGAGCGGCGGCATCGACGCCGTCCAGCCCATGCGCTCGACCAGGCTCGAATAGGTTTGCGCACGCGGATTCCACAGGTCCGTGTGGCAGCCGAGGGACGTCGCTTCCGACGCCGCCACGCCGCATAGCCGCCACGCCCAGTATTGCGGATACATGAGGATGTGCCGCGTGCGGGCGAATTCGCGCGGGAAGCGCGCCTGCAGCCACGCGATTTGCCGGCCCAGGTTCAGGCCCGCCGGCAAATGCGGGGACAGTGTCTCGTCATAGGATGGCGCTGCGTAGTCGACGCCGGGCAGGTCCGCTTCGTAGTCCAGCACGGGCAGCACGAGGCCCGCGTCGTCGACCAGCGCGGCGGTGGCGCCGTGCGTGACGGGCACGATGGCCGACACGTGCGCCTGCGCAGCGAACGCGCGGCAGGTGGCCAGCAGCCAGTCCCACAGGCCGTCCGTGTCGAGGTGCGCGTAGCGCCCGTCCGTGCGCACGGCGTTCGGGCGGCGCTGCTCCGCCAGCACCTTGCCGGCCGCGTCGATCAGCGCCAGCTTGGCGTTCGTCTTGCCGATGTCGAGGACGATCAGGGCATCGACCATCATGCGCCCCGCGCGCGCCGCATGCGCAGGAGCTTCGGCAACGCGATGGTCACGAGCAGCAGCACCCCGACGACGATCGTCATGTAAATGCCGGGGATGTTCGCGAGCGACAACCCGTACGTGACGGTGCCCATCGTGAGCACGGCCAGCATCACGCCGGCGATGGTGCCGGCGCCGCCCGCGATGCTGACGCCGCCCAGGATCACCATCGTGATCACTTCCAGCTCCCAGCCGGTGGCGATGTTCGGGCGCGTGCTGCCGATCCGGCCCGTGAGCAGGAAGGCGGCCAGGCCGGCCATCGCGCCCGTCAGCATGAACAGCGCGAGGCGGTAGCGGTCGACCGCGATGCCGGAAAAACGCGCCGCTTCCGGGTTGTTGCCGATGGCATAGATGCGGCGCCCCCACGTCGTGGTGTGCAGCAGGACGGCGAACAGCGCGGCGCACACGAGCAGCACGACGAATTCGCGCGGCACGATGCCGAAGAAGTAGCCCTGGCCCCAGTCGGCCATCAGCTGCGGATAGCCGGTGAACGCCTTGTCGCCGAGGACGACGCTGGCGAGGCCGCGGTACAGCGACACGGTGCCGATGGTGACGACGATCGACGGCAGCGCGAAGCGCGTGACCAGTACGCCGTTGAGGAAGCCGCAGGCGGCGCCCGTGGCCAGCGCGACGAGCGGCAGGCTCCCGGCCGGGAAACCGGCGCCCATGGCGAGACCCATCGCGACGGACGACAGCGCGAGCGTGCCGGCGACGGAGATGTCGATCTCGCGGCAGATGATCAACAGCGCCATCGGCAGCGCGATCAAGGCTTTCTCGCTGAAGTTCTGGGTGCCGTCCAGCAGGTTGTACAGGTCGAGGAAATGCGGCAGCGCGACGCTGTTCGCGACGAACACGGCGACGAACAACATGGCGAGCAGGCTTTCCCAGCGCCCGAGGATCGTTTTCAGGCGCGGCGTTTCGCGGTCGAGGATCGTATAGCGCGAGGACGTCTTGGATTCAGTTTGCATTGCGGTGGTCGGGTTCACGCGGCACTCCGGTGGGTTGGGGCGTTCGTACCGTGCAGCGGCAGGATCTGGCGGCTGCGGCGGCCGGCGCCGCGGGCGTTGATCAGGACGGCGACGAGGATCACGATGCCGGTGAGGGCGCTCTGCCAGAACGGCGACACCTGCAGCACGGGCAGCGCATTGCCGATCACGGTGAGGAACAGCGCGCCCAGGGTGGCGCCGAGCACCGTGCCGACGCCGCCGCCGATGGAGACGCCGCCGATCACGCATGCGGCGATCACGGTGAATTCGAAGCCGTACGCGATTTCCGTGTACGCGACGGCATAGCGCGCCACCCACAGGTAGCCGCACAGGCCAGACACTCCCCCCGACAGCGCATAGGTCCACAGCAGGCGCTTGTGGCTCGGGATGCCGATGTAGCCCGCGCATTGGGGCGCGTTGCCGATGGCATACAGGTCGCGGCCGAAGCGGGTGCTCCGCGCCACCCAGGCCATCGCCGCCAGCGTGGCGGCGGCGATCCACACGAGGTGCGGAAGACCCAGCAGGCGGTCGAGCGGGAACGCGATGAAGTGCGCCGGCATCTGGTGCGCGGACACCCACGCGCCGCCGGACAGCACGAACACGGCGCCGCGGTAGACGCTCATCGTGCCCAGCGTGACGACGATGGGCGGCAGTTCGAGCCGGCCGATCAGCCAGCCGTTGACGAGACCCAGCCCGAGGCCCACGGCGACGGCCGCCAGCATGATCAGCGGCAGCGGCAGGCTCGGGTAGTGCGCGCCCAGCATCGCGGCGACCATGCCGGACAGCGCGAGGTTCGACGCGACGGACAGGTCGACGCCGCGCGTGACGATGACGAGCATCTGCGTGAGCGCCAGCATCACGAGCAGCGTGCTGTCCGTGACGAGGTTGGCGAGCGAGCCGATCGACAGGAACGCCGGCTCGCGCAGGCCGACGGCCACGACGAGCAGCACGACCATCATTGCCAGCAGCGGCTCCCGTTGTTTCAGGATGAGAAAATGAGTATTCATGCGGTCTCCGTAATCAGTCCGGATGCGGCGGCGACGACCGATTCCGGGGTGGCGTCGCCGCGCAGGAATTCGCGCTGCACGCGGCCGTGGTGCATGACGACGATGCGGTCGGCCATGCCCAGCACTTCCGGCAGTTCGGACGAGACGAGGATCACCGACAGGCCGCGCGCCACGAGCTGGCTGATGAAGCGGTGCACGGCCGCTTTCGAGCCGATGTCGATGCCCTTCGTCGGCTCGTCGAGGATGATCACTTTCGGGTTCGTCGCGAGCCATTTGCCGAGGACGACCTTCTGCTGGTTGCCGCCCGAGAGCTCGGCCACGTGCTGTGCCAGGTGGCTGGCCTTGAGTTCCAGCTGTTCCGCGAAATGGCGCGCGATGGCGGCTTCCTGCTTGCCGCGGCCGCGCAGGAAAAAGCCGATGCGCGACAGGATGGGCAGGGTGATGTTGTGCTGGATCGGCATCGTGAGGTGCGCGCCGTGGTGCTGGCGGTCCTCCGGCACATAGGCGATGCCGAGCCCGATCGCTTCGCTCGGCGAGCGCGCCATCACGGGGCGGCCGTCCAGCGTGACGCAGCCGGAAACGCCCGGCGTGAGGCCGAACAGCGCCTGCATCACTTCCGAGCGGCCCGCGCCCACGAGGCCGTAGAAGCCGAGGATCTCGCCGCGGCGCAGCGTGAAGCTGACGTCGTCGAATTCGGTGGGGTGCGAGAGGTTCTGTACGACGAGCAGCGGCTCGCCGATCTCGGCGTCCGCCTTGGGATACGCCTGGTGCACGGCGCGGCCGACCATCAGCGCGACGAGCTCCTGCTCCGTGATGTCGGCCAGGCGGCCCTCGGCCACGAACTGGCCGTCGCGCAGGACGGTGTAGCAGTCGGCGACTTCGAAGATCTCGTCGAATTTGTGCGAGATGAAGATGACGGCGGTGCCGGCGGCCTTCAGTTGCTCGATGATGCGGTACAGCTCCCGGATCTCGCGCTGCGACAGCGCGGCCGTCGGTTCGTCCATGATGACGACGCGCGCATCCTGGGCGAGGGCGCGCGCGATCTCGACGAAGTGGCGCTGCGCGACCGACAGGTCCTTTACGCGCGCCTTCACGGGCAGCGCGACTTCCAGGCGGGCGAACAGGGCTTCCGCCTCGCGCTCGATCTGCGCCCAGTCGATGCGCCCGCCGCGCACGGGCTGGCGGCCGACGTAGATGTTCTCGGCCACGGACAGCTCGTCGAACATGACGGTTTCCTGGTGCACGGCGGTGATCCCGGCGGCCATCGCTTCCTGCGGGCTCGCGAAGGTGACGGGCTTCCCGTCGAGCGACAGGGCGCCGGCGTCCGGGCGGTAGATGCCCGTGAGGGTCTTCACGAGCGTGGACTTGCCGGCGCCGTTCTCGCCGATGAGCGCCATGCACTCGCCCGCGCGGATGGTGATGTTCACGCCGTTCAGGGCATGGATGCCGTTGAAGCGCTTGCTGATGCCGGTCAGTTGGAGGACCGGGGGTGTTTGGGTGGGTGGCATAGGGAAATGCTTATTTGTTGGCGCGTGATTCGTCGTCCCTGCGCAGGCAGGGACCCAATTTCAGCTGGCGGTCCGCAGGCAAACTTGGGTTCCCGCCTGCGCGGGAACGACGTGCTGACGGTACGATCAGAACAGCTTCGCGAACTTGTCGATGTTGCCAGCGTTATACGTGAACGGCGGCCCCAGCGCGGCTTCGCCGTTGGCGTCGAGCGTCACGCTGCCCAGCCGTCCGACGGACACGCTGGCGCCCGGCTTCGCCTCGACCTTGCCCTTCACGAACTGGTCGGCCGCATACGTGGCGGCATAGCCCAGGTCGATCGGGTTCCAGATCGCGAATTCCTTCACCGCGCCGCTCTTCACGTGGCCGGCCATTTCGGACGGCAGGCCGAGGCCCGTCACGTAGACCTTGCCGACGAGGTGTTCGTCCGCCACGGCCTTGCTGGCGGCGACGATACCCACCGTGGTCGGTGCGATGATCGCCTTGAGCTGAGGGTGGCTGCGCAGCAGGCCGATGGCCTCGCGGTAGCTTTTGTCCGACTGGTCGTCGCCGTACACGGTGGCCACCAGCCTGATCTTCGAATACTCGGGCTTCTCCAGCACTTTCTTCATCACGCCGATCCAGATGTTCTGGTTCGTCGCCTGCGCGGAGGCCGAGAGGATCGCGATCTCGCCCGCGCCGCCGATCTCGTCGGCCGCCATCTGGATCTGCTTCGCGCCGATCAGTTCAGCGTTCGACGGATTCAGCTGCATCTGCCGGCCTTCGGGCGCGAGGCCGCTGTCGAACGAGACGACCTTGATCCCGCGCTGCATCGCCTTCTTCGCGATCGGCACCAGCGCGTTGGGGTCGTTCGCCGAGATGACGATCGCGTCGACCTTCTGGCTGATCAGGGAGTTGATGATCTCGATCTGGCCCTCGGCGCTGGGCGTGGTCGGACCCGTATAGATCACTTCGACGTTGCCGAGCTGTCGGGCCGCTTCGTCGGCGCCCGTGTGGGCCGCGTCGAAGAAGCCGTTGCCGAGGTTTTTCACGACCATCGCGATGCGGGTCTTCTCGGGCTTTTTTTCGGCGCAGCCGGTGCTGCCCGCCAGTACGCCGATGGCCGCCAGCGCGAGCAGGGTGGTTTTAAGCTTCAATGTGCGGCCTCCAGTTGCGCGTCCAGCCGCGGGTCGAGCTGCGCATCCAGGTGGAACAGCGCGGCGGATTGCAGGTCGAACTGCGGGTTAAAAAAAGGCGCCCCGACGTCCGGCGCCACGTCGTCCGGTTCGATGGCGACGACCTTGACGCCGTACTGCTCGAGCGTCTGTACGGCCTTGTCGGAGGCGCCGGTGTCCGTGATGACGGTCGATACGCGATCGAGGCCGCACAGGATCAGGCCCGCCTTGCGTGCGAACTTGGAGCTGTCGGCCAGCACGATCAGTTCTTCCGCCTGGCTGATCAGGCGCTTCTCGGCCTGGATCAGCAGGGGGTCCGCTTCCATCAGGCCGAGCAGCGACAGGCCGTAGACGCTCATGAACATCTTGCCGGCGTAGTGGTGCTGGGTGATGTCGTTGTCGAACGGGGACAGGATCACGTTCTGCTCGCGGTAGACCTTCCCGCCGGGGACGATGATCTCGTTCTCGCTCGAGACCAGCAGGCGTTCCGCCATCAGGAACGAATTGGTCAGGATCTTGAGGTGTTTATCGGCCAGGAACTCGGCCATCATGAACGTCGTCGTGCCACCGTTGATGATGATCGTTTCGCCGTCCGTGCACATGCCGGCGGCATGGCGGGCGATGGCCCGTTTGCGCGCGGCATAGCACTGGATGTTGTTCTGGAACGTTTCGCTCGACAGCGGGAACTGGCGCTTCTTGGGAAGCAGGTTCTCGGCGCCGCCGCGGGTGCGGGTGAGCAGGTTGCGGGCTGCCAGCCAGCTGATGTCGCGCCGGACCGTGGCCGGTGACGCGTTGAGCCATTCGACGAGTTGCTGAACGGTCGCCGTCTGGTGCTCGGCGAGCAGTTTCAGCAAACGCTTGCGGCGTTTGTGATTCACCATTGTCTCCTCCTTATGCCGTTTTGTGTTTTGTGCGGCGTGACAGCGTCGTACCGTGGGTCGAGCTGTCCGGGAAAAGAGTAATGAGGAGTTGAAAGGCCGTCAATCGTTAAATGATCAAACGATTGATTATTTGGTCGCCGCAGCGCGCCGAAATGCGCGTTTCGATCAACTAAATGATTAAATCGCTCTTGGTCACGATGTTGATCGATTCCGCGTTGACACTCATTGGGCCACTGAATTCTACTGTGCCCGATGCCGCGACCGTGATCCACGGCGCGGGCTACATGACCCACAACGCAAACACATGGAGACCTATTTATGGGTGCAATGAGCGACACCAGGCACAAGGAACCGATCACGTCGCGCTGGGATGACCAGCACGCCGCCACGCTGAGCGAGCCTGAACTGCTGCTGTACCGTTCCAATCTGCTCGGTTCCGACCTGCGCATCACGAACTTCGGCGGCGGCAATACGTCGGCCAAGATCGTCATGACGGATCCGCTCACGGGCGAGCAGGTCGACGTGTTGTGGGTCAAGGGCTCCGGCGGCGACCTGGGTTCGATCAAGCTGGATGGCTTCTCGACCCTGTACATGGACAAGCTGCAGGCGCTGAAACAGCGCTACCGCGGCCTGGAACACGAGGACGAGATGGTCGGCTACCTGCCGCACTGCACGTTCGACCTGAATCCGCGCGCCGCGTCGATCGACACGCCGCTGCACGCCTATATCGACCGCCGCCACGTCGACCACATGCACCCGGATGCGGTGATCGCCATCGCGGCCTGCAAGAACAGCCGCGCGCTGACCGAGAAGATCTTCGAAGGCGAACTGGGTTGGCTGCCATGGCAGCGTCCCGGCTACGATCTCGGGCTCAAGCTCGAAAAGCTGTCGCGGGAACAGCCGCAGCTGAAGGGCATCATCCTGGAAGGCCACGGCCTGTTCACGTGGGGCGACACGGCCAAGTCGTGCTACGAGACGACCCTCGCGATGATCAAGCGCGCCGAGGAATGGCTGGACGCGAACGTCAGCCAGCCCGTGTTCGGCGGCCAGGTCGCCAAGCCGCTGGCGGAAGACGCCCGCGCGGCCCTCGTCGCGCGCCTGATGCCGCTGTTGCGCGGGAAGATCAGCCAGCAGGAGTTCAAGCTGGGGCACTTCGACGATTCCGACGCCGTGCTGGAATTCGTCTGCAGCGCCGACCTCGCGCCGCTGGCCGCGCTGGGCACCTCGTGCCCGGACCACTTCCTGCGCACGAAGATCCGTCCGCTGGTGCTCGACTTCGATCCGGCCGCGCCCGATTTTGATCGTTTGGTGAGCGGTCTCGATCAGGCCTTGAGCGATTACCGCGCCGATTACACCGCGTATTATGAGCGCTGCAAGCGCGCCACGTCGCCGAAGGTCCGCGACGCCAACCCGATCATCTACCTGATCCCCGGCGTGGGCATGCTGTCGTTCGCGAAGGACAAGGCGACGGCGCGCATCGCCGGCGAGTTCTATGTCAACGCGATCAACGTGATGCGCGGCGCGAACGGCGTGGACGAATACGTCGGCCTGCCGGAACAGGAAGCGTTCGACATCGAATACTGGTTGCTGGAGGAAGCGAAGCTGCAGCGCATGCCGAAGCCGAAGAGCCTCGCGGGCCGCATCGCCCTCGTCACCGGCGGCGCCGGCGGCATCGGCCAGGCCGTGGCGCGCCAGCTGCTGCAGGAAGGCGCATGCGTGATGCTGACCGATATCGACGCGGAAGCGCTGGCAGGCGCCCAGGAAAACCTGGTCAAGGTCGCGGGCAAGGACAGCATCGCGACCGTGCAGGCCAACATCACGAGCGAGGATGAAGTGGGCGGCATCCTGTCGTCGACCGCACTGCGCTTCGGCGGCGTCGACCTGCTCGTGTCGAACGCCGGCATCGCGTCGGCCGCGCCGCTGGACGAGACGTCGCTGGAAGTGTGGAAGCGCAACCAGGACATCCTCGTCACCGGTTACTTCCTCGTCTCGCGCAACACGTTCCAGATCATGAAGCAGCAGAAGCTGGGCGGCAGCATCATCTTCGTGGGCAGCAAGAACGGCCTCGTGGCATCGGCCGGCGCGTCGGCCTACTGCACGGCGAAGGCGGCCGAGATCCACCTGGCCCGCTGCATCGCGCTGGAAGGCGCGGAGCACGGCATCCGCGTCAACGTCGTCAATCCGGACGCCGTCATCCGCGGTTCGCGCATCTGGGACGGCAAGTGGAAGGAAGAACGCGCCGCGTCGAACAAGATCGGCGCCGACGACGTCGAGGAGTTCTACCGCAAGCGCAGCATGCTGAAAAAGAGCGTGTTCCCGGAGGATATCGCCGAGGCGGTGTACTTCTTCGCCAGCGAGAAGTCGGGCAAGAGTACCGGCAACGTGCTGAACGTCGATGCGGGCAACGCGGCCGCATTCACGCGATAATAACCATTACAGAAGAACAGCGGCGCCGCGGGGCGCGGTGCCGCCGACGACAGGAGACAACATGACGACCCTCATCGATGCCGGTCTGGTGGCCGACCACAACGCGAAGCTGGCGTCCCAGCTGGAAGCCGACTACGAGGCGCTCGGCGGCATGCTGGCCCGCCGCGGCCAGGATATCGAGGCATTGACGGCCCTCGCGCAGCGCTTCGCGGTTGCAGTTCCCAGCTGGGGCGTGGGCACGGGCGGCACCCGCTTCGCGCGCTTCCCGGGCCGCGGCGAACCGCGCAACGTGTTCGAAAAACTGGACGACTGCGCCGTCATCAACGAACTGACGCGCGCCACGCCGGCCGTGTCGCCGCACTTCCCGTGGGACCGCCCGACGGACGCGAAGGAACTGCGCCAGAAGGCCGACAGCCTGGGCCTGGCGTTCGACGCCGTCAACTCGAACACCTTCCAGGACCAGCAGAACCAGGAACACACGTATAAATACGGCAGCCTGACGGCGAACAGCAGCGCCACGCGCGCGCAGGCCGTCAAGCACAACATCGAGTGCATCGAACTGGGGCGCGAACTCGGGTCGAAGGCGCTGACGGTATGGGTCGGCGACGGTGCCAACTTCCCCGGCCAGAGCAACCTGCGCGGCGCGCTGGAACGCTACCTGGACAGCATGCGCGAGATCTACGCGGCGCTGCCGGACGACTGGAACGTGTTCATCGAACATAAACTGTTCGAACCGGCGTTCTACGCGACGACGATCGCCGACTGGGGCACGAGCTTCGCCTGCGCGACGGCACTGGGCCCGAAGGCGAAATGCCTCGTCGACCTGGGCCACCACGCACCGAATACGAACATCGAAATGATCGTCGCGCGCCTTGCGCAGTTCGGCAAGTTGGGCGGCTTCCACTTCAACGACAGTAAATACGGCGACGACGACCTGGATTCCGGCTCGATCAACCCGTTCCAGTTGTTCCTGGTCTTTAACGAGCTGGCCGACGCCGCGCTGCGCGAAGGCCCGGCGTTCAAGCCGGCCTACATGCTGGACCAGTCGCACAACGTGACCGACCCGGTGGAGAGCCTGATGAACAGCGCGGTGGAAGTCCAGCGCGCGTACGTACAGTCGGCGCTGGTCGACCGTGCGCAACTGGCCGGGCTGCAGGAATCGAACGACGTGCTGCTGTCGGCGCAGGCGCTGAAACAGGCGTTCCGCACGGACGTGTCGCCGATCCTGGCGATGGCGCGCGTGCGCTCGGGCGGCGCGGCGGACCCGGTGGCGTGCTACCGGGAGAGCGGGTATCGCGACAAGGTCGCCAGCGCGCGGCCGGCGAAGGCGGGGGCGAGCAGCAGCGGGATCGTCTGAGGCCGAGATCGTAGAACGTCGCCCCTGCGGAGGCAGGGGCCTGATTTCGCGTGCGTGCACGGGAAATCGGGTTCCCGCCTGCGCGGGAACGACGGGTTTATGCGAACGCCGGAAGTACCGGCGCGTTTCCGCCCACTCGTCCCGGAGTCCCCCGCATGAGGAAGCCCTTACTGGCGCTCGCCCTGTCGTGCGCCTTCGCCGCGCACGCGGCCGGCCCATCCACGTCATTCGCCGACGTCGCCCAGCACCTGCAGGCGCCGCCGCCCGACGCCCGCCCCATGATGCGCTGGTGGTGGTTCGGCCCCGCCGTACAGAAACCGGAGCTGGAACGCGAGATCCTCGCGATGAAGGCCGGCGGCATCGGCGGCTTCGAGATCCAGCCCGTGTACCCGATGGAGCTCGACGATGCCGCGCGCGGCATCCATAACGCACCGTATCTCTCCCCCGAATTCCTCGACGCCGTGTCGTTTGCCAACCGCACGGGCCGCGCCAACGGCATGCGTGTCGACATGACGCTGGCCAGCGGCTGGCCGTACGGCGGCCCGCACGTCACCGTCGGCGAAGCCGCGTCGCGCCTGCGCCAGGACGTCGTCGACTTGCCGGCCGGTGCGACGGGCTTCGCGCTGCCGGTCGTGATGAATGGCGAAAAGCTGATCGCGGCCTTCGTCGGCGCCGACGTCGATCCGGCCGCGCTGAAGCCGGTCGCGGTGCAGCCCGGCGCCGACGGCCGCGCCGCGATCGCGCCGGCCAACGCGCCCCGCAAGGTCGTCGTCTACATCGCCAGCCGCACCGGCCAGCAGGTCAAGCGCGCGGCGCTGGGTGCGGAAGGCTTCGTGCTCGACCACCTGAGCCGCAAGGCCGTCGACCACCACCTGGCCACCGTCGCCGAACCGCTGATGAAAGCGTTCGGCGATACGCCACCGTATGCCGTATTCTCGGACAGCCTGGAAGTCTACAACACCGACTGGACCGACGATTTCGTCGCCGAGTTCAAGCGGCGCCGCGGCTACGACATCGTGCCGCACCTGCCGGCCGTGTTCACGGGGCAGGGGACGGATGCGGCGGCTGTCCGCCATGACTGGGCGCTGACGCAGACGGAACTCGTCAACGAACGGTACCTGACGCCCATCGACGACTGGGCGAGGAAGCACGGCACCCGATTCCGCTCGCAGACCTACGGCGAACCGGCCGTCTCGCTCTCCAGCAACCGCCTCGTGGCGCTGCCGGAAGGAGAAGGGCCGCAGTTCCGCGAATTTTCGTTCACGCGCCTCGCGACGTCCGCCGGCCATTTGTACGGCCGGCCCGTGATCTCGGCCGAGACGTGGACGTGGCTGCATTCGCCCGCGTTCGCCGCCACGCCGCTGGACATGAAGGCGGAAGCCGACCGCATGCTGCTCGAAGGCGTGAACCAGTTCATCGGCCACGGCTGGCCGTACACGCCGCCCGGCACGATCGAACCCGGCTATGCGTTCTACGCGGCCGCCGTGTTCAACGACCACAACCCGTGGTGGAACGTGATGCCCGACGTGACGGGCTATCTCACGCGTATGAGCTGGCTGATGCGCCAGGGCGAGCCCGCGAACCAGGTCGCCGTGCTGCTCCCGAACGACGACGTGTACGCGGCCCTTGTGCCGGGCAAGGTGTCGCTGTCGGCCGAGATGCACCGCTACGTGACGCCCGCGCTGACGGCGCAGATCCTCGATGCGGGCCAGAACCTCGACTACATCGATGCCGAAGCGATCCTCGCGCTGGGCGTGCGCCATCCCGTGCTCGTGCTCCCGCATGTGACGCGGCTTGCGCCCGAGGTGATCGACAAGCTTGCGGCGTATGTGCGCGGCGGCGGACGCATCATCGCCGTGGGCGGTGCGCCGTCGCTGGCGCCGGGTTATCGCGATGCCGCGCGCGTGTCGGCGGCGGTCGCGGCGAAAGCGAAGACGCTGTTCGCGAGCCCGAACGTGCGCGTCGTCGCGAACGACGATGCCGTCGGCGCCGCGCTGCAGGCGGTATTGGCGCCGGACATGAAGCTGTCGGCGCAGGCGTCCGACGTCGGTTTCGTGCGCCGCAAGCTGCGCGACGCGGACATCTACTTCATCGCCAACACGAGCAACCGGCCCGTGCATGCGCAGGCGTCGTTCGCGGCGCCCCGCAAGGCCGCCGCCTGGATCGACCCTGACAGCGGCCGCGTGACGGCGGCCAGGCTGCCGGCCGGGCTCGACCTGGCGCCGTACGAATCGCGCGTGCTCGTGCTGGCGGACGCGCTCCCGTCGCTGCAGGCGCCCGCCGCGGCCACGTCGGAAATCGCGGACCTGGGCCGCGACTGGACCCTGCGCTTCCCCGGCCGGGCGCAGGCGCAACGGCTGGCTGCGCTGCGTTCGTGGACGGACGACGAGGCCACGCGCCATTTCTCGGGCGTCGCCACCTACGAAAAAGACGTCGAGCTCACGGCCGCGCAACTGCGTTCGGCGCGGCTCGTGCTGGACTTCGGCCCCGGCACGCCGCTGGCGTCGGCGCCGAAAGTCCCGGCCGGCATGCGCGCGATGTTCGAGAGTCCCGTGCGCGAAGCCGCGCAGGTCTATGTGAACGGCCGCCACGCGGGCGCCGTGTGGCATCCGCCGTATGCCGTCGACGTCACGGGCTATCTGCAGCCGGGCCGCAACCGCATCGAGGTGCGCGTCGCCAACCTCGCGCTGAATGCGCTGGCGGGCCACGCGCTGCCGGATTACCGCTTGCTGTCGGCGCGCTACGGCCAGCGCTTCGTCCCGCAGGACACGGCCCTGGTCGCGCCGCAGCCGGCGGGCCTGCTGGGTCCCGTCAAGCTGCTGGGCACGGGGCAACAATAATCGCCAGGAGAACAACGACATGACAAGAAAACCACGACTCGCCCTGCTGGCCGCGAGCGTCGCGCTGGCGCTGCCGGCCTTCGCGCAGACGACCGGCTACCCGCAGCCCACGCCGGCCATGCAGGCCATCATCGACAAGGACATCAGCCGCCACTTCGGCGATGCCCCGCCGGACGCGGGCCCGCTGGCGACGGACCTGTCGCCCGAGCTGACGCCGGCCGCCGTCGACAAGGCGCTGCGCAAGGTGGCCGACTGGCAGCTCGCGCGCTCGCAGCCGTATTTTTCGCGCATCTGGACGGAGAGCGTGATGTACACGGGCTTCATGGCCGCGTCCGAGGCGACGGGCGATCCGAAGTACCGCGACGCGATGCTCGCGATGGCGCGCCACTACGATTTCCAGGAGCGCGACCGCCTGCCGAACGCGGACGATTTGTCGATCGCGCAGACGTATCTCGACCTGTACTTCCAGGAGAAGAACCCGGGCATGCTGCGCCTGACGAAGGCGGAAATGGACGACCTGCTGCCGCTGGCGACGCTGAAACCCAACGATCCGCGCATCCCGTGGTGGTGGTGCGACGCGCTGTTCATGGCGCCGCCCGTGTGGGCGAAGATGTTCAAGGCGACGGGCGAGCGTAAATACCTCGACTACATGCACCTGAACTGGAAACGCACGTACGACCTCCTGTACGACAGGGACGAGCACCTGTACGCGCGCGACGCGAGCTACAAGGACAAGCGCGAGGCGAACGGCCGAAAGATCTTCTGGTCGCGCGGCGAGGGCTGGGTGATGGGCGGACTCGCGCGCGTGCTGGACTACGTGCCGGCGGACGATCCGCAGCGCGGCTTCTACGTGCAGCAGTTGCGCGAGATGTCGGAGAAGCTCGCGTCGCTGCAGGGCGCGGACGGCCTGTGGCATGCCGGCCTGCTCGATGCCACGACCTATCCGCTGCCGGAGATCTCGGGCTCCGCGCTGTTCGTGTACGGCATGGCGTATGGCGTCAACCACGGGCTGCTGGACGGCGCGAAGTATCGTCCCGTGATCGCCAAGGCGTGGACCGGCATCCTGAAGAACGTGTATGCGGACGGCCGCGTGGGGAATATCCAGCAGACGGGCGCCGAGCCGGCGTTCTATCGGCCGTCGTCCAGCTACGACTACGGCGTCGGCGGGTTCATGCTGGCCGCCGCGGAGCTGAAGCGGATGGCGCGGGGAGGCGTGCGATGAGCGAGACCAGGGCATTCATCATGCGGCTCAAGCCGGGCAACGTCGACGAATACAGGCGGCGCCACGACGATATCTGGCCGGACCTGGCGGCCCTGCTGCGGGCATCCGGCATTTACGATTATTCGATCTTCCTCGACGAGGCGTCGCTGCAGCTGTTCGCCGTGCTGAAGCTGCGGCCGGGGCATACGGTGGCCGCGCTGCCGGAGCATCCGGTGATGCGGCGCTGGTGGGATGCCATGGCGCCGCTGATGGAGGTGGAGCCGGGGAACCGGCCGAAGGAGTGGGCGTTGAAGCAGGTGTTTTATCTGGAGTGACCCAACAGTCGTCCCCGCGAAGGCGGGGACCCAGTTTTTCATGCGCCGCGTCAGCGCAAACTTGGGTTCCCGCCTCCGCGGGAACGACGGCATTTCGGTACGGTGCTTACCTGGCCGGGTCGAGCAACCCCCGCGCCCTGAGCCATTCCTCCGCGCGTTTCGGCCACTCCGACGCGGTCCCGAGCCCCGCCCGCATCCCCATCCCGTGCGATCCATGCTCGAACAGAATCATCTCGGCCGGCACCTTCGCCCGCGTGAGCGCCTGGTAGAACAGGATGCTGTTCTCGACGGGCACCGTCTGGTCTTCCTGCGTGTGGATGAGGAGTGTCGGCGGCGTGGCGGCCGTGACTTGCTGCTCGACCGACATCAGCTTCACGTCGCTCGCGGACGGGTTGGCGCCCAGCAGCGCCTTGCGCGAGCCCGCGTGCGCGGCCGGCCCGTCCATCGTGATCACGGGGTACATCAGCACGAGGAAGTCCGGGCGGGCGCTGACTTTGTCGAGGTCCGCGCCGGTGCGGCCCAGCGGATGGTCGTACAGGGTGCCGGCGCTGGCCGCGAGGTGGCCGCCGGCCGAGCTGCCCATCACGCCGATGCGGTCCGGGCGGATGTGGTACCGTGCCGCCTGGGAGCGCACGAGGCGCACCGCGCGCAGCACGTCGCGCAGCGGGGCCGGGTGGCCGAACTCCTGCATGCGATACTTGAGCACGAAGGTCGTGATGCCGAGGGTGCCGAGCCATGCGGCGTATTGCTCGCCTTCGCGCGCCGTGGACAGCCGCACGTAGCCGCCGCCGGGGCAGACGATGACGGCGGTGCCGTTGGGGCGGTCGACCGCGGGACCGTACACGGTGAGCGTCGGTTCGCCCACGTTGGACACGCGGCCGTCGTCGACGTGTTCCGGGCCGAGGCCGGGCTTCGCGTCCGGCACGCCTTCCGGCCACAGCGGGATCACGGCCGTGGCGGGGATTTGCGGCGCCGCGAAAGCGGCATCGACGGCGCCGGCAAGCAGCGCGCCGGCGGCGAGTTTCATATAACGTCTCCTGGTTTCATTCGAACGATTCATCATGAGGTCCTGACATGGTAAAGCTTGGGTGGTTGGGCGGCGCACTGTTGTGCGCGAGTTTGCTGGGATGTGCGTCGACGCCGGCGCCGGTCGATGGGCCCCTGGGCGCACTGGATATCGTGACGACGCCGGCCGCGGCGCTGGACACGGTCTGGCAGCCGCGCGCCGGCGGCGTCGTCGCGGTGGCGGGCAAGCCGTCCGGCTTCATCGCCACGCGCGACACGTACACCGATTATCGCCTGCACGTGGAATGGCGCTGGACCGGCAAGCCGGGCAACGGCGGCGTGCTGCTGCACGTGGCGTCCGGCCCGAAGGATGGCGTGTGGCCCTACAGCATCCAGGTGCAGACGAAGCACGGGGCGGTCGGCGACCTCCTCCCCATGGCCGGCGCTCATTTCAACGAGCCGTTGACGACGGCGCCCGGCGCCTACCCGCCGATCAAGGCGCATGTGGCGGCGGACAGCGAACGCCCGCCCGGCGAGTGGAACAGCATGGACGTGCTGGTGCGCGGCGGCTGCATCGACGTGACGGTCAACGGCGTCGCGCAGAACGCCGTCACGATCGCGCAGCCGGCGACGGGCCGCATCGGCTTCCAGCTCGAGGGCACGCCGTACGAGCTGCGCAACCTGCGCGTCGAGCGTCTGTAGAACGCCTAGCGTTTCAACCATGCTTCCGGCACCGGCACGATGCAGATGTTCATGGTCCGGCCATCCGCGGACAGCATCGCGGACTGGATCTCGATGCGCGTGCCGTCCGGGCTGAACGTGGGGTGAGGGTGGTCGGCGGCCGTCGTCTTGTGGCCGGTCGTCAGCAGCTTCATCTCGTGCGACGCGCGGTCGATCAGGTACAGGCTGCGGCTGAAATCGTCGCCGACGGCGAAGCGGCCGTCGCTGGAGCCGTGCACGTGCCAGAAGCCGCTGCCGGACGGCGTCTGGCCGACGATCTGCATCTGGCGCGTGCGCAGGTTGACGATGGCGAGGCCGCTCGGCTTTTCGCGCGTGCCGGTCGCGCCCCAGCCGTCGTCCTGGCCGGGGTTCGCGCCGCCGACGTCCGTCGCCGGGCCGTCCACGGCCGCCGCCGCGCCGGGGATCGCACGGTGGCCCATGATCGCGAGGGCCACTTCGTCCTTGCCGATCACCGCTTCGTGCGTGACCCATTCGTAAGCCGCTTCCGGATACAGCGGGCGCAGGCCGCTGCCGTCCGCCTTCACTGTCCACGTGCGCTGCGGCGACTTGCCGCCGGTCTCCCAGCAGAACACGATCTCGCCCGGATTCCACAGGTTCGCCTGGATGTGGCCGACCTGGAACGGCACCGACACGACGTGGCGCACCTCGCCCGTGCGCACGTTCACGCGCGCGATGCCGGCCGGGCCGGCGCCCATCCTGCGCGGGCCGAATGCCGGTTCGAGCTTCGCGCCGGGCGCCAGGTGGCGCGCCGCCTCGTGCGGGCCCACGCGTACGTACAGCCATTCCTCGTCGGCGTCAAGCGCCGTGTCGCCGAAGGCTTCCATCGATGCCGGCAAGGTCGCGGCCACGCGCTGGTAGCTCGCGGCGTCGCGCATGCGGCCGGCCGCGCTGTCCGCGAGCACGCGCGCCAGATCGACTTCGACGACCTGCCGGGCCTCCCCGGCGCGGCGCAGGAAATACAGCTTCATCGACTGGCGGGCCGGGTTCAGCATGCCCTCGTAGCCGCCTTCCGTGACCTGCACGATGTCGCCGGTTTTTTCGTTGACGGCCATCGCCTCGTTGCCGGCCAGGCGGGAGCGGAAGATCAGCCACTGGCCGTCCGCCGTCCACTGCGGGTGCGTCTGGTAGATCTTCGAATCGCCGTGCGGGCGGCTCGTGAGGAACGTCAGGCGGGTGCCGGTGACGGGATCGACGACTTCCTTCCGTTCGGACGGGAAGCGCTCGCCGATGGCGGCGGAAGCATCGAGGGATGCGAGCAATGTGCAGCACAATGTCAGTACGGCGAGCGGGCGCATGGTCGGTCTCCTTGTTGTAATGATCCGAGCATTGTTGCAGCGGCGGCCGCGCACAACCGATCATTTTCCTGATTCTTTGGCTGGACCGGTTTTGACACGGAACGGCGGGGGCATAGAATGCAACGCAGAACAGAACAACGAACCGAGATACCGCCATGCCGCTGCTTTCCCGCTTGATCCTCGCCACACTCGTCTTCCTCGCGCTCGCAAACGTTCACGCCCAGCCGCTGCCCGCCGCCGTCAATACCGACCCCGCCCGCGCCCAGGTCACGCTGCCTGAGCCCGCGAATCCGGCGCTGCCGTCGCTGGTCCTGATCGGCGACTCCACCGTGCGCAACGGCCGCGACGACGGCCAGGGCAAGGGCGCCGCGGGCCAGTGGGGATGGGGCAATCCGGTCGCGGCATGGTTCGATCCGGCGAAGGTCAACGTCGTCAACCGCGCGGTCGGCGGGCTGTCCAGCCGCACGTACATCACGAGCGGCCACTGGGAGCGCACGCTGGCCCTCGTCAAGCGCGGCGACATCGTCGTCATGCAGTTCGGTCACAACGACGCGGGCGCCGTCAACGACACGAGCCGCGCGCGCGGCACGATCCGCGGCATCGGCGACGAGACGGAGGACATCGACAACCTGCTTACGCACAAGCACGAGACCGTCCACACCTACGGCTGGTACCTGCGCAAGTTCGTGGCCGACATCCGCGCGAAGGGCGCCACGCCCGTCATCTGTTCGCCGATCCCGCACAAGCAGTGGGACGCGGCGGGCCACGCGAAGCGCGACCGCGACACGTACGGCGGCTGGGCCGCTGCGGTGGCGCAGGCCGAACACGTCGGTTTCATCGACCTGAACGAGGGCATCGCGCGCCGCTATGACGCACTCGGTCATGACGCGGTCGTCCAGCTGTTCCCCCAGACGACGCCGGACGAGCACACGCACACCAACTGGGCGGGCGCCGTGCTGAATGCGCAGGTCGCCGTGGAAGGCATGAAGGCGCTGGGCGACCCGCGCATCGCCGCGTGGCTGAAGCCGCAGGCGCCAGTGAACCCTCAGCCGCCGCTGCGCGAGGATGACCGCCCGGTCGTCGATGCACGCAATGTGCGCGACGAGGCGCCGCGCGACGCGAGCCTGCCGTCCTTGTACCTCGTCGGCGATTCGACCGTGAAGAGCGGTGGCGTGAACGGCGCGATCGGGTGGGGCGAACGCATCGCACCGTTCTTCGATGCCCGCAAGATCAACGTCGTGAACGCCGCGATCGGCGGCCGCAGCAGCCGCACGTACTTCACGGAAGGGCGCTGGGACAAGGTGCGCGACCAGCTGAAGCGCGGCGACGTCGTCCTCGTCCAGTTCGGCCACAACGACGGCGGCCGCATCGGCGACCCGGCGATGAAGAACCGCGCGTCGGCGCCCGGCACGGGACCGGAAACCGTGGAAGACACCCGCCCGGACGGGACGAAGGAAGCAGTGCACAGCTTCGGCTGGTATATGGCGCGCTACGTGGCGGACGCACAGGCCAGGGGCGCCACCGTGGTCCTCGTGTCGCCCGTGCCCCACCGCGACCGGTGGCAGGAAGGCCGCGACTTCGCCACCTTTGCGGAGTGGGACCGCCAGGTGGCGCAGGCGAACGGCGCGCTGTTCATCGACCTGACCCTCCTTGTTTCGGACGGGTACAGGCGCATCGGCGCGGACAAGGTGAACACGCTGTTCGCCGATGCGCGCACGCACACGAATGCGGCCGGCGCCGAGTTCAACGCGGAGCGCGTCGTGGCCGGCCTGAAGGCGCTGCCGGGCAATCCGCTGGGCGCGTATTTCGCCGACCGGGCGCCGGCGGCGCAATGAGGTGCGCGCTGCTTGTGATGCTGGCGCTGTGCGGGGCCGCGCAGGCGGACGAACCCGCCGCATGCACCGCATGGGGCCGGCCCGGCGCCATGCTGTTCCAGGATGATTTCAGCGGGCCGCTGACGGGCTATGTGGCGGAGTATGCGCGCAAGCCGGGCAACGCCGTCGAGAGCCGCGACGGTCGGCTCGTGATGGACATCGACGGCGGCGCCACCGTATGGCTGGACCGGCCGCTGTCCGGCAATGTGCTGATCAGTTTCACGCGCCGCGTCGTCGTCGACGGCGGGAAGAACGACCGCCTGTCGGATCTGAACATGTTCTGGATGGCGCGCGATCCGAAGCGCGCCAACCTGTTCACGCGCAGCGGCAAGTTCGAAGACTACGACGACCTCGCGCTGTACTACGTGGGCATCGGCGGCAACCGCAACACGACGACGCGCCTGCGCCGCTACGGCGACGGCGTCCGGTCTCTCATCGCCGACTACACCGACGGCGCGCATTTGCTGGAGCCGGACCGCGATTACCGGATCGAGATCGCGGTCTACGAAGGTTGCACGCGCGTGCGCGTGGACGGCAACACCTGGTTCACCTGGCGCGATCCGCGTCCGCTGACGAACGGCTGGTTCGGCCTGCGCACGACGTGGTCGCGCCAGACGGTGGACGACCTCAAAATACAACGACTCGACTGACAGGAGACTTGCTTGAACAACCGTTTGAAGCCATGCGCGGCGCTGGTGCTGGCCGCGTGCGTGCTGTCCGCGTCCGCCCAACAGGCGCCGGCCCCGCAGGAAAAAGGCCCGGCCGCGGCCGACGCCATGCTGCACGCGCTGGAAGTGCATTACCCCACGCCGTACCGCGCGATGGACGCGGCCGAGGTCAAGGCCGTGCTGGACCGTGTGTTCGACTACCTGGACAAGGTGACGCCGGCCGAGGTGATCGACCAGCGCACGGGCGCGCCCATCGCCGACCTGGCGCAAGCGGATCCGAACGCCGTGTTGAAGCCGGGCGACTTCCGCCTGACGAGCTATGAATGGGGCGTGACGTACACAGGCATGCTGGCCGCGGGCGCGGCGACGGGCGACCGCCGCTACACGGACTACGCGCTCAAGCGGCATCAGTTGCTGGCCCAACTGACGAAGACGTACCTGCCGCTCGTGCAGGCCGACCGCGAGCACGCCGCCGCGCCCATCAAGAGCTTCCTGAACCCGCACGCGCTGGACGACGCCGGCGCATTGTGCCAGAGCTTCCTGAAGGCGAAGCTGGAAGGGTCGCCGGTGGATTACTCCCGGATGATCCCGGTCTGCGGCGACTTCGTCACGAAGAAGGAATACCGGCTGAAGGACGGCACGCTGGCGCGCGGCGCCCCGGACGGCCGCGGCGGCGCCAGGATGCGCCCGCTGCCCGACACGCTGTGGCTGGACGACATGTTCATGGGCGTGCCGACGATCGCCTGGCTCGGCAAGGCGACGGGCGATGCGCGCTACTATGACGACGCGGCGCGCCAGGTGCTGCAGTTCTCGAAGCGCATGTTCAATCCGCGCCTCGGCATCTACATGCACGGTTACGTCGAGGGGCTGCGCGACCATCCCGAGATGCACTGGGCGCGCGCGAACGGCTGGGCCGTGATGTCGATGGTGGAGGTGCTGGAAGTGCTGCCGAAGACGCACAAGGACTACAAGGCCGTGCTGGAACAGCTGCGCGCGCACGTCAAGGGACTCGCGAGCT
>JBJMVU010000219.1:0-15694 GCA_045810485.1 Massilia sp. | reverse complement strand
TGCGCGCGATCGCCTCCGCCAGCGCCGGCGCCAGCTTCCTGCGCGCGACCAGCACCGCCTCGTCCGTCGTGCGCGCGGCCTGCGCCCACACGGGCGCGGGGAAGTGCGCGTCGTCGGCGTAGCGCGGGATCACGTGCCAGTGCAGGTGCGGCACCACGTTGCCAAGGCTCGCCACGTTGACCTTCAGCGGCTGCATCACCTCGCGCACGGCGAGCTCCAGCTTCCAGACCGCGTCGTTCAGCAGCAGGCGATCCGCATCCGCCAGGTCGCTCACCTCGCGCACATGGTCTTTCCAGATCACGCGCGCGAAGCCGGGGTAGCTGGCGTCATCGACGAGGATGACCGCGAACTTGTCGTTGTCGACGACCGTGGGCGCCGACAACCCACAGAGCTCGCAGCCAGCCACGCGCGTCATACGAGCACCCGCTCGATGCCGCCGTTGTTGGCGTTGGCGACGTAGTTCGGCAGCCAGTTCTCGCCCAGCAGGTGGCGCGCCATCTCGACGACGATGTAGTCGGCCGTGGTGCCCGAATCGTCGTTGTAGCGCGACAGGCCCTGCAGGCAGGACGGGCAGCTCGTCAGGATCTTGACGTCGCCCGTGAAGCCGTCTTCGCGCAGCTTGTCGGCGCCCGTCACCATTTCCTGCTCCTTGCGGAAGCGGACCTGGGTCGAGATGTCCGGACGGCTCACGGCGAACGTGCCCGACTCGCCGCAGCAGCGGTCGTTCTTCTCGATCTTGACGTTGTCCACGGTCTGCACGAGCGCGTTCACGGTCTTGATCGAATCCTGCAGCTTCATCGGCGTGTGGCAGGGGTCGTGGTACATGTAGCGCGTACCCGTCACGCCTTCCAGCTTGACGCCCTTCTCCATCAGGTACTCATGGA
The DNA here is from genome assembly GCA_045810485.1 of Massilia sp. Classification (GTDB taxonomy): domain Bacteria; phylum Pseudomonadota; class Gammaproteobacteria; order Burkholderiales; family Burkholderiaceae_D; genus Telluria. The sequence goes on along the minus strand of JBJMVU010000219.1, from coordinate 14,810 downwards.
TGTCGATGATGCGGCAGCCCGGGAAGATCTTCTCGAACTCGTAGGTCGCCAGCTGGTCGTAGCACGTGCCGCACGAGACGACGACCGTCTTGATGTCGAGGTAGTTCAGCGTGTTGGCCATGCGGTGGAACAGCACGCGGTTATCCGTCATCATCTTGTCGGCCTTGTCGTACTGGCCGGCGCCGCGCTGCGGATAGCCGCAGCACAGGTAACCCGGCGGCAGCACGGTCTGCACGCCCACTTCCCACAGCATCGCCTGCGTGGCCAGGCCCACCTGCGAGAACAGGCGCTCGGAGCCGCAGCCCGGGAAGTAGAACACGGCTTCCGTGTCGGCGTTCGTCACCTTCGGATTGCGGATGATCGGGATGACCTTGTCGTCCTCGATGTCCAGCAGCGCGCGCGCCGTCTTCTTCGGCAGGTTGCCCGGCATCTTCTTGTTGACGAAGTGGATCACCTGCTCGCGGATCGGCGCCTTGCCGGTCGTCGGAGGCGGCGCCTTCGTCTGCTCTTTCGCGACGGCCTTCAGCACGGTCGCGCCCAGGCGCTGGGCCTTGTAGCCCCAGTCGATCATCCCCTTGCGCATCGCGTTGATCGTCGTCGGGTCGGTCGCGTTCAGGAAGAACATGCCCGCGCGCTGCGCCGGCTTGAAGCTGCGCTTGTCCATCTTGCGCAGCAGGTTACGCATGTTCATCGAGACGTCGCCGAAGTCGATGTCGACCGGGCACGGCGTCACGCACTTGTGGCACACGGTGCAGTGGTCGGACACGTCCTCGAATTCTTCCCAGTGGCGGATCGAGACGCCGCGGCGCGTCTGCTCTTCGTACAGGAAGGCTTCGATCAGCGCGGACGTCGCGAGGATCTTGTCGCGCGGCGAGTACAGCAGGTTCGCCTGCGGCACGTGCGTCGTGCACACGGGCTTGCACTTGCCGCAGCGCAGGCAGTCCTTGACGCTGTTGGCGATCTCGCCGATGTCGCTCTGCTGCATGATCAGCGATTCGTGGCCCATCAGGCCGAACGACGGCGTGTACGCGTTGCGCAGGTCGGCGTACGCGGTATCGCTGTTCAGGAGCTTGCCCTTGTTGAAGCGGCCTTCCGGGTCCACGCGCTGTTTATAGTCGCGGAACTCGCGGATCTCGTCCTCGGTGAGGAATTCCAGCTTCGTGATGCCGATGCCGTGCTCGCCCGAGATGACGCCGTCCAGCGAACGCGCCAGCTTCATGATGCGCTCGACGGCCTTGTGCGCATCCTGCAGCATCGCGTAGTCGTCCGAGTTCACCGGCAGGTTCGTGTGCACGTTGCCGTCGCCGGCGTGCATGTGCAGCGCGACGAACACGCGCGAACGCAGCACGCGCTTGTGGATCGCGGTGGCTTCGGCGAGGATCGGTTCATAGGCCGCGCCGTTGAAGATGTGGCGCAGCGGCGCGCGGACCTCCTGCTTCCACGAGACGCGCACGGTGTGGTCCTGCACGACGTCGAACAAGGTCGCCTGCGGCTGCTGCGCGAGGCGCGCCTGGAACGTGCCGGCGAGGCCATCGAGGCCGAAGTCGGCGAGCTTGTCGAGCACGGCGCCCAGCGGCTGGTCGAGGTTCGCCAGGATCCAGGTCCAGCGCGCGGACACGCGGGCCAGCAGGTCGTCGGCCTGCTGCGGACGGTCGCCGAGGATCTCTTCCTTCGACACGCCTTCGCCCGTCGCATCGTCCGCCTTCGTCACTTCCAGGTTACCGGACGTGAAGTACGCGTGCAGTTCCTCGACGAGCTGCAGCTTGTTCTTGACCGACAGCTCGACGTTGATGCGCTCGATGCCGTCCGTGTACTCGCCCATGCGGTTCAGCGGGATGACGACGTCTTCGTTGATTTTAAACGCGTTCGTGTGGCGCGCGATGGCCGCGGTGCGCGAGCGGTCGAGCCAGAATTTCTTGCGCGCTTCCGGGCTGACGGCGACGAAGCCCTCGCCCACGCGGGTGTTCGCGAGACGCACGACTTCCGACGTCGCCAGCGCGACGGCGTTCTCGTCGTCGCCGACGATGTCGCCGAACAGCGCCATCTTCGGCAGGGTGCCGCGCTTCGACTTGGTCGCGTAGCCGACGGCGCGCAGGTAGCGCTCGTCCAGGTGCTCCAGGCCCGCGAGGAGCAGGCTGGCGAATTCCGGCTTGCCGTTCTTCGGCAGGCTGTCGAGGTAATCCTTGATCTCGACGATCGACGGGATCGCATCGCGCGCCTGGCCGAAGAATTCCAGCGCGACGGTGCGCGTGAACTTCGGCATCTTGTGCAGGATCCAGCGCGACGACGTGATCAGGCCATCGGTGCCCTCTTTCTGGATGCCCGGCAGGCCCGCGAGGAATTTGTCGGTGACGTCCTTGCCGAGGCCTTCCTTGCGGAAGCGGCGGCCTTCGATGGCGAGCGTCTCGGTGCGGAACGGCGCACCTTTCGGCGCGCCCTTTTCCGACGGATGCGTCCATTCGAGCTTGAAGGTCGCGACGGGCGCGTCGTGGATCTTGCCGAGGTTGTGGTCGATGCGCGTGACGTCGAGCCAGTCGCCGTTCGGGTCGACCATGCGCCACGACGCCAGGTTGTCCAGGGCCGTGCCCCACAGGACGGCCTTCTTGCCGCCCGCGTTCATCGCGATGTTCCCGCCGATGCACGAGGCGTGCGCCGAGGTCGGGTCGACGGCGAACACGAAGCCGGCCTTCTCGGCCGCCTGCGACACGCGCTGCGTGACGACGCCGGCGCCCGTGTAGATGGTCGCGTAGTCGCGGTCGACGCCCGGCAGGCGCGTCATCTCGACCTCGCCCATCTGCAGCAGCTTTTCCGTGTTGATGACGGCCGACATCGGCGACAGCGGAATCGCGCCGCCCGTGTAGCCGGTGCCGCCGCCGCGCGGGATGATGGTCAGCCCGAGCTCGATGCAGCCCTTCACGAGGCCGGCCATCTCGTCTTCCGATTCCGGCAGCAGGACGAGGAACGGGTATTCGACGCGCCAGTCGGTGGCGTCGGTCACGTGCGACGTGCGGTGCATGCCGTCGAAGCGGATGTTGCGCTTGTCCGTGTAGCGGCCCAGCACGGCCTTGGCGCGCTTGCGCAGGTCGTAGGTATCCGCGAACTCGCGGCCGAAGTCGTCGACGGCCTTGCGCGCGGCGACGAGCAGCTGCTCGACGGCGGCGCTGCGGCGGGCGGCCGTGGCCGGATCGGACTCGCCCGCATCGACCGTCAGGCGGCGCTTGTCGACTTCCGCCAGGCGGTGATGCAGCGCTTCGATCAGCTTGGCGCGGCGTTTCGGGTTGTCGAGCAGGTCGTCCTGCAGGTAAGGATTGCGGCGCACGACCCAGATGTCGCCCAGGACTTCGTACAGCATGCGCGCCGAGCGCCCGGTCTGGCGGGCGCCGCGCAATTCGTCGAGCAACTGCCACGATGACTCGCCCAGCAGCCGGATCACGATCTCGCGATCGGAGAACGACGTGTAGTTATAAGGGATTTCGCGCAGCCGGATGGGCGCGTTTTCTTCGAGCAGGGCGTGGATATTGGCAGGAGCGTTCATGGGGAGATCGACTGTCGTACAGACGCGTAGGACTGTCTATTCTAGCTTATTGCGATGCACCACGCTGGGGAAGGAATAATTTTTGCAACGCTCGAATAGCAGAAACGGACAGAAAACGACGCTTCCACTCAAATATGTTTTGGTTGAACGCAATATTTTCCGGCAAAAGCTCGGCGCGATGAAAGAACAGGCATCTTATCCACGCCGGATGAATGTCCCTTCATCCGAACAGCTTGCTGCTCATCGCCCCCAGCCACTTCCACCACCCATCCGGCACATACAGCAAGGTCACCGTCATGAACACATACCGCCCGAACTTGCCGATCGCCATATAGATCACGCTGGGCCAGAACGGCAGGTGCAGCCAGCCGGCCAAGGTGCACAGCGGGTCGCCGATGCCGGGCACCCAGGACAGCAGCATCGTCTTCGCGCCGTAGCGCTTGAGCCAGTGGAACCAGCGCGACGAACGTTCCTTCGCGAAGGCGACCTTGGCGCGGTAGCCGATCCAGTAGTCGACGATGCCGCCCAGCGTGTTGCCCAGGGTGGCGACGAGGACGGTGGGCCAGAACATCGCGGGATTCGCTTTTACCACGGCGAACACGGCCGGCTCGGAGCCGAGCGGCAGCAGGGTCGCGGAGACGAAGGCGATGAGGAAGACCGACGTGAGCCCGACGGTGGGCACGGCGAGGAATTTCAACAGCCACAGGACGGCGGATTCGATCATCGGAAGGAAAGGATGGACGGCGGATGGATAGGTTGAGTACATTATAATGAGGAGAAACACCCCGGCACGTCGAAAAACCTGCTGCGCGTTGCACTGTCGTTCTGCGATGCTCGCTGTACTATTGGTACAGCTGCGCTTCTCGAACAACATTGCTGCCGCTCGCGACGGTTTTTCGAGGTGCCTATTCGCACCGACACGGTACGCCAGGCTCTACCAAGCTTACGTGCCGCACTGCTCGCCTCGGTTACCCACCAAGCAGGACAGTCAGCGTCGCCCCGGAACCCGAACAGCCCGCATCGATCATGACTACCGACTATCTCAAGAAAATCCTCACCGCGCGCGTCTACGACGTGGCCGTCGAAACCCCGCTGGAATACGCCCCCAGCCTGTCGAAGCGCACCGACAACAAGATTTACCTGAAGCGCGAGGACATGCAGAGCGTCTTCAGCTTCAAGCTGCGCGGCGCCTACAACAAGATGGCCAACCTGTCGGAGTCCCAACTGAACCGCGGCGTGATTTGCGCGTCGGCCGGCAACCACGCGCAGGGCGTCGCCATGTCGGCGGCCCGCCTGAACTGCCGCGCCGTGATCGTGATGCCGACCACCACGCCCAGCGTGAAGGTGGATGCGGTGCGTGCCTTCGGCGGCAGCAACGTGGAAGTCGTCCTGCACGGCGAGTCGTACACGGACGCGTTCAACCATGCGCAAATGCTGGAAAAGGAACAGAAGCTGGCGTTCGTGCACCCGTTCGACGATCCGGACGTCATCGCCGGCCAGGGCACGATCGGCGTCGAGATCCTGCGCCAGCATTCGGCGCCGATCCACGCGATCTTCCTCGCGATCGGCGGCGGTGGCCTGATCAGCGGCGTGGCCGCGTACGTCAAACAGATCCGCCCCGACATCAAGATCATCGGCGTGCAGACGAACGATTCGGACGCGATGGCGCGCAGCCTCAAGGCCGGCGAGCGCGTGACCCTGTCGGACGTGGGCCTGTTCGCGGACGGCACCGCCGTGCGCCTCGTGGGCTCGGAGACGTTCCGCCTGTGCCAGGAACTGGTCGATGAAATCATCATCGTCGACAACGACGCGATCTGCGCCGCCATCAAGGACGTGTTCACCGACACGCGCAGCATCGTCGAGCCGTCCGGCGCGCTCGCCGTCGCGGGCGCCAAGGCGTACGTGGAGCGTTCGCTGATGACGAAGAATCCGGTGCGCGGCGAGACGCTCGTCGCCGTGCCGTCCGGCGCGAACATGAACTTCGACCGCCTGCGCTTCGTCGCCGAACGCGCCGAACTGGGCGAGGCGCGCGAAGCCGTGTTCGCCGTGACGATCCCCGAGCAGCGCGGCAGCTTCAAGCGCTTCTGCGCGCTGATCGGGCCGCGCAACGTCACCGAGTTCAACTACCGCATCAGCGACGAGCGCGAGGCGCACGTCTTCGTCGGCGTGCAGATCGGCAGCCGCAGCGAATCGGGCACCGTCGCGCGCACGTTCGAGGAACACGGCTTCAAGACGCTCGACCTCACGCACGACGAACTGGCCAAGCAGCACGTGCGCCACCTCGTCGGCGGCAAGAGCGGCCTCGCGCACGACGAGCTGCTGTACCGCTTCGAATTCCCGGAACGCCCGGGCGCGCTGATGCGCTTCCTGGACAGCATGGCGCCGAACTGGAACATCTCGCTGTTCCACTACCGGAACCAGGGCGGCGACGTGGGCCGCATCCTCGTCGGCCTGCAGGTGCCGTCGGGCGAGATGGACGAGTTCCGCCAGTTCCTCGCGACGCTGGGTTACCGTTATTGGGACGAGAGCGCGAATCCGGTCTACAAGCTGTTCCTGTGATGGATGGTGGGCACGTGATTGATGCCCCTGGCATCAATCGCCCCACCCTACGATCCTCGAACGCCGTAGGGTGGGCTCCCCGAGCCCACCACCATCCATCACGCATGCGCTAACCGGACGCGCAACGATTGCGGGAAAGGTGTACGATACGCCGCTTTGCCGCGCCGGACCGGCACTGTCACGAGCACGCCCGGCCTCGAGAACACACCATGACCAATACCCCTGAACAATCGCCTCTCGGTAAGAACTCGGCCTACCAGACCGAATACGCACCGGAGCTGCTGTTTCCCATCGCGCGCCAGCAAAAGCGCGACGAACTCGGCCTGACGGGCACCCTGCCCTTCTTCGGCGTCGACATCTGGAATGCCTACGAATTGTCGTGGCTGAACATGCGCGGCAAGCCGCAGGTCGCCATCGCGACCTTCACGGTGCCGGCCGATTCGCCCAACATCGTCGAATCGAAGTCCTTCAAGCTGTACCTGAATTCGTTCAACCAGACCCGCCTGGCCAACACGGACGCGCTGCTGGCCCTGCTGCGCGACGACCTGTCGAACGCGTTCGGCGCGCCCGTGCACGCGACGCTGACCCTGCCCGAAGACTTCGACAAGCTGAAAATGGGCGAGCTGGACGGCCTCCTGATCGACCGCCTCGACGTCGAGATCGACAATTACAGCCCGTCGCCGGAACTGCTCAAGGCCAACCGCGACGAAGCCGCGGTCGAGGAAACCCTCGTGTCGCACCTGCTCAAATCGAACTGCCTCGTCACCGGCCAGCCGGACTGGGGCAGCGTGCAGATCCGCTACGTGGGTCCGCAAATCGACCAGGAAAGCCTGCTGCGCTACCTGATCGGTTTCCGCGAGCACAACGAATTCCACGAGCAATGTGTCGAGCGCATCTTCACGGACATCCTGCGCCAATGCAGGCCGCACAAGCTGGCCGTGTACGCCCGCTACACGCGGCGCGGCGGCCTGGACATCAATCCGTGGCGCGCCAATTTCAGCACCGCCAAACCGCCGAATTTGCGCGCCGCGCGTCAATGAACACTCCGGATGGGTGATTTTTCGTCGTTCGTCCCCATCTGCGGTGTACGTTTCCGGCGACATCCTTCGCGATCCGTCCGGATGTGCAAAGGGATAACTTTGCACAGCTTAGCGCTACAAAAATCGGTAAAAGAGGCCCCGGGAAGACGTTTCATGCGTGAATCCCGGGATTTCGTGGCGGAAATTGCGCGTCACAGATTGTCGGTTGCGAGGTCTTTACGCGAAGGTTTGCGACAGGGATCACACAGGCATCCGACGGCGTGCAAAATCGAATTACACGGCCATAAAACAGGCCTATAATTCCCGCTCGCAAGCACCCCTGGGTGCACCGCAATAGAAGCGTGTTATGACTAATCTAAGCAAAATCCTCTCACTCGAGAACGTGCAGCTGGACATTGAAGTGTCGAGCAAGAAGCGCGCCTTCGAGCAGGCCGGCCTGATCTTCGAGAACAACTGCGGCATCGCCCGCTCCACCGTGTCGGACAACCTGTTCGCACGCGAGCGCCTCGGGTCCACCGGGCTCGGTCACGGCGTCGCCGTGCCGCACGGCCGCATCAAGGGCAGCAAAAGCCTCAAATCGCCGCTGGCCGCGTTCGTGCGCCTGCTCGAGCCGATTCCGTTCGAATCGCCGGACGGCCAGCCCGTGAAACTGCTCTTTTTCCTGCTGATCCCCGACCACGTGACGCAACAGCACCTGGAAATCCTGTCGGAGATCGCGGAACTGTTCTCGGACGAGGCGATCCGCACGGCCTTGAGCACGGACATGGATCCGAAATCCGTCTACGAACGCATCATCAACTGGCAGCCGAGCCTGCAAGCCCTCGGTTGACCTTGCGAAAGCGACCATGCTGCAAACCCCGCTGACCATCCAACGGCTGTACGACGACAACCGCGACAGCCTGCAATTGGGCTGGTTCGCCGGATTCCCGGGCGGCGAGCGCCAGATTTCCGGTGACGCCGTCTCCGCCGCGGACCAGGTCGGCCACCTGAATTTGATCCACCCAGGTCGCATGCAGGTGTTCGGTCACCAGGAACTGAATTACTACCAGCGCCTGAAATCCGGCTCGCGCAGCCACCTGATCGGCGAACTGATCGCGGGCGGTCCGCCTGCGCTGTTCATCGCGCAGGGTCTCGACACCCCGCCGGACATCCTCGCCATCTGCGACGAGCAGAACATCCCGCTGTTCTCGACGCCGCTGCCGGCCGCGCAGGTCATCGACTACCTGCGGGTGTACCTGTCGAAGAAGCTGGCGCAGCGCGTCATCATGCACGGCGTGTTCATGGACGTGCTGGGCGTCGGTGTTCTGATCACGGGCGACTCGGGCCTCGGCAAGAGCGAGCTGGGCCTGGAACTGATCTCGCGCTCGCATGGCCTCGTCGCCGACGACGCCGTCGAATTCTCGCGCATCGCCCCGAACATGATCGAGGGCCGCTGCCCGCCGCTGCTGCAGAACCTGCTCGAAGTGCGCGGGCTGGGCCTGCTGGACATCAAGGCGATCTTCGGCGAGACGGCGGTGCGCCGCAAGATGCGCCTGAAACTGATCGTCCACCTCGTCAAGCGCGGCGCGCTGGACGAAGAAGTCGAACGGCTTCCGTTCCACTTTCCGACCGAGGACGTGCTGGGGCTGCCGATCCGCAAAGTGGTCATCCCCGTCGCGGCCGGCCGCAACATCGCGGTGCTGCTGGAGGCTGCCGTGCGCAATACGATCCTGCAGCTGCGCGGGATCGATACGCTGCAGGAGTTCATGGAGCGGCAAAGAAAAGCAATGAGCAGCGACTGAGCGTGCGAAATCGGGGGATAGTGCCGGTGGCGCCATCCCGCCTTCGCACCGATGACGTTCTCTTGTACGAGTCCTGAAACAACGTCGTTCCCGCGCAGGCGGGAACCCAAGGTCATTATCAGGAATCGGATACGGCGCCTCATCCGACCTGTTGCAAATACCTCATCCATAAGCCTTGTGCGGTGCGGCAGACACTTGCCGATGCTATCATCGCGCCATGCGCATCCTACTCATCACCGGTATCTCGGGCTCCGGTAAATCCGTCGCCCTGAACGTCCTCGAAGACGCTGGCTACTACTGCGTCGACAACCTGCCCCCCGCCCTGCTGCCCGCCCTCGTCGGCAGCATCGAAGGCGACGAGACCAAACGCATCGCCGTCGCCGTCGACGCGCGCAGCGCCGAATCGCTGGCCGAACTCCCGACGACGGTCGCCACGTTGCGTGACGAAGGCCACCAGGTCAAGGTGATCTTCCTGACCGCCAGCACGCACTCGCTCGTCGCGCGCTTTTCCGAGACGCGCCGCAGCCATCCGCTGTCGCACGAGCTGCGTCCGGGCGAGAACCCGGCGTCGCGCCGCACGCTGATCGAATGCATCTCGGAAGAACGCGACCGCCTGGGCCCGATCGAGAAGATGGGCCACGTGATCGACACGTCAGAGCTGTCGGCCAACAAGCTGCGCGCCTGGGTCAAGGAACTGGCCGAGGTCGCCTATGCGCCGCTGACGCTGTATTTCGAATCGTTCGCGTTCAAGCGCGGCGTGCCGCTCGACGCCGACTTCGTGTTCGACGTACGCGCCGTGCCGAACCCCTATTACGACCTCACGCTGCGCCCGCTGACCGGCAAGGACGCGCCCGTGATCGCGTTCCTCGACGCCCAGCCGCAGGCGGCTGAACTGCTGTCCGACATCCGCGCGTTCATCGCCAAGTGGCTGCCGTCGTTCAAGAAGGACAACCGCAGCTACCTGACGGTCGCCGTCGGCTGCACGGGCGGCCAGCACCGCTCCGTGTACATGGCGGAGCGGCTCGGCGCATATTTCGGCGACACGGAACGCGTCGTCGTGCGCCACCGCGAACAGCCGTAAGCGGGAATCAGCGGTAGGGGTGGGCTCCCCGAGCCCGCGCGGAACTCAGAAGAACTCGTCGAGCAGCCGGTAAAAGCTGCTCTTCGCAGCATCGAACGTCGTGCCGTACGCCGCCAGGAACGGCGCGACCCACTCCTCGCCCAATTCTCCGGCGATATCGCGCGTGGCCAGCGCCAGGTCCTGCCAGCGGTCCGCCACGCCCAGGCGGCCGCAATCGATCCAGCCCGTGCGGCCCGCGTCGTCGACGATCAGGTTCGGCAGGCACGCGTCGCCGTGCGTGACGACCAGGTCTTCAGTGCGCGGCGCCTGCGCGGCGAGACGGTCGAACAGCGCGGCGGGCGCCATACCCTGGTGCTCGTCGTCGAGGTCGTCCTCGTCCACCAGCCCGGCTTCCATGCGCGCCCGGGCGCGTTCGATGCGCCGCGCCGCGCGATGGTCGAACGGGCACGTGGCCGGATCGAGCGCATGCAGCGCCCGCAGCGCGGCCGCCAGCCGTTCGACGGCGACCGCGGGTTCCAGGCCTGCGGCCAGCAGGTCGCGGCCCGGCACGGCTCCCAGCAGCAGCCAGTCGTGGTCGGCGTCGTGCGCGACGTCGAGCACCGGCGCGCACGGCATGCCGGCGCCGGCCAGCCAGCGCAGGCGCTCGGCCTCGTCGCGCAATTCGGCCAGCGGGCCGGCCGGCTCGAATTTCGCGAACAGGACGGGCTGACTGGATGCGTCGAGGCGGAACACGTCCGCCTCCGAACAACCGATGCCCTGGCGCGTCCAGCGGTAGCCGGCCAGGCGTGCCTTCCAGGCGGTGGGTGTGTTCATATCCTCTCCTTCAGTTCAGGCCACGCCGAAGCGCTGGTGCCCGACTCGGTGCTGGATCAGAGGTCGCGCAGCGGATGCGCGTGCGCCGGCCACACGGGCGCGAAGAACCACGCGACCATCTCCGGCGCGACCGCATCGAGCGTGGATGGATTCCACCGCGGCGCATTGTCCTTGTCGATCACGAGCGCGCGCACGCCTTCGAGCACTTCGCCGTGTTCGAACGTGCGGCGCACGAGGGAGCGCTCCATGCGCAGGCAGTCGGCCACGCCGAGGGCTTCGCCGCGCACGAGCATCTCGCGCGTCACGGACATCATCAACGGCGAGCGCTGGCGCATCGTGGCCAGCGTCTTTTGCGCGAACGGGCTCGCATCCGTCTCCAGCGACGCCATCACGGCCGCGACCGAGTCCGCGCCGAAGTGGCGGTCGATCGCTGCGCGCTGCGCTTCCAGCTCGCTGGCGCCAGCATGAGAAGCAAACGGCGCGGCGAACGCGCGGATGGCGGCCGGAAGCGCCGCGCCCGGCGTCGTCTCGATCAGCGCGCGCAGCGCATCCAGCTGCGCGGACGGGACGAACACGTCGGTCAGGCCCACGTAGATCGCATCGGCCGCGCCGATGGTCACCCCGGTCACGCCGAGATAGTGGCCCAGGCGGCCCGGTGCATGCGAAAGAAAATGGCTGCCGCCCACGTCCGGGAACAGGCCGATGTTCACTTCGGGCATGGCGATCTTCGAGCGCTCCGTCACGATGCGCAGGCCGCAGTCCGGCCCGCCCTGCGCGATGCCCATGCCGCCGCCCATCACGACGCCGTCCATCAGGGAAATGAACGGCTTCGGATAAAAGTGGATCAGGTGATTGAGGGCGTATTCCTCGGTGAAGAAATCTTCCAGCAGCGGGCTGCCCGTCTGCGGCGTGGCGCGGCCGGCCTCGTGGAAAAAGCGGATGTCGCCGCCGGCACACAAGGCTTTTTCGTTCGAACTCCCGATGACGACGGCGTCGATGCCGGCATCGATGCGCCAGGCGAGCAGCGTGGCGGTGAGCGCGCGAACCATGTCCAGCGACAGCGAGTTCAGCGCCTTCGGGCGGTCAAGGGTAATGACGCCGGTGCGGTTGGCCACGCGGGATAAAACGGTGTCGGTCATGTCTCGTTGTTATTGAAATAATCAGACCGACATTGTAGCGCCCATAAAATCGAAAAGGGCGCCAATGCGCCCTTCACTCCTTGGTGCTACTGCACGTGGTATTACGCCGCGGCGGGTTCTTCCTCTCCGCCTTCCGACATACGCTTGATAGACGCGTTGTCATGATCCTTCAGCATTTGCTTGTACTTGACGACCTGGCGGTCCAGGCGGTCCATCAGCATGTCGATCGCGGCGTATAGATCGTGCGCGGCACTGGCGACATGGACGATCTTGCCCGCGAGACGCAGGTTGATCTCGGCTTTCTGGCGTTTTTCTTTCTCGGTGAGATTGTCGATGCAGAGGATGACGTGGGAGTCGATCACTTGATCGAAATGGCGGGTAATGCGTTCAAGCTTGTTCTGTACGTATTCACGGATTGCTGGGGTTACATCGAGATGATGTCCGCTGATAGTGAGATTCATACACACTCCTTTGAAGATTCGCTGCCGGGCCGTGCGCTCGGTCGGGCACAAGAGACAGCGTTGTTGCAAGAGCTTGCTACAAGGATTTGCGGAGACTAACGGGCGGAATCTTCAGCGCCTCACGGTATTTGGCGACCGTGCGCCGCGCGATAACCATTCCCTGTTCCCCTAGCATCTCCGCGATCTTGCTATCGGATAAAGGGTTCTTGGGGTCTTCTGCTCCTGTCAATTGTACGATGAGGGCCCGAATTGCCGTCGACGATGCTTCGCCTCCCGCTTCGGTGGCAACGTGACTCCCGAAGAAATACTTCAACTCGAACATGCCGTGCGGGGTCAGCATGTATTTCTGAGTTGTGACTCGAGAAATTGTGCTCTCGTGTAGACCTAGTGTATCAGCTATCTCACGTAAAACAAGGGGCCGCATCGCGACTGCGCCATGGGAAAAAAAGTTGCGCTGGCGATCAACAATTGCCTGGGACACCCGCAGGATCGTGTCGAAGCGTTGCCGCATATTCTTGATGAGCCACTTGGCTTCCTGCAACTGCGCGTTCATCTGCGTTTCCGATTTACCCTGCTTCATCAGCGACGCGTACAGGCTGTTCACGCGCAGGCGCGGCATCACTTCCGGATTCAGCTGCACGCTCCAGCCATCCTTGGCGCGGCGCACGATCACGTCCGGCACGACGAAGTCCGACACGTCCGACGCGAACGCCGCGCCCGGATGCGGATTGCACTGGCGGATGACGGCCTGGGCTTCGCGCAGGTCTTCGTCGTCGCAATCGAGCGCCTTTTTCAGCTTGTTGAATTCGCGCTGCGCGAACCACGTCAGGTATTTCTCGACGATGACGAGCGCCATGCGCCGCGTGACGAGCGGCACGCCGGGCATGCGGCGGATCTGCAGGGCCAGGCATTCGGCCGCGCTGCGCGCGCCCACGCCGGGCGGTTCCATGCTTTGCACGAGGGAGAGCGCCGTGCGCAACTCCTCGAACTCGATCTCCAGTTCGGCCGGCAGGCGCGCGTGGATGTCTTCCAGCGGCTCTTCCAGGTAGCCGTTGTCGTCCAGCGCATCGACGACGAGCTCCACCAGAGCGCAGTCGCGCGCCGCGCAGCACGTCATGCGCACCTGTTCCATCAGATGCTCGCGCAGGGTGACAGGGCTCGCTTCCAGCTGCGGGCGGCCGTCCTCCTCCTCGCCGCCGCCGCTGCCGCTGCGGCCGTACTCGCCCCAGTCCTCGCCGCCCTCGCCGCCGCCTTCTGCGCTGTCGCCGCCGGCGTCACCCCCTTCGCCATTGCCGTTCTCGGCGGGCGCACTGCCGCCTTCTTCGCCATTGCCCTGCGCGGCCGGCGCCTCGCCCGCCTGCGACGACGGCGCGTTATTGATGGCGCCGTCGGCCAGCAAGCGCACGGAGCGGTCCAGCGGATCGTCGAGTCGTTCGAGCAACGGGTTCTCGCTCAGGACCTGTTCGATTTCCTGGTGCAGCTCGAGCGTGGACAACTGCAACAGGCGGATCGACTGCTGGAGTTGCGGCGTCAGCGCAAGGTGCTGTGAGGTCTTGAGTTGCAGCGTCTGTTTCATGACTACATTCGGAAGTGTTCGCCCAGGTAGACGCGGCGCACCGATTCGTTGGCGATGATGTCGTCCGGTCGGCCGGATGCCAGCACCGCCCCCTGGTTGATGATGTAGGCGCGGTCGCAGATGCCCAGCGTCTCGCGCACATTGTGGTCCGTGATCAGCACGCCGATGCCGCGCTCCTTCAGGAAGCGCACGATACGTTGGATCTCGATGACGGCGATTGGATCCACGCCGGCGAACGGTTCGTCCAGCAGCACGAAGCGCGGATCGGTCGCGAGCGCGCGCGCGATCTCCACACGGCGGCGTTCGCCACCGGACAGCGACAGCGCCGGGTTCTCGCGCAGCTTCTCGATCTGCAGCTCGGTCAGCAGCTCGTCGAGACGTTCCGTGATGCGTGCCTTGGTGAGCGGCTTGCCGTTCTCGCGCTGCAATTCCAGCACGGCGCGGATGTTCTCTTCCACCGTCAGCTTGCGGAACACGGACGCTTCCTGCGGCAGGTACGACAGGCCCAGCAGCGCGCGCCGGTGGATCGGCAGGCTCGTGATGTCGGTGCCGTTGATGTCGATGCTGCCGGCGTCCGACGGCACGAGGCCCACGATCATGTAGAACGACGTCGTCTTGCCCGCGCCGTTGGGGCCCAGCAGGCCGACCACTTCGCCGCACGCGACCTGCAGCGACACGTCACGGACCACGAGGCGCTTGCCATAGCTCTTCTGCAGCCCCTTGACGACGAGCGTGCTGCCGCCGCATTCGGCCGGCGGCGCCTGCGTGCCTGCTTCCATCGTGCGCGCCTCCGTCATTGCTTGCCTGCCGGGGCGGGAGCCGTAC